>CAZTYB010000205.1:0-1001 GCA_964617595.1 uncultured Oscillospiraceae bacterium | reverse complement strand
TTACATTCGCATTGTAGGGGTCGGGAGTTCGAATCTCCTCGGGTCCACCAAAAAAATCACCACCCGACAGGGTGGTGATTTTTTGTATGGCATTCGCAAGAGGAGGTTCGAACATAAAATGCAACACTCCGGGGGAGTGTTGCTCGTCGCCGCTGCGTCGGCGGCGACACAATGATGAAACGAATCTCCTTGGGCCTACCCAAAAGAAGCGACGATTTTCGAAAGAAGATCGTCGTTTCTTTTTCTTCTCTTCGCTTTTCAGTCGTAACCCTTCTCTAAAAATCGTCATTTCGGGGGGAAAAAAGAGGTCGCGTTGCTTTGTACAGCGTTGAAAATAAATCTCCGGTATGATATAATGTACTTACGGTACGACGCAGAGGACGTGATTGGTGTGCATTAGATCAATGACAACACGGCCAATGTGTATATTTTCAGCGCGATCTGCACGGCGATGCTGTTTCCGTTTACGATACCGGCGGCAATCTAAAAGTAAGGTATCGCTATGATGCATGGGGCAACTGCACCATTGGTAGTGAGACGACCGATTCCGGTAAGCGGACGGGAGTGACGTTTACACGGACTCGACGGCCGAGCCTTTGAACGAGCGGCACGCCTTGACGGCAAGGTAATTTCGGGGGATCGGAACGGTGGTCGAGCCGAGGCGGACGGGCATATAGACCTGCCCGTCAATGCGGTAGCAAATCGCGCCATCCTCGGTTTCACGATCGAGAACCATTACCGTGTAGTCCCGCAGAACGTGAAATTCGTCAATAACATGTGCAATCATAGTCGTGCCTCCGTTTATTTTTCTATGCTTGGATTATAACACAAGAAAACGAAAAAAGCGACATCTATTTTTTTGAAAATAAAAAGAGTCGCGAAAACGCGACTCTTTTGCTCTACTTATCTCAATAATGATTGCCGCAAGCGGAAAATGCACCGCCTGCGGCAATGGTTATGCCAAAACTTTTTGCGCATGGTCGCGATATGCCTGCACGACG
>CAZTYB010000204.1:0-1002 GCA_964617595.1 uncultured Oscillospiraceae bacterium | reverse complement strand
ATTGTTTCTTATTTATTTGGTGCTTTATTTTCTTTCTTTATTTTTGGTGGATTTTCCTCTTTTACTCAATATAAACATTATCATAGACCTCTTTTTAGTATGAATTTGAACTCGTTTTTTAATCCGCGTTGGGCTTCATCTTTTTTTCAAGAAATGCCATCTTTTGATTATAACCAATATGAAGGATTTGCCTATTTGGGTTTGGGTTTTTTTGTTCTTATTTTCTTTGCTTTGTTGATTTTACTTATTCAAAAGTTTAAATATAAAATTTTATATAAAAATGAGCTTATTGTTTTTTTATTCGTCTTTTTTCTATCAATTGCGCTTGCAGTCCTTCCTGTTGTTACTTACGGAGAAACTGAAATAATTGATTTTAATTCTAATTGGCTTGTTAAAGAATACACGGGAATATTTAGATCTTGCGGTCGTTTTTCTTGGTGTGCTATATACGCCTTGCTCCTTTTTTGCTTTTTTACTGTGTTAAAATTTAAAATTAAAAATAAAAATTTTGTTATTGGTTTGCTTCTATCAATATGTTTGTTTTTACAGTTTTTTGATTTGAAAAAAATTTTAATTATAAGAAGAGGAAATATAAATAACTACAATGAATACAAAAGTCCTGTTCCTGAAGAATTTATAAATATCGACAATGATAGCGGTTTTAAACATGTATATCATAATTTTGATATGTACATGCTGAATTTGAATTATGCTCTTGCATATTGGGCATACAACAACAATTTAACTTTAAACAATTTTTATTTCGCTCGCCCTAAAAAACCAAAAAATGAAGTTAATTTTTCTTCATTAGATACTATATATGTATTCCTTCCTGAAACAGATATCGAAACCTTGAATTTCCCATATTGCTATGAAACAAAAATAGGAATATTTTGCGCTAATACACCTATTAACGGAATTACAGCTCTTTAAACTTAACATGAAATTCGGATTTTTCACGCACAAAAATTTTATCAGGAGCTTTCTCGCAGGTGTATAAAA
>CAZTYB010000203.1:0-1004 GCA_964617595.1 uncultured Oscillospiraceae bacterium | reverse complement strand
AAATCTTTGCGCCAAAAAGGAATAAAAGAATAAGGTTTTTACTAGTTGTAAATTTTTATGTAACGGGGCGCCGTCAAGTCCTTACACCAACTTGACGACCGCCCCCTTTTTAGCGGTAAAGTTTATTTTTTATGTCATACCAATATTTTGCGAATAGCAAAATGTTGTGTATCTGGCTGAATAGCGTGCGTGTTTATTGTTGGTTGTGCAACTGACTTGCGTAAGCCTTCCTTAGTAGGAAGGTGGCAGTCGTAAGACTGACGGATGATATGGCCAATCAAAATCTCACCATATATCATACCAACGGTTGACCTTGCGAAGCACGTCAACTGTTGTGTATCTGGCTGAAAGTTTAATACGGCAAATAAAATGTGTGATACCAAATCATAAGCCAGACATACTCAATTTTGTCATACAAAATTTCGATGTGACAAAGCGGTGTGTCATACCGAGCAAAGCGAGTGTATCTGGTTGAAAAACAGGTGGGCAAATTTAAAACAAATAACAAAAATATTGATAAAAATTAATTTAAAAAATATTGATTGTATTAATTTAAGAACTAATGCAATACCAATAAAAAGTAAAAAAATTAATAAAAAATAATATAAAATAAAAATTAAATTAAACAAAAAATAAAATAGGAAAATCCTATTTTATTTTTTAAAAACCGCTATTTTTAAGTATTTTTTATTATTTATCCAATTATTTTTTAATTATTTATATTTTTCTATTATTTTTATTATTTTATTTTAATTGTTTTTATTATTTTTCTTATTTGCCTAATTATTTTTGATTATTTTTTGTTTATTATTTTCAAATTTAATTTTTATACATTTTGCCAATATAAAATTAAATCATTTTCAAATAATCCTGATGCAAGTTCTCCGGAAACTAATTTAACACTAATTCCATCTGCATAAACAACTTCAAATACAACTTTTGAGGTGCCATTTGAAATTTCCATTTTTCTAATTTTCCAACTATCTTCAAATCCTTCGCTTGCT
>CAZTYB010000202.1:0-1018 GCA_964617595.1 uncultured Oscillospiraceae bacterium | reverse complement strand
CCATCACCGGCCTGTATGTCAACAAGTCCGGCACTTCCAGCGCATATAACTATGCAGGACTCTTTGGATATACCACCACCGGCGCAGTTGTGCGGAATGTGACCGTTTCCGGCTCCTGGATCCATGGCTATGCTTATGTGGGTGCCATTGTGGGTTACGCCAGCTACGCAACGATTGAGAACTGCCACAATGTGGATACGTTCGTCAGTGCAGCCAACAGCGACGTGGGCGGCATTGCCGGTTCTGCGCTGGGTACCATCTCCAAGTGTACCAATACCGGCACCATCGACAACACCGGCACGGCCGCAGGCGGCAATGCAGGTGGTATCGTTGGTAACGGCACGATTATTTCCGATTGTGTCAACAACGGCACCGTTACTTCTGACAGTATGCGTGTCGGCGGCATTGCCGGTATGACATCCAACAGCGGTTCCGTCACCGGCTGCACCAACAATGCGGTCGTTACCGGCAAGCATACCACCGGCGGTATCGTTGGTGACAGCCGCTGCGCCATTGCCGACTGCGTCAACACGGCCCTGATCGACGGCAACGGCAGCGAAATCGGCGGCATCGCCGGTACCGCCAGCGCAAATATCACTGGTTGCACCAACACCGGTGCCGTGGGCGTTCTGACCCGGTATTCCAGCAAGCTGGGCGGCATTGTCGGCACGGTGGAAACCGGCAGTGTGGTCATCAGCAAGTGCGCCAACGGCGGCACCGTTTCCGGTTCCGGCAACCTGGGCGGCATTGTGGGCTATTTGAAGAATGCGAAAGTCACCGACTGCTATAACGTCGGTACGCTGACGGGCAAGGGTACTTATGGCGGCGCCAGCTGCATGGGCGGCATCGTAGGCGAGAATTATAGCGGCACGGTGGCCAACTCCCACAACATTGGCACCATTGCTCCCGACGAAAATCAGACCAGTTCTTACCGCATCGGCGGTATCGTAGGCCGGAATAACAAGGGAACCGTTACCAACTCCTTCTATCTCACCGGCTGCGCCGTAGACGGCAAGGG
>CAZTYB010000201.1:0-1032 GCA_964617595.1 uncultured Oscillospiraceae bacterium | reverse complement strand
CTAACTCCATCGGCTCGGAATCTAACCGTAAGGTCGTCATCTACCTCGACGAAACAAAGAAATAATCTCCCCTAAGAGTTGAAAGGGCTTTGCCCAAAAGCTCCGTAAAGCGAGATAAAACCTAAAAGCACGCAGAAATGCGTGCTTTTTTCATGGATTTTGACGCACTAACCGGCTGCCGCCTGCGGCATAGCCGCATGATTAAAAGTTTTCGCCAAGCCCTCGTCTTGCCCGTCTTACGACGGTCATTTGCTAACGCAAAACCGACGGTTCAAAAGGCTTGCGCCTGCGCAGCGTGAGCGCAAATCGCCGTTTTCTTTTTGCAAAGCTTTTTCTGCCGCCGATTTTGCGTAGCAAATGGCTGCCGTAAGGCAGACAAGGCGGAATGCGCCCGTTGTGCCAAAGAGAAAAGCGTTAAAGAAGTTTCCGTGTCTAACCCCCATCGCCTTCCCCTCGAAATTCACCTAATTTCTACGGAGATGCAGCGAGCGTTCCCCCGTGAGCGAGTGCTCGCAGAAAATTAGTGCCACGCATCTTTTGTGAAAATTCGTGCGGTGTTTTTCGAAAAAGTTAGTTTCAATTCGGAGCGGGCGACCGCAGGTCGCCCCTACGGGTTGGGTGGTGGATCGGGTGCATGGCAATAGCGGTAAAGTTCGATTAAAAAAGCAGAGTACGGTTGTCAATTTTCTGCGCCCGCTCGCTCCGTGGGTGCAGTCGCTAAATCTCCGCAGAATTAGGTGCATTTCGGGGGAAAGCAATAGTGATATTGCCACTAAGACTCTTTAGCCACTTTTTCTTTTGCATAAGAAGCCGCAAAAGAAAAAGTTAACAAAAAGAAAACGGCGTTTTGTGGGCTACTCGCCCACACCTCGCAAGCCTTTTGAAAAAGGCTTGGCGAAAACTTTATTAGGGGCAACAGCTATTTAGTGCAGCGAAAATTTTAATCGCCATCGGCATTCGTTTCTTGCGTTGAGGGAACGTAGACGAGGTCTATCGGCGGCAGTGCTTCGCCGTCGAAAAATCGGCGGTAGT
>CAZTYB010000200.1:0-1060 GCA_964617595.1 uncultured Oscillospiraceae bacterium | reverse complement strand
GGTTTTCTTTCTTTTTGAACAGCTCATACGCAAGCCCGACAAATACAGGCAAAAATCCGAACAGAGAGGTAATCAGTCCCGGAGAATACAGTGTGTTCATACCATACGCACCGAAGATGCCCATGTCCTGAATGCCGATGGCAATATGCATTCCAACTTCAAAAGCGGAGAACATCATAACGGCGATTGCCGCCGATTTGCGGAATCCCCACACTTTCAGCACGATACAGCCAAGAACCACTGCACCGAAATTGGTGATCATATCCGTCAGCCGATTCATGGGATAACGGCTGAGCAGCGTGGAACCGTGGGCGATGTTGTAGGAATAGTGCAGTCCTCCCGGCAGCACCCATTCTTCCAGCACATGAAGGATCAACACAATGATCGCCAAAGCACAGAGAATATTGAGCTTATCCCACTCATTGCGTTTTTTCCAAATGCGGATCCCCAGTACAATTCCGATTGCCGCCATGACATACAGCCAAACAGACAGCCAACCTTGCATGATCGTTTCCATGAAAATTGCTCCTTTACAAAGTATTTTTCCGATACTATTGTATCAGAACGGAATTTGTGATACAATAGTTTGAGAACAAGTGCTACAAAGAACATAAAACTTGTAGCGAAACAAGGAGTACATTATGAAGAAGATAGGAAAACTTTGGCTCGACCTGTGGATATACCTGATTATATTGGTCAGCGGTATCGTTGTCGGCGTTATGGTTTGTAATTGGCAAGTGTGGGGATTGCAGCAGAAGTTGTTTGCGGCCGCAACCGCACTCCTTCCGTTTCATGTCATGGAAGAATGGCATTTTCCCGGCGGTTTTCATACCATGTACAACCTCATGGCAAAATCCAACTACCCCGACCGCTACCCCATGAACCGGATGAGTGATATGTGGACGAACCTCATAGGTGTCATTTTCGGCTGCGTGGTATTGTTGGTTGGCGTAACACCCTTTTTCTGCGTGATGCAACTGTTTTTGTGTTGTGCGGAAGTATTCGGTCATTTCTCCGGCGGCATCTTCCTCTATCGGCAATTTCATAGCAAAGGCAAGCG
>CAZTYB010000199.1:0-1066 GCA_964617595.1 uncultured Oscillospiraceae bacterium | reverse complement strand
CAAAAAATAAGTAGTCTTTTCAAAGATATTTCTAATTTAGGAGCGTGATATTTTGATAAGAAAAAGAAAGAAAAGGAGTTAATTATATGAGTAAAAAATTGCGAATAAAATTATTTAGTATATTATTAAGTTTAGTGTGTGTTGCAAGTATTATTTTTATTGTTATATTTTTTATTAATTTATCTGAAAGTAATTCAAGTTTTGGAGAAAATGATAAATTGATAGTGCATAATTATTCTAATGACATTATAAAATTATCAAGTCAACGCATGATTGAAACCGACGATGATGTAGAAAAAATTGTTGTTATTGCAACAGTTGGTCCTAATGAAGCAGTTAATAAAACTTTAGATTGGCAATTAAAATGGGCTGATTCTTATAGTGCGTCTGTTTCTAATTATGTTAAGATAAACGTTTCTGAAGATTCATTAAAATGTTATATTGAATATATTAAACCATTTTCACATCAATTAATATTAACGGCAAAATCTGTTTCTAATCCGAAAATTACTGCTTCATGTACTATAGATTGTTATAAACAAATAGATTCTTTTAAAATTACTAGTGCAAAAGCAAAAATTGGTAATGATATTAATTCTTTAACTGAAGTTGATTTAACAATAAGTGCTTCAAATGGAACTATTAATTTTACTAATTTATTTAATGAAGAACGTTCATTTAATGAAATTAGGTTTGATGAAATAATTCCTCAAATAACATTAATTGGAACAACAGAAATCGGTATTTCTAAATCAGAATATATTAGTTTATCAGATGATATATGTAAAATTTTAAAAAGTAATAGTATTTCTTATAAAAATACAAATTTAAGTTTGCAAGAATTAACAGGTATGACTTTATATGAGGTTTTATGTTATTTTATTAATGATTTAGATACAGCTACATTACAACAATTTGCGGAAGTAGTTTCTTTATTTGGTACTGAAGATTGTTGGTTTAAATTATGTTGTTCCTATATGGCTTCATATGATGGCAGTCTTTATTATGACGAATCTTTTGATTATAGATTAATTGGTTTTGATGCTTCTTATTATATGAATGTAAC
>CAZTYB010000198.1:0-1091 GCA_964617595.1 uncultured Oscillospiraceae bacterium | reverse complement strand
AAATGCAAGAATTATATGAAAGTTTGATGGAAAAATACTTTGGATAGGAAGATGTTATAATATACTTAGAAGGAGTGTATTATAATGAAAGAAAAAGTAATTAAAGAAATTGAACAAAAGATGGCAAGTATTTTAAATAATGAACAAAAGGAAAAATTAAAAGAAGTATTATTATACACATTCTTTAACATTGAAGTTACAAGTATAAAAGATGAATTAAATGAGGATACAACAGATTATGCAAAATTATTTATTTCAGCAAAAAGAATAGAAGGATGCTCAGAAAGAACATTAAACTATTATGAAACTACAATAAACAATATGATTGAAAAGATAAATAAGAAGGTTAACTGTATTGAAACAGAAGATTTAAGAAATTATTTATCAGAATATCAATCTAAAAATAATTGTAGCAAAGTAACAATAGATAATGTTAGAAGAATTTTATCAAGTTTTTTTGCTTGGCTAGAGGATGAAGACTACATAGTAAAAAGTCCTGTAAGAAGAATACACAAAGTAAAAGCTACTCAAACAGTAAAAGAAACATATACAGATGAAGAATTAGAAGAAATGAGAGATGCTTGTACTGAAATAAGAGATCTGGCAATGATAGATTTTCTTTCTTCTACAGGAGTTAGAGTTGGAGAACTTGTAAATCTTGATAAAGTAGATGTTAATATGCAGGAACGCTCTTGTGTAGTTTTAGGAAAAGGTGGAAAAGAAAGAGAGGTCTACTTTGATGCAAGAACTAAAATTCATTTACAAAATTATCTAAATACAAGAACAGACAATTGTTCTGCATTATTTGTTAGTTTGTTAAAACCTTATGATAGATTAAAAATAAGTGGGATTGAGATTAGACTAAGGGAATTAGGTAAGAAAACAAATATAAAGAAAGTTCATCCACATAAATTCAGAAGAACAATGGCAACTAAAGCAATAGATAAAGGAATGCCAATAGAACAGGTACAAGTATTATTAGGGCACAGAAAGATTGATACGACTTTGCAATATGCAATGGTTAATCAAAATAATGTAAGAAATTCACATAAAAGGTTTATTTGCTAGATTTCAAATCTCAGTTTGTCGAG
>CAZTYB010000197.1:0-1105 GCA_964617595.1 uncultured Oscillospiraceae bacterium | reverse complement strand
AAAGCAATCCCCCAGTCGCCTGCGGCGCCAGCCCCCTTTACACAAAGGGGCCTTTTTTAGAATTGGTTTCCACCTTGCTCTTCCGATGGTGTTTTGATACCGTTCGGTCCACAATCCTTCCGGTCGCAATTCTCTACTCGCTTTGTTTTTTCGTAATACTTACTGTGATATTACCCAGTTGTTCATTGCTAAGATTTCCGTTAGGTCTGCCCGAGAGGGTCAAGGTTGTTGTGCTTTCGGCTCCCGGCGCCACGTCAAAGCTTTCCGGCGTGAGGGTTCCTTGGATGTCTGTGCGGGATGTTGTGTAGGTGAAACCTGCCGTTATCGTGTGACTGCCGACATTTTTAACCGTAACCGTGCCGCCGCCTTCGGTGCTCCATGTGCCCGTCTCGTAGGTGTGCGTTTCGGGATCGTATTCCCCGTCTTTGTAGGTAAATTCCATGGAAGTCCAGGAAATGTCCACTATGATCAGCTCGTTGACGTACTTCTGAGCATCCGTGTCGTACCATACCGACAAGCCCGTAAAGTTCGGGTAGGTGTCAGGGCCAAGCGTCTGTTTCCAAACGCCGTTCGATTTTTCCCTGTTCAGGAGCCATGCAACCGAACCGTTCTTGAATTCGCTTTGGGTCTTGCTTTCAACATTCGTTTCGTTTGCATTGTTACTATTACCGATAGCGTTTTCCGCCGTGTCTGCCAAATAGTAGCAGTGTGTGACAGTCTGGTTATTGCCGCCCACGATGCTGCCGACATAAGCACTTTCGCCGGTGCCGGTAACCTTGCCAACGTTATAACAGTAGCCAAGCCAATTTGTACTTAATCCTGCCACACCGCCGACATAGCCGGTACCGGTAACCGAGCCGCTGTTGTAACAGTCTCTAACAGTACCATCCGATTGTCCTGCCACACCACCGACGCAGTTTCCCCCTGCGATATAACCGGTATTGTAACAGTACTCAATCGTACCCGTGCTGTAACCGGCGATACCGCCGACACGCATGTTGCCCAACAGGTAGGAGTCAATAACGCCGACTTTCTGCACCGTGGTCTCTTCAATAGCCCCGAACAGACCGACATAATCTTTCGTACTGTCATTGAAGTACAGTCC
>CAZTYB010000196.1:0-1111 GCA_964617595.1 uncultured Oscillospiraceae bacterium | reverse complement strand
ATGATCCTCACCTCCCAAAAAACTATGCCCCCGGAGCATTTGATATGCTCCGGAGCAGAAAAGCCCGCCGACGTTTCGACCATTGCGGCTCGTCGGCGGTCTGTTTTTGGGAGGTATCCTTGTGATACTGCGACAATTCACTTTCTTCCATGGCCACTGCCTCAAGGTCAATGTGGTGCCAATATAGTTCAAGTGTTCAATTTTTCTCTTTCAATGCCTTTATTGCAACAACTGTTCCAACGATGGCAATAATATAAAACGAAATAACGATATATCCGTCAGGGCTTCCAAACCCAACAATCGGAAACATATTCAATGCCGAAGACAACGCACCAGGCTCAACAAGGATTGTCTCTGCAACAAGCCAGCCGGTTCCGCAAATTGCACCTAGCAACACAAGGGTACATCCAAAAATCAACTTTTTCATGGGATCATACTCCTTTAGTTAGTTGAAAATCACACATAATTATCAGAAATCATTGACCTAGTAACCCCATCCGACGATTTCCCAGCTTTTCGTGTCTGCTGTTCTCACCAAATGCCATTGCCAGTTGGTATAGGTATCGTTTGGATTGAAACCACTGTCTCTACTTTTTTCATTGGTGTCAAATGTAGATATCAGAACGATAAGTTCTTGATTCTTTTCCACTGCATACCTTGAAATTTCGTCTGAAAATCTATTTTCAATCTCTGCGTCATATCGAAGTTCAGTTAAGGTACAACCCTCAAATTCCTCAGCAAACTTCTTTTCGACCACTCTGCAAGCCTCATAGATAAGATTATCATCGTAGAGTGCAGAATTGCCAATAACACGATTGACATTGGATACATTTCCTTTATTGCCAATCAGCGCAAGGACTGTTCCAACAGCTAAAACTACTAATACGGCACATATCACAAATATATCTCTCTTCTTCATGCAATCACACTCCTTTATCAAATTCCGATTTTCTCTCTTGATCTTTCTAATTTAACTATATCAGAAAATCATGTGAAAATCTACCCTCTATGCAAAAACCGCCCGGACATTTTTCGTCCGGACGGTCTCGATTTTACAGAACCATCAGCAGCGTTCCGGCGGCGATGAGCACGCAGCCGAAGAAGGATTTGG
>CAZTYB010000195.1:0-1140 GCA_964617595.1 uncultured Oscillospiraceae bacterium | reverse complement strand
ATTTCATAGAAAACTTGACCGGCTTTATTTTCTTTCTTTCGGATCGACGGCATTTGCGTTTGCCCCCTCTTTATTCGGCGAAGTTAAACCGAAAGCTTGTTGACATTCATCATCGATTGACTGAGTTATTTTTAAAGCACATTCCACCAAATCCGCCTTAAATCCTCGCCGCACCATATCGTCAGTGTCAATGCTGGGAAAATTTATAGTTCGCGCTTCCTCTGTCGATGTTTTTTCCTTTTGCTTTTTGTCGCACAAATAAAGCATGCTTAATTCGTAATTGTGGATACACTCAAGCATTTTCTCCAAATGTCCGTTTTCTATGAAATAATTGCATTCTCGCATACACTGATTTTCAGCCAAAATGCCGATAGATTTTTCAGAAAGTCCGGTTGTTTTCGCTGTTACTGCAATGTCTGCACTTATCGCTTTTGTGCTATTGGGGCAACCAATCAGCCAATCAGCCGACACATTCAGAAACTGCGATATAAGGCGCAACCCCTCCACATCAGGCAAACTCTGCCCAGCCGCATACAAGCTTACAGTTTGCGGGCGCTTCCCTATTGCTTCGGCAAGCGCCTTTTGACTAACCCTTTTTTCGCACATAACCTCCCGCAAACGAGATGGGAATACCCCGTTTTCTGTGACAACTGCCGGTTGCGCTTTTCTTGCCATCGCTATTCTCCTCCACCCGAAAATTTCGTTTCTGTTGTTTTGCATCTCTTTAAATGCGAAGCGCTTGATTTTATGCGCCAATCGAGCTATACTGAGGGCGCAGCAAGCAAAGCGAACTTGCCGCTACTTAGATGCCGCTCCGCTTGTTTTCTCCAGCATAGCACACGCAGCGGCGAATGTCAACAAGCTATATGAGAGGAGTATAAACGATGATCGAACAGAACTATGCACCCTTCCAAAAAATTGCAGCTGCAAGCCGGATCACTGGTTTGTCTCAGTTCTTCTTGAGACAGGGCTGCCGGGCTGGAACGGTCCCCCATGTTATGTGCGGGACGGTCTATCTGGTCAACATCCCCGCCCTTCTTCGAAAGCTGGGCGCAGAAGGGGGGTCGACCGAATGACAGAAAAACAATGAACACATCCACCAGCGAAGCTGGTGGTTGTCACTATGCGGGCATAGCCCTC
>CAZTYB010000194.1:0-1155 GCA_964617595.1 uncultured Oscillospiraceae bacterium | reverse complement strand
CGCCACTGCGGAGCAGGAATACCGTGCGGCGAGGGCATTTTTGCTTGGGGAAGAATGATGTTGAAATCAAAAAACGACAGGCTTTGCCTGTCGTTTTTTGATTTTGGAGAGCAGATTTCCCACGGAATGCGCCTGATTTCTGCGGAGGTGAAGCGACCGTTCCCCCATAAACGAGCGGGCGCAGAAAATTGACATCACGCCGATAAATTTTTAGTTGTACCAAGGTTCTGTTGCTGTCTCGTCGTAGGGCGCAGGCTTGCTCCCGCCGAGTTCAAAATAAAACTAAAATTTATATTTTCTCTTTTCTTTCATTTGTGCCAATGTTAGTTTGAATTAAAAGCGGCGGGAGCAAGCCCCCGCCCTACGAAAAAACAATAGAAATTTAATTCAGCACAGACCTCAAAGCCACCACGGGCGACCACAGGTCGCCCCTACGGGTTGGGTGCGTGTCGGTCGTGCTCAGCGTTGTTCGGCACTTTATTACTATTGTCGGTATTTCGGCTTAATTTGCCTCCATTGTGTGAGCCGTCGTTCATACAATAGCGGTGAAATTTGCGATGCGTCGGTTGTTTTTCGGGCAAACGATTTTCGCTCGTGCGTCGCTCAAACTCCGTAGGGGCGTACCTGTGGTCGCCCGCCACAAAATCGAAGTAACTTCAACAAAAATCGGCGGGAGCAAGCCCCCGCCCTACGATGAGACAGCAACAAGAATTTAATTGATGCAAAATTTGTGGTGCGATGATAACAATTCTGCGAGCACTCTCTCCGTGGGTGCAGTCGTTAAATCTCCGCAGAATTAGGTGCATTTAGTGGGGAAAGTAACAGCGGAATGTCCCTCTCAGTCAGCTACGCTGACAGCTCTCCCTGAGGGCGAGCCTTTCTGTGAGGCAAACTTCGTCGATAGCGGTTTTATTTTCTGCGAACTCCAAAGTTGCGCAGGCTCCTTCCGTCTCGGCATTCGCCGATCCACCTCCCTCTCGGAGGGAGGCTTTCTTAAATCCGAGCCGTATATTATAACGATTTTATTCAATGCAAATTTCAAAAAAATCGGCGGGAGCAAGCCCCCGCCCTACGAAAAAACAATAGAAATTTGATTTAAGACAAAATTTACCTGACCTTCTTCATTTTGCGAGGTTAATGAGTTCGAGGCAGAGG
>CAZTYB010000193.1:0-1156 GCA_964617595.1 uncultured Oscillospiraceae bacterium | reverse complement strand
AACCGTCCATGAGGCGGCTGTAGTGGAATGCCTCCGGGCGTCCCGGTGCAGGCAGATTCTAGCAACGTTCTGTAGGGGCCGATGCCTACATCGACCCGCTGCTGGCACCAAAGGATTGCGCATTGCGGCTGGATCAGGGGATCCCGCCCTGCAAATGCTGCTGTTTCTTCCAAAACGGCGGCATTGACTTTTCCCGATTTGGGAACTATAATAAATGCAACAAAGCAAAGGAGATATACCATGCAGGTTTTTTATCATCACGAACATTCCCACAGCCACGAACACACCCACGACGGCGTGACGCACACTCATGAGCACACTCATATCCACGACCACGAAGGCGATGGCCACAGCCATAACCACGACGCGCTGCACGAATCCGGCGCACAGCACACCCACAGCCACGACTGCGCCCACGACTGTGGCACCTGCGGCGGCTGCGACCCCATGACCGAAACGCTCGCGCTCATGGACTATATGGTCAAGCACAACGCCGCCCATGCCCGCGAACTGGAAACGCTGGCTGGCAAGCTGCGTGAGCTGGGCAACGAAACCGCCGCCGGGCAGGTTCTGGCCGCTGTCAGCGAATTCGAAAAGGGCAATCTGCGCCTGAGCGCTGTTTTGGCGTCGCTGAAGTAAGGAGTATCGTTATGTGTCTTTCAACAGTGTACCGTAACGAGATAAAGCCGGAGAATATTGCCATGTCTAACGTGATGGAGATCCAGTGCCAGGGGGATATGGTGATCCTCACCGACCTCATGGAGCGCCAGATAGCCATCCACGGAGTGCTCCTTTCCGCCAATCTGGTGGAAGGCCGCGCCATCGTTCGCGAATTTCCGAGTGAAACGTAACGTGCATTTTCTCCTGTCGCAATCGCAGGGAGCACGGGAGTGCTTATTGTGACTGGCGTAATACGATTATTCAATAAAAATAGACATTTGTGAATGTCTGCTTTTGAGAGAAGTTCGGCTTGAAAAAGCGGGGAATTATCGCGGCGGAGAGTCACAAAGGAAAAGAACTCGAAAAAAAGCAAAAAAACTGTTGACTTTTCGCCGCTTCCCTGCTACAATATGAAAGCTGTCACGAAATGCTGTTATAGCTCAGCAGGTAGAGCGCATCCTTGGTAAGGATGAGGTCCCCGGTTCGAATCCGGGTA
>CAZTYB010000192.1:0-1160 GCA_964617595.1 uncultured Oscillospiraceae bacterium | reverse complement strand
CCAAAATTTCAGAAAGTTCCATAATTGTATTCTCCTTTTCGTATGTATGGTTTTAACGGTGTCCGTGGAGCTTGATGATCTTCTTCTCCCGGATACCGGTAATGTAACATTTATGACACATGGCAATGTAGCTGTCATTGCCGCCCAGCACCACCTGGGCACCCTGGGTGACGATGTGGCCTGCCCCATCGATACGGGCGTTGATGATGGCCTTGGCACCGCAATCGCACATGGTCTTGATCTCCTCGATCACATCCGCCAGCTCCATCAGCCGCCGGGAGCCGGGGAACAGGCGGGTCTGGAAGTCCGTTCGCAGGCCGAAGCACAGCACCGGGATCCCCCACTCGTTGACGATGGCCCGAAGCTGATCGATCTGAGTTTCTTCCAGGAACTGGCACTCGTCCACAATGACCACGCTGCATTTTCCCTTTTGGGTGTCGCAAAAGCGCTGGAATACATCCACCTGTGGCCCAATGACCTCCACCTTCGCCTCCAGACCGATACGACTGCGCAGGATATCCACGCCGTCCCGGGTATCTGCGCTGGGCTTGATGAGCCAGACGGACAAGCCATTCTCCTCATAATTATATTTTGTGATCAGGGCCTGGGCCGTTTTACTGGAACCCATGGCACCATACTTGAAATACAGCTTGGCCATTTTCTCTCTCCTTCGGTGTCGTCCTAACATTGTACCAAAGAAGCGTCAGATATGCAAGGATTTTTTAGCAGGATAGCCAACACTTCCTGCAATTTCACCGCCACAAACAATGCTGTCATCCCGACCGAGCGTAGCGAGTGAAGGGATCTTCGCACCCATTTGACTTGAAATGTCCCGGAATTGCGCAGATCTCTCAACTCCGCTGGAAATGACATAGACTTTTCTGCGGTGCATGGTGGTAGCGACTCAAGCGACGGACATAGTCGGCGGGGGCATGGCCCCCGCCCTACATGACGTAAGCGGTAGCAGGGCGGCGATATATAGCAGTAGCAGGATGGTCATCGAACATTTCGGTGGGGATGTATCCCCGCCCTACGACGGTGCGGTGCAACAAATCGGCCCGTTGCACACCGTAAGGGGCGGCATCACTGATGCCCCTCTTGCTCTCCGCCAAAGGGAAGGCATTTTATTTCTGCCGCAACCATTGACAGAGAGCCAAAAA
>CAZTYB010000191.1:0-1166 GCA_964617595.1 uncultured Oscillospiraceae bacterium | reverse complement strand
CAGAAATAGCTTCTTCCGAAAAATCTCTGGCCGTAAGAGCAAGGCTTTCTGCCAATGTCTTGTTTTCGTATTCTACCACCCGGTCAAGCTCGCTCTGGGGCATATACCGCCCCAAATCCAGCAGTTCCCGGATGCGCTTTGCCGCCTGCTCCCAGGAAAGCCGGGTGGCATACCGTGTCTGAACGGTGCGCCCAGTGGATATTCGAATCCCCTCCGGGTCATACCACAGGGCATACTCCCGGTCGTTGATATAAAAACCTGCGCCGTTGGTGCCGTAGTGCTTTTGCAAAAAGGCCGCATTTTCCTCGGTTGTGTGGTCTTTCATAAAGTAGGCGCAGATGATAAGACGGCTATTTTCGTCATTGGCGCCGATGCACAGGGCTTCGTCTATGACCTGCTGGGGCAGTTCCGGCTGGGAGAAAAATGTAGCCTGTTCCTCCGGCTCCGGGGCAAGATAGCCGTTGTCCATAAACGAGATTTGCTGTGCGTCATAGCTGGGCGGGGCCTTGATTTTCGTATTGAAAAAGTAAGTGTTTTGCTCGATGATGTTTCCTGTCAGCTCGGCAACAACGCCCCACGAAAAAACGGACTCCCTGGTGCGGGAAAGGTATGCGCCCTCCCACATCAGAAGTCCGTCGTCTGTTGCCTTGTATCCGATGCGTGTTCCGTCCACGATCAGCTCTGTAAATCGGTCAGGATAGACAGATTTCAGATACTCGGCCCGTTTATTCTGTTCGTCGTGTTCCCGGAGAAAGTTCTGAATTTCCGCTTTGGGAGATTTCAGATCATCGTCCCGGTTTTCAAGAATGGCTGTGATGAACCGTTCCTCCAGAAATGGAGGAAGTTCGTTTTCTATGCGTTGATCAGCTCCGCCAGAACCATTTCCTCCGCCGAGTGCCGGATATTGTTCATCAGTCCCGTCCATCTCATGGGATCGTCCGCTTTCAATTCCTCCGTCACGCCCTGGGCTTTCGCCATCTGTGCGATAATCTGCTCCATCCGATTCTGGGCGGTCTGCTGGATCTCCAACAGATGCCGGTTCAGCTTGCCCGAAGTCAGCAGATTCGTGAAGGTCACCGGGCGGTGATGCTTCAGATATGTCCGGCGTAGCAATGCGTACTTCCCAAGGTGAATCTCCGGCTCTTGGGGCGGGAGCAGGTTGGGCA
>CAZTYB010000190.1:0-1183 GCA_964617595.1 uncultured Oscillospiraceae bacterium | reverse complement strand
AAATAAAAAGGAAAATGAACTCCAAATATGATATAATGTTTTGTGACCAAACAAATCATTATCAAAGGAGTGCATTTTCCAATGAATATTTTAACATCAAATGCCCATTTTCGTCAACGGGTAGTTAAAAAAAGTTACAAAACAGGAGTAACAGCAGCTTCCAAGTATTACAGAGTAAGCAGAAACGCAATCTACGAATGGCGCAAAAAATACGACGGCAAGAGTTGGAAAAGCTTACTTGACAGAAGCCATAGACCACACCACCACCCAAACGAACATACACCGAAAGAAAAGGAATTGATATTAAGGCTTTATCGCTATCATAAAGACGATATGATAATGCTTTGGGATGCATTAAGGCAAAAAGGATATAAACGTAGTTATACGAGTTTAGTAAGGGTTGTAAATAAATGGATTAAGCCGGAGATAAAGAAAAAACAGGCGAAAAAGCCGCAGCCGTACCAAAGAGCAGAATATCCGGGACAAAAGGTTCAGGTCGATGTTAAATTCGTGCCGTCTTACTGCGTTGTGAACGGGCAAAAATACTATCAGTATACCGCTGTTGATGAGTGCACACGCTGGACATTCAGAGAAATGTATGAGGAACACAGCACATTTAGCTCGACAGATTTTTTGAAGAAACTAATATTGCACTGTCCGTTTCCCATACGAGAAATTCAAACGGACAACGGGACAGAGTTTACAAGAGCATTGGTGAGTAATGACGGTAAACCGTCGTTGTTTGAGGAAACGCTTGAAAAATGCGGAATAAAGTATCACAGAATAAGAGTTGCAACACCAAGACATAACGGCAAAGTGGAACGACAGCACAGAACCGATGAACAACGGTTTTACAGGAAGATGAAGATGTACAACCTTGCCGACGGCAGAAAACAGCTTGCAAAATACAATGAAAAGTCTAACAACATACCCAAAATATGTTTGTGCTTTCTTGCGCCAAACGAAATGCTTGATCGCTATTTAGGCGTGATATAATTAATTAGGCACAAAGCAAAAAAATGCTTGTGCCGGGCAAACATTATATCACTAAGAACATTATCAAGGTAGACGGTAGTATTTTCTGACGAAAATCTCCACCGTTCCACCTTGACAAGATAAAATTTGGAGTACCATTTTTGTTTTTTGATAAAAGTGTCACCCATCATTGACAATTGAACAATTT
>CAZTYB010000189.1:0-1185 GCA_964617595.1 uncultured Oscillospiraceae bacterium | reverse complement strand
CGGCTGCAAACTCTTGTCTGCAACATAATGGATGCAACGCAGTCTAATTGGCTCGATGTACGAAATATCTTTCAAAAATTTCGTCCGCATATGACCGTTTGCAGCATCGGTCAGATTGATCGAAACTCTGTCCACACATTCTTGGACATACTCAAACTCCGTCTTGAGACTGCATACCTCTCTATGTACACAAGTTCCGCATTCAACCTTAGTTTCAGCCATGAGTTACTCCTTTCTTACTCCAAAACATCCAAAGAGCTTCGAATATCATCAGGAACGTTGCCCTTCCAGACAAACGAGTTCTTCAGAATATAATTGTTATAATTGGATGCCGTACGATTAGCACGCATCTTAGCCTGGTCTGCCCAAGATTTCTGCTCCGAATTAGTGCTGTCCTTGTACTGAATATAAGTCGCACGATCAGCTTCATAAGAGGAAATCATGGCACGACAGGTGTCTTCTACTTCTTTTTTCACTTCATAACTGGTAGCCTCATCGATCTTGCTGTGAGCAAACTCAATTTTGTTGCCGAGATAGTGTTTAATAAGTCCGAAGCCAACGCAACCGACAACTACCAGAGCCAAAATCAGAATCCAAACAATGTGTTTCATTTTTACTCTCCAATCTTTACAACAGGGTCTTCAATCTCGAACGGAATATCAGAATAAAGATATGTACCGGTCCATTCGACATACTTACCATCGGGAGTGAAGAAGAAAATGCCGTTGTCATTCGAACCATAAGAACCGTCGACATCGGCAAGCCACTCATTATGGCTGTAAGTAAATCCTTCAGTACCATCCATCTGTTCATAATATTCGCTATCAGGAGTCAAAAAGCTATTCAGACTAGAAACTTTGCCGTCAACAACAAACTTATTTACAACCGCCCCGTTATCTGTGAACAGCACAATATATCCGAGAGGCTTATCCAGAGGGCATGTAACAGACATAGCCTTTTCACGCTGACCGTTAACCCAATAAGCTCGCCGAATCAGGTTATAGCGCTCCAGTGAATAGTCGATATCCGTAGGGGTAGGTTGGTTATTCTGAATTTTATTAGCGTTATCGATTGTGGTTTTAACGTCAGCCTTAGCTCCGTTATCTGATACCACTTCGCATCCAGCACCAAAAGCCAGCAGCATAACAGCGGCCAGCACGATAGCAATATACTTTTTCATTTTTT
>CAZTYB010000188.1:0-1217 GCA_964617595.1 uncultured Oscillospiraceae bacterium | reverse complement strand
AACCGTTTCGAGGGAAACTGGAAGAAATTCCTCCTGACCGCGCTGAAATATGTTGCTTGCTTGGCGTTGGGAATGGCACTTTATATGCTAATCCTCAAGCTATGCCTATGGTATACCGGTACGGAATTGGTATCATATCAGGGCATCAGTTCGATGGGACAGCTTACCTTTGCAACGATGATAAAACGCATCTGCATGGCTTACTACAAGTTTTTCGTTTTTTACGGGAATACGAATATTTTCCACCGTTTTTTCCCAGTCTTGGTGGTATTGTGCTGTCTGTCCATTGGCTGTATGATCCTTGTCGCTGTTTTTCGCCAAAAGTTATACCGGCAAGGCATTATGATGGCTTTTCTGGCGGTTCTTGTTTTACTGCTGCCGTTAGCTGCTAATTCGGTTTTTTTGATGGCCGAGGCTGAGACGGTTCACTTGGTTATGCGCTACTCCATGGTCGTTCCCTTGATCCTTCCTGCGATTGCGGTCGACCGCTTAGCTTTCCGTAACCGTTCCGGCGCAATTACAAAAATGCGCAAGAAGGTCGTTGTATTTGCCACGGTATTCCTCTTGGCGTTGCAATTTGCTTGCGGATACGAGTTCGTGCTGATTACGAACCGTGCATATTTCAGTATGGATATGACATACGAAAATACATATGCCTACTTTGTAAAGCTGACGGCAAAAGTCGAGCTTCAGGAAGGATATACTAAGGATAGCAGGATTGCCTTCATTGGGACCGCCTCTATGGATAGTCATGTTCCGCAGACTTATATGACCGGCGTTTTAGTTGGCGACGAGGCACTTAATATTTACACAAGACGTGACTTCCTTTCCTATTTTTTAGGAACCGACTACCGTCTTGTCGGCGATGAAACCTGCGAGGAGCTTCGCAGCACCGAGGAATTCCAACAGATGCCGTGCTATCCGGCAGAGGGCTCCATTCAAACCATTGATGGGATCATTGTCGTAAAATTATCCTGATGCGCAAGGGCAGCGCCACCGGTTAGCTTTGGTTAAGCAGTTTAAAACCGCAGGTGATACCCTCACCTGCGGTTTTCAGACTGTCAAAGAACCCCGGGGTTTGTTGGGCAAAAACCGAGGTTTGGGCGCGTTGAGGGAAAAAATGTAAGCACAATTTTGATCAGCAGCACCGGATCCGCGCCGGGTCTGCCGTTGTCGTGCAATAGTACGGCTCCAACCGCTCATACAGCCATTCGTAG
>CAZTYB010000187.1:0-1272 GCA_964617595.1 uncultured Oscillospiraceae bacterium | reverse complement strand
AAAAACTTAATATATTTTTCAACTACTAGAGTCGGCTCGTCCGATTCTTTAATTTTAAAATCATTAAATAATTCTTCCTTTAACCACCCATTAATAGCTTCCATTGCACCATTATCAGTTGGAGTTCCTGCTCTAGACATAGAGTGAGTAATATTATATAATGGTAATAGCTCATTGTAGCCAGAAGAAGAGTATACAGAACCTTGATCGGTGTGTAAAATCAAATTAAGGTTTGTATATTCTTTTTTCTTTTCTATAAGTTCTTTTAATCCATCATAATATGTTTGATTATCACCTCGCTTAGATGATATTGCGTATGCTACTATTTCATTATTAAAAAGATCCATATATAATGTTAATTCATAATAAACTTTATTACACCAAAATGCTGTCATATCTGATACTACGACTTTAAATGGTCTTGTAACAGCTAAATCAGCTAACAATAAATTTGCAAATATTTTATTCTTTTGTCCAGGTTTAGTATATTTACATCTTTTAGATACGCTTCTGATTCCAGCATATTTACAACAACGTTGAGCGTAGTTATCCGAGTAAATAACACCTAAATCTAACTTGATTTTCGCGTTAAGCCATCTATATCCATGTGTTGGATACTTATCGTGATACTGCTTAAATAATTCAATATCAGATGCTCTTTTAATCATTTTATCTGATGGTTTGTTCAATCTATCCCTCCATTTATAAAAACTTGATCTGTTAACACTCATAATTTTACAGAGTTTTTGAACTGGATAATCTTTTGATAAATAATAGATTATTTCAAATTCGTGTTGTTTAAATTGATGAATTCCTTTTCCTGACCATCTCCTTTCACTTTGTATCCTTTTTTTGTTCGTTCAGCCTCAACTCTAGCTTTAATTACTTCATCAATTAATTCTTCCTTTGATAAGCTTTCTAAATCGTCATATTTAACAACATATTTCTTTGGCTTATGTTCAGTAGAAGCAGTAACTTGAGATTTAACACATAAGCTATTCATTGCAGGAAGATTATTTTTATCTCTATAATATCTCATATAGTCTCTAGCGGTATAATGATTAATATCATATTTGACAGCAGCTTCATTTACTGTTAATTGATGAGAGTATATTTGTCTTCCGATTTCTAAACGTTCTTCTAAAGTATATTTGTTCATGATGTCCCCCTTTTTTATTAGATGTGCCATCACCTCCTAGGAGGTGTGTATACATATTATACTACAAAGTCTACAATTACCCCTATAGTGTCTACTTTATTAATAGCACAACA
>CAZTYB010000186.1:0-1279 GCA_964617595.1 uncultured Oscillospiraceae bacterium | reverse complement strand
GGATACCAGTTGGTCTACCAGCGCCCGGATATAGGCGTTGCCCAATTTCGCCTTGGTCTGTCCCTCGAACTGGGCATCGGTGAGCTTGACGGAGATGATGGCGGTGATACCCTCCCGGCAGTCTTCGCCGGATACCTTGTCCCCGCCCTTGATGATGCCGTTCTTCTCGCCGTAGGCATTCAGCGCCCGGGTCAGGGCGGTCTTGAATCCCGTCTCGTGCATACCGCCCTCGGGGGTGCGCACGTCATTGGCGAAAGACATCATGAATTCGTTATAGCCATCGTTATACTGGAATGCGATTTCGGCGGAAGCATCCCCCTTGTTGCCGGAGATATAGACCACATCCTCGTGGATGGGGGTCTTGTTCCGGTTGGACCAGGTGACGAATTCCCGGATGCCTCCCTCGAAGCACATGGTATCGGAGATGGTCTCCTCCCCCCGCTGGTCGGCGATGGCGATGCTCAGTCCTGCATTGAGGAAAGCTTCCTCCCGCATCCGCTCGTGGAGCACTTCGTAATCATATTCCAGGGTATCGAACATCTCCGGGTCGGGCTGGAAAGTAACTTCGGTTCCCGTATGGTCGGTGGAGCCGACGATGCGCATTTCCTGGGTAATGGCGCCTCGGGCGAATTTCATTTCGTAAATATTCCCGTTTTTATGCACCCGTACCCGCAGCCATTGGGACAGGGCGTTGACCACGCTTGCGCCAACGCCGTGCAGTCCGCCGGATACCTTGTATCCGCCGCCGCCGAATTTACCGCCGGCATGGAGCACGGTGTAAACAACTTCCAGCGCCGGCCGGCCGGTCTGCGCCTGGATATCCACGGGGATACCCCGGCCATCGTCGGTGACGGTGATGGAGTTGCCGGGATTGATGGTAACGGTGATATGCTTGCAGTACCCCGCCAGGGCTTCGTCAATGGCGTTGTCCACAATTTCATACACCAGATGGTGCAGTCCGGATGCTGACGTGGAGCCGATATACATACCCGGCCGCTTGCGCACCGCCTCCAGCCCCTCCAGAACCTGGATCTGCTCGGCACCATATTCCTGTGTGACTTTCGTTTCTTCTGACATGATTTTCCTCCATTTTCATGGTTGGGATGAATATATAGAAATTTATTTTTTCTGCACCAAAATCGTCACCGTAGGGGAGGCGTTCCGCCTCCCTCATTTTGCGGTTTTTTCTATGTAGGTTGAACGGTAAAATAAAATGAGAGAGAGGGAAGGCTCCCTTGTGTAAAGGGAGCTGTCGGCCGAGCAGGCCGACTGAGGGATT
>CAZTYB010000185.1:0-1313 GCA_964617595.1 uncultured Oscillospiraceae bacterium | reverse complement strand
GCAACATGGTTTACAGATTGTGCAAGCACATGGTTTACACATTTGCTCTTGGGTCACCATCCAGAAGATAGGCTCGTTTCAGAGTGTAGACCCGGTTATTCAGGTCAAATCGCCCGACTTTAAAGTTACGGAAGATCAGCGTGATCTGTCCCGGAAGGCGGGATTCCCGGACGGCGATCGTCTTTCCTCCAAACGCTTCACTTAGGAAAAATCCCTGACCTTTATAATTAAAAAATCCGCTTTCTTTGACCTTACACAATTTGTATTCCGCTCCATATTCCCACTGCTCGATCTTTTGGGGCATTTTTCGGTTGCTTGCAGTATAATGCCGGACAGGAACATCCAGATCCAGAGCGCAATGTGGCCTGACCTCATTGTAAAATTTCCGGTATTCATCAAAACAACTTTGGGCGTGGACAATGTCGGAAAACGTCTTGCCTTTCAGGCATTCCCGGGTGAAAGAACGATTGAACCGTTCCTCTTTTCCTTGGGTTTGCGGATGTCTCGGACGACCGTGGAGCGTGAGGATACCCAATTCCATAAGCCACACTTCGAAGTGGGTATAGCCCGTACTCTGCGGTGTGCCCCATGGGTTGCCGTTGTCGCAAAGAAAGCTGAAAGGTATCCCATATTCCTGAAATAGCCGTGTTACTACGGGTTTTACGGATTCAAATTTCTCGTCTTTCAGAGCTTCAATGCACAGATTGAATCGGCTGTGATCATCCAGTATGTTCAGTGGATGGCAGCGAAAGTCGTTTTCCATCCGGAAATGCCCCTTGAAGTCCGCTTGCCACATTTCGTTTGGAGCACTTTTTTCAAAGCGCTGCATTGGCGTAGCGGCTCGGCTGTCCTCCGGCAGGATAAGGCCGTTGCGGTGGAGGACATTGTTGAAAGTCCGGGCGCAGGGCAGGTCGGTGTATCCAGAATTCTCCATGATTCTGCGCAGTTTCACCGCTCCCAGCGCCGGATATTTCCGCCGGAGGGCGACAATTTGAGCCTCCTGTTCGGCAGATATTCGACCAGGAACGGAATAGGGTGCACGGCTTCTGTCAGCCATGGATTCGCCTTCCAGGAACCGCTGTATCCACTTGTCACCGGTAGGCCGGCTGATGCCATACTCCCGGCACAACGCCGCTTTCGTGCCCTCCTGCGCCAGCACACGCCTTACAAATTCTTCTCGCATTTGTTTTACAGTCCTTTCTCCCCAAGCCATGCCAAAACATCCTTTCTCTTTTTTTGGTATGACTTGAGTGTATCAAAACTGTAAACCATGTTCTTGCACAATGTGTAAACTATGTTACTACACTATACAG
>CAZTYB010000184.1:0-1357 GCA_964617595.1 uncultured Oscillospiraceae bacterium | reverse complement strand
ATCCCTCTGTTGTTACATTCTGCCAGTGATCACTTGAAAAATCGTTGGCGGAGGAAGCGACCTCTGAAGAAACATCGGGTAAATTTTGAGGATTGTCAGAATCCGAGCAACCACTGAAAACCAATGCGGTTACAAGGGCAAACGTAAGAATTAGAGTGAATAGCTTTGACTTTTTCATATCTGTTTCTCGCTTTCGTTTTATTCATCATCTTCGCTGTAAATCCGAATGAAGTTAATTTTCCCCTCGGCAATTTCAGATTTGAGCAGAGCGTAGCACGGTCTGTAATCATCGCCTACAAAATACACCGCGTCTTTTGTTGCTTCGTAAAACATCTGAGAACCCATGTGGTCTGAAACACCACGATTCTCCGGCATTTCTCCCTGTGCAATCAGATTTCCGTTCATGTCATAAACACGGATTATGTACGGCGCATCGGGGCTTGTTGATTTGCCGAATTCTTCTGCATATATATATGTCCCGTCACAGGACGCTCCGTATCTTTTTTGTGTATCAACGGTGAAAAGTTTTTCGTATTTTTCGGTATCAAAGTTATATGTGTAGATTTCAGAAAGATTATCGACGTTCTTGAAATATGCCAGATTGTCGTTAAAGAAAAGCAAATTTAAATTTTCGGGGACTTCTAAAAGCTCTTTTGCATCAAAATCATACAGGTAATTTTTCCATATTTTGTCATTATTTGGATTTGAACAATATATGCCGAGATGGTTTTCGCATGGTTGTACCAAAGACAAGCCGTTAAAATAATAATCAGATGAAACTACAAATTCCACATTTTCTCTGGTGGCTTTTTCCTCCTCTACGCTGATTCGGAATATCTGTGCCTTATCTTCCTCGTAGGATATATCCATGTAGTACATATATCCGTCCGACATAATTCCGCTTCGTGCCGAACCTAATGCAAAAAGATTTTGGTCAGCGATAAGCTCGGAACGGTGATTGGTTCCGTCAAGATCCATGCTTTTTAATCCCGACGAGCCGTTAGAATAGTAAATTCTGTTGTTATACGCACCCATAAGTTGGTTAGATATATATGCATTGCACTCTATACTGTTATGTCTGCAGTTTGGCTTGCCGCAAAGGGGAATCCACGGACCTAGCGGAGATTCCGCATATTCGACTATAAGTATGTTACCAATGGCAGAGCTGTAGTCACAATCATTTTCAAAATACGTTCCGATGTTGGTGTTCAAAAAATATCCGCCACCGTAAGAGTAGTTTTGCGTGCGCGTTTCATATCCCTCGGTTGTTACATTCTGCCAGTATTCACTTGAAAAATCGTTGGCGGAGGAAGCGACCTCTGAAGAAACATCGGGTGAATTTTGAGAATTTTCGGAA
>CAZTYB010000183.1:0-1394 GCA_964617595.1 uncultured Oscillospiraceae bacterium | reverse complement strand
ATCCATATCTACGAAGATAGAAATTTTCTTAGAGTTATTATCAATTATTTTTTTATTTCTTCTAACAAATACATAAAGCACCTCCTGAATTTATCAGATTAAATTCATTATAAAACTCTTTCTTTAAAGTAAACAACGTTCCAACACATCTAACTCTATTATAACACATTTTTACCAAATAGTCCTCGATTTAAAGTAAATTTACCTTGTTTATAATTAAAAAATAACAAAAAAGCACATAAAATAATCAAATTCATGTACTTTTTTATATATTAAATTATTTCTATAAGATTTTCTAGCATTTGTAAGTCAGTTAGTGATTCATTTAAAAATGTATTAAAAATACCTTTATCTTTGTCATCATCTTTTAAAATGTAACTATGATCTTGTGCAGAATACTCATAAATGGCACTATCATTGCATAAATTAAGTCTAACTCTTTTAGGATTTTTTCTTTCTTCAATCAATGATAAAAGATCATTAAAACTTATTACTTTATTTTCATTTAAAGTGGGATTTTTTAATTTAGATATAATTGCTATTTCTTCTTCAATTTTGGCATAACAATCTAGTAAACTTTGTTCTATTTCATCAAGTTCTTTTCTTATTTTGTTCTTCTTTGCATATTGAAACCAGAAAGGTTCATCTTGTAGTAAATCATTTCGTTTCTTTTCATAAAATTCTGTTTTATGCATAAGCAGTTGAAGATTTAATTTAGTATCTTCAACAATATAAGTTAAACAAGCATCTAATACTTCTTTTACTATTTCATCCTTTGCTTCTTTTTGTAATGTTCTATCTTTTTTCTTTGCCATAATATTCTCCTTTTTGTCAGCTACATCTTATTATATCACATTTTTACCAAATAATCCGCGGTTTTGCTAATATTTCCTATTTAAATGTAAAAATTATATATAGGTGATGGTTAATGTATGATAATAAACTAAGATATATAAGAGAAAATTTAGAAATGACACAAAAAGAAATGGGATATGTTTTTGGTGTAAATGAATCTACTTATAGAGGATGGGAATCTGGAAAAGATATTATTCCTCTAAGACACTTAATAAGGCATAGTAATCTCTACGGATATTCCATAGATTATATTTTAAATCTATCTAATACCAATGAAGAATATAATCAAATTAAAAGTATAGATAAAGAATATATTGGCAACCAATTAAAAGAACTTCGAAAAAAATTAAAGCTAACGCAAAGTAAAATTGCTAAAGAGTGTATGATATCTCAAACTACATATAGCAATTACGAAAAAGGCTATTATTTAATATCCACAATATCCTTATATACAATATCTAAGAAACATAATATATCTATAGATGAATTATTAGGAAGAAAAAAGAAGTAATACCCATTTCTTGGGAACAACGTAAGTT
>CAZTYB010000182.1:0-1516 GCA_964617595.1 uncultured Oscillospiraceae bacterium | reverse complement strand
GGTCGAGAATTTCAACGCCGTCGATGTTGAAGCTACCCTTGGCAGCGGCAGCTTTCACTTCCTCCACATTGCCCACCAGCACGGGGGTGAGGAAACCGCCCTCTACCAGCCGGGCAGTGGCCTCCAGGATGCGGGCATCGTTACCCTCGGTGAAGACGATCTTGCGGGGATTCGCTTTCAGCGTTTCGATCATAGAAGTAAACATAGGAATCATCCTCCAAATCATTGGGGCTTTCGCCCATAAATTTACATCCTAATTATAGCTCAGTTCCCCCTGGGGTGCAACCCTTTTTTGATGCAATTTGGGAAAAAGAAATGACCTTTTGTCAAATAAGACCGGAAGAATTGGAATAATTCGTGAAAAGTGATGAAAATTCTTTTTTCATACCGGATTCTCCTATTGATTTTTGTGCGATATTGCTTTATAATGACAGAAACTATGGAAAGGTGCGATGGCTTTTGGGTGAATTGATTGCTGTTGTTTCCGGAAAAGGCGGCACGGGGAAGACCTCCGTCTGCGCCGGGCTGGCCACCGCCCTGGCGGAAAGCGGCAAACGGGTGCTGTGCGTGGACTGCGATGTCGGTCTGCGGAATCTGGATATCTCCCTGGGGATGTCCGAGGGCGGGAGTATGTCCTTCCTGGATGTGTCCGAATTTGGCTACGAGCTGAACAATGCCCCCCACCATAGTCTCTATCCAACACTGTTTTTCCTGACGGCACCCATGAACCGGAGCACCGAGCAGATCGATGGGGATGCTTTCGTTCGCCTTTTCCGCAAAGCCAGGGAGGAATATGACTATATCTTCCTGGATGCCCCGGCGGGGGTGGATGCGGGATTCCGGCTGGTTGCTGCCGCTGCGGACGAATTCTTGGTGGTGACGGGTTCCGGCCCTGCCGCCGTGCGGGATGCTGCAAGAGTGGCGGAATTGCTGGAGCTGGACGGCAAGACCGGTGCCAAACTGATTGTGAATCGGGTGGACAAAACGCTCCTGTCCACCGTGCGGATGACCATCGATGATGTGATGGATACCGCCGGGCTCCCCCTGGCGGGGATCGTGATGGAGGATTCCCACGTGACTTTGGCCGCATCCTTTGGCCTGCCGGTGCTGAAATATGCCCGCCGGTGCGATGCCGCCCAGGCCTACCGCCGCATTGCTGCCCGATTGCAGGGGTTCAGCCGCCCCATTCCCAAGCACTGATGAATTAGATTGCCTGAGCGGCAACGCTCAAACTTATATAAAGGAGTGACTTCTGTGAATATCGCTTTCCTGGCTCATGATAAGAAAAAAGAACTGATGGTTCAGTTCTGCACCGCCTACAAAAGTGTTCTAATGAAGCACAATCTGTACGCCACCGCCACCACCGGCCGCCTGATCGGGGACAATACGGGGCTGCCCATTACGCTGCTGCTTTCCCATAAGCAGGGCGGACATCAGCAGATCAATGCCCGCATCGCCTATAACGAGATCGACCTGGTGCTGCTGTTTACCGACCCCAACACCACCGACCCCTGGG
>CAZTYB010000181.1:0-1625 GCA_964617595.1 uncultured Oscillospiraceae bacterium | reverse complement strand
GGTAGCATTCCTGATTGGGGGTGCCCAGGGCGGCATGGTTGCGCATCAGGGGCGTGAACACGCCGAAAGCCAGCCAGCGCAGCAGCAGCTCCCGGTCGCATTTCCCGCCGAAGCCGCCGATATCCGTGCCGGTATACAGGAACCCGCACAGGTTCAGCGAGGGCATCTGGTGCACCGCCATGCGCAGATTATGCCAGGTGGAGTGGTTGTCCCCGGTCCAGATGCCACCGTAGCGATGGGCGCCAATATAGCTGGAGCGGGAGAAGAGGAAATAGCGCCCCTCCATCATTTTCTCCAGCTGCTCCCCGGCTGCCCGGGTCATCAGGTAGCCATAGGCATTGTGGACATGGTGATGGAGCACCTTTTTGCCGTCGATGGTATGGTAGAAATTCTTATAGTCGGAGAGATTGACGTTTTTCTGAAAATCTTCATCCTCCCCGGGGACAAAATCCCGTTTTTTGTCCTCCTGAGTATATTCACTGTAGAAGATGGCGGGTTCGTTCATATCGTTCCAGAATCCCTCCACCCCCTGGCGGGTATAGAATTCGTAATTCTTGCCGAACCATTCCCGGGCTTCCGATTGGAAGAAATCGGTGAAATGGGTCATCCCCGGCCAGACGGCTGCCTGGAAATCGCCGCCATCTTTATTCTTGCAGAAATAATTTTTGGCAACACCCTCTTCGTATACGGGGTTCCCCGGCTCGATCTTGATTCCCGCATCCACAATGGGCACCAGGCGGATGCCCCGTCCCCGCATCTCCCGGCAGAAATCGCCGAAATCCGGGAAGCGCTCCGGGTGGAAAGTGAAATCGATGTACCGATCCATATAGTCGATATCCATGCAGAGGTAGTCCAGATGGATGCCATTTTTCTGGTAGCCATCGGCCACCGCCCGGAAATCCTCCTTGGTCTTGTAGCCCCAGCGGCTCTGACCAAATCCGAACGCCCACAGGGGCGGGATATAGCTGCGGCCAATGGCACGGAGGAACTGCTCCGCCACATCCGTTGCGCTGTCCCCTGTGACGGTATAAAGGGTCAGATCGGCGCTGTCGCACCGCACCTGCACCAGGCCGCTCTTGTTCACGTCGATATCATAAACCACCCGGGCGGGGGTATCGAAGAAGAAGCCAAAGTGGCGTTTGCCGGTGACCAAGAGGAAATTGTGGCTGCCATACAGGGATACCGTCCCGGGCAAATGGTGGGGGTTGTCGGCATTATAATTGACAATATGATTGCCCCGCTTGTTGATGCCCCGGGTGGTTTCCCCCAGGCCGTAGACCCGATCTTTCTTCTCCAGCGGCCAGGTAAATTCCAGCCCCGCACCATGGGCGCAAACGCACATCCCCTCCGGGAGTTCCCCCACGGGAACCGGTTCCGTTACGGCATCCAGCTGATATGGCTGCCCGGAAATCCATTTTGTGATCATTGAAAAAGCTCCTTTCTATGCTGCCTTTGTGAAAATATTTTGAGCGGACACCCGAGGACGGGTGTCCCTACGGTAGAAAAACAAACCTTATGCAAGAGGGACGGGAAACCCGTCCCCTACGGACGTTAACATAAGATTGCACCGAAATCGGCACTGTAGGGGAGGCGTTTCGCCTCCCTCCAACGGGTTGCGTAACCGA
>CAZTYB010000180.1:0-1653 GCA_964617595.1 uncultured Oscillospiraceae bacterium | reverse complement strand
CCAGAAGAGCTTGATGAACAAGATGTCCGCTCACATTATCTCCATCCGTGATATGACTCTTTATCAAATTCAAGAAAATTTCCAAATCTTTTTTTAGCATTTTTATATCAGCATCTTCCGGTTCCACGTTTTGGATGTCTTTGGCGGTTGTTGTCCATTCTTCTCCCTCCAAAACGGACTCCACATAATTTTCAAGCAACTCGTTTCTATCATTTTGTATGATAGAAGAATCCTTAGCTTTTCTTATAATCGTCGAAAATGTCGGTATCAGTACCGCCGCCAAAATGGCTATCACAGCGATAACGATAACAAGTTCGACTATCGTAAAACCGTTTCTTCTCTTCATTTCTTCTTCCCCTTTCGTTTTTGCTTACCTCTCCCCCGCTCCGTGCGAGGGAGAGCTTTAAATTGACATCAACCTTTTGATTCTGTATATTTTACAACTTTGATTGCGTATTGTTGATCACTTTCACTTCCTTTTTCATTTTTAACGACCTCGAGCTTGTAGTAATTCCCGTATTGTATATATTCAATTTCGCCATCAAGCTGACTGCCGGTGCTTTGAATGACAACATCGTCATAAAATCTTATTTCAAAGGTCGAGACTTCACTGTGATAGTGATATAAAACAACATACTTATCGTTATACGAGTATATATATCTTGTCAATCCGTAGCCATACCACCCAACAAATGAGTATCCCGGTGTTTTATCAAAAAATTCTTCTTCAATCCCCTCTAAATGAATGTGGTAACGATCATTTATAACATACAATTCACCGCTAAGAAGATATTCAAACAATGAGTTGAAATCGCTTTCTATTTGCTTTATTTTAGCGTCTTCGTCCGAAACCTCTACAGGTGTCTCTTTAATTGTTTCATAATCTTCATCCAATGATGACTCAACAAACTCATTCAGCCATTCGTTTCTCTTATTTTGCAGAAAGTGCGACTCTTTGGCTTTTTTTATGACAGTCGAAAACGTTGGTATCAATACCGCCGCCAAAATGGCTATTACGGCGATTACGATGACAAGCTCGACTATCGTAAAACCTTTTTGCCTTTTTTTCATAATACTCATCTCCTTTTATATCAATTCTGTGTCAGCATATAGTTCATAGGAGTCACATAAAAGTATCCCATAAAGATACTATATGTTCCACGATTCATATAATATGGGTCATATATAATGTTGCCGGATGAATCTGTGTCTTTAACGGCTGTTTGTCCCTGCTTATGTGACCAAGTACCATCAGAATTTTGACGATACCAATGAAAGTCTCCGTCAGTACCATTTTCTATAACCAAAGCAACCTTATAGCTTCCCGATGGACACACTCCATCTCTACCTATAGATTCAAACTCAAAATTATAATAATATGAATCATAACCTATATATTCGAGCAAATTTGAAGCGTTCATCTCGAAATCATCATCTGCTATATACGGTAAACTATCTGATGTGTACGCAACCGATTGCCCCGGTCTCATATAAGCATCATAAAAATATTTGTCCGCGGATGGTCCCGTCAACGTTGTGGGAATATACTGATTATTCAATGCGTAAGCATAACAATTTGTCCCTCTTTGAACAGGTGAATAATTCCACTTCTCCGGCTCATACGCCACCGGAGAGCCGGTTGCGGCGATTGGT
>CAZTYB010000179.1:0-1655 GCA_964617595.1 uncultured Oscillospiraceae bacterium | reverse complement strand
TGCATCTCATGGTCTATACCTCCGGCACCCACAAGCCGTACCTGTCAAAACAGGGGGTCATGAATCTGCGCTCATCGTTGGCACGGGATGTTTTTAAGCACGACCTGCATGAGATCTATGCAAGGCAGACCGAGCATCGGGATGAACTGCAAAACGATAGCAGTCGCCTCGTTGCCGAGATCGTAGAGCAGATCAATAACGGTGTGTACGATAACCCCAAAGTGGGAAATATGCTCCGTGCGCTTGCCGACCGCCTCTATCGCACAAGCGGCAAGAAACAGTACGGTTATTTGAAATCCGATGTAAAGGCACTGGTCAACCGAATCGTCATGGAGCTGTCGGCAGATGAACGGATCTCCGCCCTCTACGATTTGTGGTATGAGCAACGGGAAAAGGTGCTTGGCATCTATACCCAAGACCTGCCCCAAAGGATACCGCTGGTAGATAATCCCGAATTCAAATCCGTGAAGAATGCGGTGATAACGGAAGCCATGAACATCCTTGCAGACATCACACCCATAGACGAGGAAGATGAAGATTTCGTTCTCGATGATCCCGAACCGGAGCTGGAGGAACTGGAACAAGCCGAGCAAGTAAGCGAGTCCGCCTCTCCCATGAGCGACCGAGAACGGCTATCCGCTATGTGGCGATACTACCATCAGGCAAAGAAACTGCTCGACAGCGAGAGCGATGCCTACGATCCGCAAAAGGCGGTGGAACTGCTTATCGAGTCGGCAAAGCTGGATAATACTGTGGCGAAATATATGCTGGGCAAGTTGTTTCTTCGTGGAGAGCATATTCCCAAAAATGTGGACTACGCTCTGCGGTGGCTGGAAGAAGCGGTAGAGGACGGCAATCCTTGTGCGGAGTATCTCCTTGGCAAAATGCTTCTCAAGGGTGAAGATGTGGAACAGGATGTTGACCGCGCCGAGGAACTGCTCCGAAGGGCTATCTCACAGGGCAACCGCTATGCGGCATATACGCTGGGCAAGGCATTGTTGGATGGAGATATCCTTCCGCAAGCTATCCCCGAAGCAATGCGATTGCTGAAAATGTCTGCCGAGAAATATTTTGCACAGGCGCAGTATGTATTCGGAAAACTGCTGTACCGTGGCGAACTGACCGTGCAGGATATTCCGAAAGCACTGGAATATCTTGAAAATGCATCGGCACAGAAAAAGCCCTATGCCGCCTACCTTGCAGGTAAGATACGGCTGACCGAGGATGACCACAAGGACATCCCCAAAGCCATACGCCACTTCGAGATAGCCGCTGAGGGTGGCAACGACTATGCCGAATACCAGCTCGGAAAGCTGTATCTCTACGGCAAGGACATCCCACAGGACTATGACAAGGCAATGGAATATCTGACCGCCTCCGCCGAACACGGAAACCAATATGCCGAACAGCTTCTGCACAACATAAAGAGCAATAGAAATTGGTCGGCAGGCATGGGTGTGTTCCGGCTGTTTCGTCACATGGGCAAGATCCTTGAAAACAATGTCCGTGATGACCGTAACGATGCCGGTGGCGTAGATCGCAAGCTCCGCCGTCAGATCAACGAAAAGAAACAGGCACAGGGACTGAAAATGGGATAAGGAAAGCCTGCGGAAAATTTCCGCAGGCTTAAAAATCATGGAGCATAGTATTTTTGT
>CAZTYB010000178.1:0-1658 GCA_964617595.1 uncultured Oscillospiraceae bacterium | reverse complement strand
AAAGGAGGGCAACGTCGCCTGCGACGTTGAGATCAAGGGCGAAAAGTCGTTTCTTGAATACACCTTAAGTTCCCATCTATGGGGCTTGCTCCTCCCGAGTGCAGTACAAACACAGCAAGATAATATAAAAAATCAAAGAGTTTTAGCAAATATCCCGTTATAATCTAAACTTCGGACTTTAGCTCCGCAGTAGCCTGCGGGGTGTCCTTATGACCCGCAGGCGGCAACCTTAGTTTGTACAAACAGCTCGCGTCGGCAATCCCGCCGACGCGCGGCAGGGGGTCATTGAAGAGGGGAGCTCCCCTCTTCACTCGCTTCTTTGGTTCGTTTCTTGTCGAGCGACAAGAAATGAACAAAAAAAGATCGCAGGCGGATATCATCCGCCCGTTATGGAATGTTTAAAATTTTATCAAATCCCATACCGAGTTAGGTGCGAGCAAAGAGCGTCAACATCAACCCATATCCACGCAAAAACCCGAGACCGAAGATTTCTCCTCGATCTCGGGCATATTTTCACCTTACCAAAGCGGTAAGACTATATTGTTCCTCAATTAGTTAAGGGGTGTGGGAACGAAAGTAACTGTCTTATCAGCAGGCTCGTCGCCGTGACCTGCGTAGATCATAAGGTTGTCGATCGTGCCGTTTGCGGAGCAGGGCTTAAGAACAATGGAGCCTGTAAGACCGCCGAAGAGATCAGCAAGATCCTTGTTGTGCTGGTTCCATGTGTCGTAACCCTTAGCGTTTTCGCTAAGCTGTGAAACCTGGATCCAATCTGTGGGTGTAGCACCGTTGAGAACCTTCATCCAAACCTTGACACCGGTTTCGCCCTGAACGTCGATCTGGATTCTGATGGAGAACTCGATACCTGATGTGTTGTCGTCTGCCTTAACGTATGTTTTGCCGCAGAGCTTGTTGATAACAGACGGACCTGTAGATTCGTCGTCTTTACCCGCCATGTACAACTCAGCGCCCTCTTCGTCAAGTGTAGCCCAAGAGGATGCACTGTGTGTCTGGAGATGACCCTGACCGTTTACTCTGAAATGTACGGAATAGTAGCAACTTCCGATGTAGTTCCAAACGATAGCGATATATCTCTGAGCGTTCTTCCATGTGCCGTCGTAGCAGACGTCATACTGGATGGTGTACTTGTTGTACTCGAGCTCCCAGAGGTAGTTGTCGTCTTTGATGATGAGGTATGTATCGTTAGCGCCTTCGATAACCTCTCCGTTGGCATCCTTGTAACCGTAAACCATAAGCTTACCGTCTTTGATACCGAACTGAGCGGTGGACTTTGCTGCGTAAGGTGAGTTGTCAGAACCGTAGTAGGGGTTTGTCTGATCGTCGTATACTGCGATCCACTTGCTTGCGCCGTTACGGAGAGCGTTGAGTGTAGCCTCGTTGTCGGTCGTGTTTGCATAGCTGTTGAAGTCATCATAGAAGATCATTGTGCCGTCTTCGATAACCTGAGCTGTGGGCTTCGTTGTGCTGCCACTGTTATCATCTGTGGGAGCTTCCGTAGGAGCCTCTGTGGGAGCTTCCGTGGGAGCTTCCGTAGGAGCCTCTGTGGGAGCATCTGTCTTCTCCTCGGGCTTATTTGTTGTGTCATCTGTCTGCTCGGGCTTATTTGTTGTGTCATCTTCGCTGCCGCCATCACATGC
>CAZTYB010000177.1:0-1747 GCA_964617595.1 uncultured Oscillospiraceae bacterium | reverse complement strand
TAAGGGGTTATACCCCTAAATGACAACCACCGGCTTCGCCGGTGGATGTGTTTTTCCTATCCTTTAAAAAATCGGCCGGTGAAAACCAGCCGATTTTTTAAAGCTTATGCGAACTTCTTCTTATTGGTCAGCACCAGGGCTGCACCGGCAGTTGCCATTGCCATGGCGACCACGGTCATCATCACAGCACTGTCATCTGCGGTGGAGGGGATCACGTTGACATCATCCTTGTTCTGGCTGTCATCGCCAGCATCACCGGTGCTATCGTCCGCAGAGGCAATTGTCGTAATGCTCTCGGAATAGACACACATAGCCATCCAGGTATCGTCACAGGCTTGATCCAACAAAAGGTTCCATGCAATTGCACCGACCATATTCGTATCCTGCAAGATCTCGAGCCACTCATCATTCAGAGCGAAGATACCAGAGGGAACAGCAGCCGTGTATGCTTCATAGATCTCTATGTAGCCGTAGCGTTTAAAGGCATCGACCAGATCCAAATCCTCAGCAGCCAGCAGATCAATGAAAAGGACAGGACCAGTTGCACTATTGAGATGATAGTAACCATCCTCGCCCAGGACAGCCGTCGCAATGCTTTCGTCTGCACCATCGACGATTTCCCACTCCTGGCCATCAGCCAGTGCGGGAGCCTCAACAGCGTCCACCACGGGCAACTGCCCACCCTGGTCATTGTTGTCGTCGCTGCCCTCCGGCTCACCAGGAACAAAGGAAACGCTCACGCTGACTTCTGCGCTGCCGAAGCACAACACACCAATTTTGACCATTTCATCAGCACTGATATAAGCGCTGACAATGTGCTTACCTTCCTCGTTGGGTTCCCATGCAGCTGCATCATCACCCTTAATTTCGTTTTCACTGTCATAAATCATCAGGAAATCTTCACCGCTCATGCCGGACACCGTCACGGTCAAGGTGCCACCCTCAGATGCGTAGTAGGAATAGTAATAAGGTGCATCCAGGTAAATATCCCAGTTCTCACCAGGGAAGCTGTCGGGATTGCCGTAAGAGCCCAATGCTCCGCCGATATCACCGTCTTCTCCACCTTCACCACTGCCGCCTTCATCTCCGCCAGCACTGCCGGCATCGCCGGTGAGCATCAACGTATAGGTGACCTTACCGGTGTTGTCGCTCTTACCGCCCCAGATATAGAAAGCGCTGTCGCCCCAATTGGGATTGACTTCAGCGGTGAACACCATTGCCTTTTCCGTGGTGCACTCTTCATTGCTGACTAACTCCACGACCTTTTCCTGGTCATCTGCCACTGCATAAATGTAAGCTGTACCACTACCGGTAGCAGTAAAGCTGATTACCTCACCACCCCAATACGGATCGCCACTGAGCACTTCTACACTCCCTTGAGTCAGAACACTCCAGGCACCTTCTGTTTCCTGGATTACCGTATAGCTGACCTTACCGGTACCGTCACTCTTACCGCCATAAATAATGCTTTCATAGTTCCAGGTATTGTTGACCGGAAAAGAAAAAACCACTGCGTGCTTCTCAGAATCTGCACCTTGCAAGCTCACATCGATTTCCTTATCCTCAGCAACTGCAAAGATCGTCAGCGTGCCGCTGTAAGCTGGGCTCACCTGGATGTATTCGCCGCCCCAATCATGGTCACCATTGAGCACATCTACAGTCTCATGGGCAATGATCTCGCTGGTCTCTTCTGCAAAAGCCGCAGGGGCCACCGCAATGACCATTGCCAGCACCAGCAGCATTGCCA
>CAZTYB010000176.1:0-1828 GCA_964617595.1 uncultured Oscillospiraceae bacterium | reverse complement strand
TCGACGAGCTCGAAGAACTCGAAGAACTCGACGAACTTGACGAACTTGACGAACTCGACGAACTCGAATTATATTCCGTTCCTTTTTCACACGCTACCCCTGTTACAAGAAGCGCAAGCGTAGCTAATATCGTCATAACTTTTATATGTTTTTTCATATACACCTCACTTTTTAAAACACGGTTGCACGGCATGTGCCGTGCAACCGATCGAGCCGAACCGATTCTCTTAGTTAAAGTAATCCAAATACGAATCCAAACTCTTTATGCCGTCATAAACAAAACAATTTCCCATCAAATAAATCGGCTCTCGATAAATAGGATCAAACGGCGGCTCCGGCGGTATTATGATAATATACTCAATCCAACGAAACAGTTCTTCGGGACAATCGATTTCGTCGGAATCACAAAGCAAAACAATACTCCCCTCTTTGTTTTCCAAAAAACTCGCCATATCTGAAATTTGCAAGAACTCTGACTTGTTTTCCGTCACCACGGAAACGTCCGTGTTGCCTTCGAGAACGAAAAAGTATTCGTCGTCAACCAACGTTTGATACAAAACAGAGTCGTAGTAAAAGTCTACTTCTTCGACTACACTTTTCTCCGCTATGTAAATAGCTTCCGTTCCGAATTCTTCGTATATCGCATTCGCCGCGCCCGCGAGATAATCGTCTTCGCCTGTCACATTCACTTTGTTTACTCCGACGCCGAAAGAAATGCCCAATACACCCGCCAACAAACCGCATAATGCCTTATTTGTCAAATTCACGATTCTTTTCCTCTCTTTATTTTTTTCTTATTATATCAAATTTTTTTGCATTTGTCAAGAAAATTTTTACATTTTCCTCAAGGATGAGTACTTTAATTCGCCGTTTTATCGCACGCAGTATAATTAAACGAAAAGAACGATCGTCACGACATTGTTTGCGATAACCGTCGGACTTTTAAAAACCTCAACGCCAAATTCGACTATTCGCCTCCTCTATTGCCAAATTTCTTCCGTTCCGTCGGAATTATAATGCCAATAGTTTCCTTCCGTCAAGGGCTTTGTTTCACTATAAAAGTATACAGGTCGTTCAATCTTATGATTCAATCCGAAATTCACGTCAATTTTCGACCACTGCTCGGCAGTACCTTTAAAATATACCTTCGCAGTCTCAAATTTGGTCAACCCTAAATACACTTCTTTCTCCGTTTCCGCTTGAATCACCACCGTTTTTATATTGCAAGTTTTGTAAATAGCAGTCATACAATCTATCGTTTTCATACTACGCGGAAAAACGATTTCCTGTAAAGATTCCGAACTAAACGCCGATCCCATGATATCGGTCACGCCCTCCGGAATCACAAATCGCTTTTCCGTCTTCCCCCCGGCATGTGCGTAAAGCGTCGTTTTTCCTCCGTCGTACAAATTCCCGTCCGTCGACGAAAAATACTTGTTTCCCGTCGCGACCGAAATATTGGCAAGCTTTGTTCCGCAAAATGCTCCGTAACCTATGGTTTCAACGCCGGCGGGAATTTCGATCTCCTTAAAAGAACAATTCAAAAAAACGGTTTCCTCTATCTTTTTCAATGCACTATCGTTTTCAAAAATCACTTCGGTTAAATTAGAACAATTTTCAAACGCAGACCAATTTATTTTTTCGATACTCGCCGAAATCACAATCTTTTTAAGCCCCAGGCAACCGCAAAACGCAAAATTATCGAGCACTCTCAATGTTTTCGGAACGATTATTTTTTCCACCTTAGAGCCACTAAACCCGTTCTTTGCAACACCCGTAATCGGAGTTCCTTGATATCTATCCGGTAATACAATCTCTTTTCGCTCAT
>CAZTYB010000175.1:0-1836 GCA_964617595.1 uncultured Oscillospiraceae bacterium | reverse complement strand
TCAAATACGGGAAAAATATGCGGAGGTATAGACAAAAACTATACCTTTGCTTGCTCGCCGCCGTTTTTTCGCGGGGCTCCTCGCCCCGCACCCTCGCCGCCTTTTTGAAAAACTGCCTTTTTGACAAAAGGCCGGGCGAAAACTTTTTGAAGCGTTTTTATGCAGACCGTTTGGCTACTGCGCCGAGATATGGTCTCTTAAAATTGTAGTGGGGACCCCTGCCCCACAGCGGTCGGCAGGATGTAGGGCACGACCTGCGTGTCGTGCCGGTTATGTTCCACCGTGGTGGATGAGGTGTCGACCGTTCGGTTTGCTGTATCGACACCGGGAAGCAGGAGAGAATGAATTATAAGAAAGGCCTCTTTGTGTAAAGGGGGCTGTCGCGTCAGCGACTGGGGGATTGCAAATTGATTGAACAAGCAATCCCTCCACCACTGTCGTGGTCCGCCGCTTGCGGCAGCTCCCATTTACACAAGGGAGGCTTAGTTAGATTGTGCGTAGGTAAAAAGTGCGTATATTGTTCGGTTTGCTGTACCAACATTAAGACACACGAGAGAATGAATTAAAAAAGGCTCTCACCGGGGAGAGCTCCCGCGAAAGCGGGTGAGAGGGGCAGACCGTGCAATTTGTTCGTGACGATGCCTTGACCCGCCCCGCCGAGATTCTTCACGTTGTTCAGAATGACACGGCGGGGGGCGGTGCCGGGGGGGATTGCAAGTCGTTCGGAACGGGCGTTTCCGACGGTCTGTTTGACTAAAACGAAAAAAACATTTTGCAAAATGCATGAATATCTTATTCAAAAAAAGCAACAAATTTAAAAAAGTAACAAAAAAGACTTGACAAAATAGCCAAAATGTGCTACAATATCATTGGTGACTTTTTGCAAAAAGCAACGGGGAGCATATACGAAAAGGAGGTTCATTCATATGCTACACACCGAAAAAAGTTTTAAAATCAAAAAGACAGCTCTTGTTTTGATAATCACCCTGCTTTTGACAATTTGTCTGCCTTCTTGTGCAGAAAAGGAAGAGGAACGGGTTATAACCGGAAAAAACATGTTTGACGGCACCTATGCCAAAATCAGCGTGTCGGGATACAATGTCTTGCCGGGCGCTTTGGAGAGTGACGGCGGCGTTACCTTTTCTTCTTCAAAATCACTTGATGAAATTTACGACGCGTTAAAGGACAGCAAAGATTTCACCGTCACCAAATGCACCGATTCTCTTTTGTTTGCCTTCCCGGTTGACGGCTATTCAAATGCGTATTGTCTCACGGAGTGCGGGGAAAAGAGCTATCAGTTCGGAAGTTTGCAATGCGAGCTTGTTGTCGGCATTGCCTATTATGGCTATGATTCGCGGCAAATATTGTTCCCGCGCCATTTGATTAACGACGATGCGGTTTCGATTCAAGACAATATTTTGTATATCAATTCGGATTATGAAATTTACGGAACCCCGGACGATTTTGTTTCCTTTTATCGGGATTGTAGGTGGTACGACGTCTCGGAGAATGAGGACGGCAGTGTCATTACGGTGAAGGAATCGTCGGCGGTGCAGGAAAGCAAGAGCGAACCGTTTACCCTGACCTTTACCGAAAAAGAGGGCAAAACCTATTTCACAATTTCGTATCAGGGCACCTCTGAAGCAACAAACGAATAAAGAAATAAAGCAATAAAAACGCGCCGCACCCTTTTCGGATGCGGCGTTTTTAAATTTTTGAATTAGGTTCAAACAGTAGGCTTTACCCGGTCCAGATAATTGCGAATTTCCTGGATATAGCGCTGCCCGATGCCGGACAGGGTATCGTTTTTGCGAACAATATAGCCGATTTCCATGA
>CAZTYB010000174.1:0-1838 GCA_964617595.1 uncultured Oscillospiraceae bacterium | reverse complement strand
TAGAAAAGGAGAGCGGCTGGTTCGATACCACGGCAGCCCTCACCTCCTTCGCCGTCAATTGCACCGACGGCGTCGTGGTGTATTGAAAATTCGAAATAAAAACAAAAAAGCCGAGTTTAGCTCGGCTTTTTTGCTCCGTAGCGTCGGACACCCCCGGGAAGAGCCGGCGGCATAGCCGCACCTAAAAGTTGCCGCCGCACCGAATGGGTGTTGCCCCTAATAAAAGTTTTCGCCCAGCCCCTCGTCTTGCCCGTCTTACGACGGTCATTTGCTGACGCAAACCGACGGTTCAAAAGGCTGGTGGGGTGTGGGCGCATAGCCCACAAAACGCCCTTTTCTTTTTGCCAAGCTTTTTCTTTTGGGGCTTCTTGCTCAAAAGAAAAAGCGTTAAAGAAGTATTGTTGTCTATACCCCTGTCGCCTTTCCCCCGAAATGCACCTAATTTCTGCGGAGATTTAACGACTGCACCCACGGAGAGAGCGGGCGCAGAAAATTGACAGCAGCACTCTGTTTTTTAACTGTCATCACCACCATTGTATAAAGTTCGCCGTTTGGAAAGGCTCGCCCTTAGGGAGAGCTGTCAGTGTAGCTGACTGAGAGGGAATTAATCGTTGTTACTTTTACCAATCGTAGCGTCGGACGCCTTTAGGCGTCATCCTCGAGCGAAGCGGTGTAACCGCAGAGCGAAGGATCTCGACGCACGGATTTTCCCCCGAAATTCACCTAATTCTGCGGAGATGTAACGACTGCACCTACGGAGCGAGCGGGCGCAGAAAATTAACATCACGCCGGTATTTTGGGTTCTATGGTCATCTCATCGTAGGGCGGGGGCTTGCTCCCGCCGGGTTCAAAATAAAACTAAAATTTATATGTTAGTTCGGATAAAAAAGCGGCGGGAGCGAGCCCCCGCCCTACGAAAAAGCGGTAGAAATTTAATTCAATGCAAACTCCAAAACCATCACGGGCGACCACAGGTACGCCCCTACGGGTTTGAGCGACGCACGGGCGAAAGCGTTTGTCCGAAAAACAATCGACGCACCGAAAACTTCACCTCTGTTGCCACACGCCGACACCCACCCAACTCGTAGGGGCGCACCTGCGGTCGCCCGCTCCGAATTGAACTAACTTTTGAAAACGAGCCGGTTGCCGCAAACGATATTGCTATTACACAAGGCGTGGTCTACGATAGGCTCCCTCCGGGAGGGAGCTGTCAGCGTAGCTGACTGAAGGAGCACGCGCGGCAAGAAAATTTGCACAAACTCGAAAGTTGCGCAGGCTCCTTCCGTCTTTTTGCTCCGCAAAAATCCACCTCCCTCTCGGAGGGAGGCTTTCCAAAAACCGAGCCTCGCACAATAATATTTTTGTTTGTGCAAAACCAACGCACAGCCTTAAATATCTGCGTGCTGTTAATTTTCTGCGCCCACTCTCTCCGTGGGTGCAGTCGTTAAATCCTCGCAGAAATTAGGTGCATTTCGGGGGGAAGGCGACAGGGGGGAAGACACGAAAACTTTTTTGACGCTTTTCTCTTTGGCACAACGGGCGCAAAGAGAAAAGCTTTGCAAAAGAGAAACGCCGTTTTGCGCTCACGCCGCGCGGGCGTCCGCTTTTTGAAAAAAGCGGAGTAAAAACTTTATTAGCGGCTAACGCCGCAGGCGACACCAATTTAGTATGGCAAAAACTTTTATTCGTGCGGCTTCCTTTACACAAGAGAGGCAAATTAAGCCGAAATGCTGCCAATGAAAGCACAACAAAACCCCGTGCTTCACGGGGTTTTGCTGTTGCTCTATTTGACGGGGCGTTATTGAATTAGGTTTACGCCTTATTTGCCGAGCCGAAGA
>CAZTYB010000173.1:0-1855 GCA_964617595.1 uncultured Oscillospiraceae bacterium | reverse complement strand
AACAATCGCTCCTTGACCTCGATCCTTCGCCCCTGCCTGTCGGTCACACAGCCGCCGAGATCCTCGACCGGCGGGTCAGGCTCCGGTTCCGGGTCGGGCTCCGGGTCGGGTTCCGGGTCAGGCTCCGGCTCCGGATCAGGTTCCGGTTCCGGAGTAAGCTCCGGCTCTGCGGCATTTTTGACCAAAGAACCATCCGATGCGTACCAAGTATAATTGTATTCCCCGCCTAACTCTTCTGCGTTTTCACGGGCACGAACAATGATGCGATCGTCGTATACCTCAATCCTCGCATCTTGCGCCTGATATTGCAAGGACGGCAGATTGATCATAGCCGCCCCGCCGGGAACCTTATACGCCTTTACGTTAGGATACGCTGTAGGATTTCCATCGTCATCGACATTTACGCCATCATCATACCCGGACTGATACCGCCAATTCACATGAGTGTGACCGGATAGCCACAGGACATTGTCATAAGCAGCTATTGCTTGATAAAAATCCGTATCGTAAGCATTGCCGGACGAATCCTTTGCTAAGTAGGCGGTGGAGGTATATGTGGTGGGCTTGTATGCCGTCCCCGTATTTCTCGGCTGTCCCACACGAAAAGCAAATCCATTTCCGCCGGTCGTGCCTTGCTCCAAGGGGTAATGCGTTAGCACAATGCAACGTTCTCCTGCATTTTGGGCTGCCTGTATCAGCGATAAAGCCCGTGTACGAATATATTCCGAATATATTGGCTTGCCATCATCCCACACAGCCCCCAAAGCTCCGCCGGCTTTATTCCCGGATATGAAAATGTAATGAACACCGTCAATAACCTTTTCAGAACATAGCTCTAACCCGGTCAGCTCTTGCCACGAATCAGCGGACATCGTGACATGTTGCCCAACATCATGGTTCCCTGTGATGACACCACCGCCGAACCCCATAAATGTCTTTATGAGGTTCTCGGTGGAAGTGTTTGTTCCTTCAAAAAGCCCGGAAGTACTTACTAAAAAGTCCCCGCAACAGACGGTGAAAATCCCATTGCTTGCATCTGTTGCATAGGTGCCGCCCGCACTCGGCATGGAGGTAGCGTGGACATCGGAGCAAGCATTGCATTTGTGTAATAAAACGCTCATGTTTACACACTCTCTAACAGCATGGTCGCGTTATTGGCAAATACTTCTTGCTCGGCTTCAGTTTTCAGGGACTTCGAGTGGCGAATGAAGAAGTATTTCGCTGTCTCCGGAATAGGTACAGACACAGTTCCGCCGCTTGTGCTTCCGCTGTATGGTATCGTTACCGCCCCTGCTGCGTTATTCTGTTCACTCGTGGCACCCATGGCAGTTTTGTCCGATCGAACAAATACGATACGATATGTTCCTGTGGCTGAAGTAGGCGGGGTATACACATACTGCTTGCCTTCTTTGAGTTCGTATAGCCGAGAGCATCCTCCGGCCACTGAGCCGGAATATACCGGAGCATAAGCGGTGCCATCCGTATATGCCTGATTCGTTGAAGGGAAGAAGGTGGTCGGCACTGCGCTGATCTCCGCATCATCGGTTTGGTTGCTGATCGTTATCGAGTCAGTCCCGGTTGTCTTTGCACTACCCATCTTTGCGGAGGATGCGGTAACCTTATTCATGGCAATCTTCGTAGCGTTTGAATAGTAGTCTTCGGACAAGTCCTTTGCCGTCATGGTGATCGTTGTGGTTTCACCGTCCGAAACTTCTTCCGGCATGGGCGAGAAGGCTATCGTTTGTACTCCATCCACGGTACTGTCATAGGTGATGGCATGAGTTCCGGCAGAACTCGCCTCCTCCACCGTGACCTTGCAGCTCGCCGTATACCCGCCATCCGTCGTCTTGACCGT
>CAZTYB010000172.1:0-1929 GCA_964617595.1 uncultured Oscillospiraceae bacterium | reverse complement strand
TAAGAAAGGGGTAAAATTTTTTATGGGGTATTATAGTGAAGTCGCAATCGTTTTGCACAAAGACGATTTGAAAAAATTGGTTGAAGAGGCATATTTAGAGCAAAACCATGATGTCATTAATTTAATTAAGGGGGCGGAGCTTCTCAATGGCAATGGTGAAAGCGGAGTTGTAACGTTACGGTGGGATTACATAAAATGGTATGATAGTTTCCCAAATGTGCGTTTTATTATGGATTTTATACAAGGGGCGGACAGACAATATAGATTTGTCCGCATAGGAGAAGAGGACGGTGATATAGAAATTCGGGAAAATGACGATAAAGGTGTATTTTACGAGTACGCATCTGCCTGTTCTTATATAGAGTTGGAGGGTAATACAGGGTATATTGAAGATTTTATAAAAGAAACGGTCGACAGTACCGATTCTGAAAATTCCGAGAGCAATATATCCGATGAGGATTTTACAAATATCTTAGATAACAATTAAATAGGAGGGCGCGACTTATGAGTCATTACAGTGTAGCGGTGTTTTGCGAAGACGGAGGAAAGGATGTGGATGAGCTTTTGGCTCCGTATGATGAAAATTTATCTGTTCCGCATTATATATCAAAGCAAGAAATTATTGCAAAGGTGAGAAACGATATTGAAAAATACAGAAGTAATTTTTATGAAGAGTATTTGAGAAATCCGAAAGAACATCTTTTCAAACACAGTGACGAACATGGTAAATATGTATCGGAAGAATTTCCAAAGAAGCTTACTTGGTCGGACGAGGATTGTTATAATGATGGCATTCAAAATTATTTGGAAGAAAATATTCAACCTGACGGTTCTGTTTTTTCCGATTACAACCCGAATGCACGATGGGATTGGTATTCGATTGGAGGAAGATTTTCCTCTGGAATTCCTCTGAAAGACGGCGATTATAAATGGGCAGACGAAGCTTCGATGGATGAGGTAGATATTAACTACATAGATGAAGATACATATAAGAACTCAATGAGGTTTTGGCAGTTGTACGTTGACGGACAAGCTCCCGTTACCGACGAAGATAAAGAGCTTATAAGTTTTGTGATACGAGATAGACAGTATTTTGTAGATAATTACGATAGTGCCGAAGAATATGCTGAGTGGATGTCGAGGTTTACGTTCTATGCGGCAATATTGCCTACGGGAGAATGGGTAGCTCCGGGTAGAGTAGGTTGGTTCGGAACGACTACCGCTACGGCGGAAGAGAATAAGGCGTGGAGAAAAAGGGTAGTTGAAATTTTGCAACGAGCAAAGGATAATAATTGGTCGATAACAATAGTCGATTGTCATATATAACGGAGGTGTGTAATGAAAGACGAACATGAACATTGGGTTCTTTTAACCGAGTCAACCGTAGATTGCGATAGCTTCCTTTCGTGCACAGGCGTCTTCCATTCATTAGAAGATGCTGTTAAAAATCTCAAAAAGGCAGCAGATTTCGCCAGACAAGAGGTAGAAGAATTGGGGTATGAGATTTTCGAAGATTCGGAATTTTGTTTTGACGCCGGAATACTTGGTGATTACATTTCAGACCATATCGTTATTTGTATAAAGCATATTACAAATAAATGATTGATAATCATGAATATAAAGAACAAGATGAATAAATATATAGAATTATATAAATATATAATGTATAGATAGAAATAAATATTAAACAATAAAAATCGAAAGGATGAGAATATGGATAAGTTGAGCGAGCAGGAAATTTTCATAGAGAATTTGAAAGATATTAAAAAATATTGGTCTTCAGTAAAGTTTAAATATCCGGATATGACGGTTGATGAGGTTATAGACGGAGTAATCTTTTCGATTTTGGTTATGATTGACGGTGATAGTGCGGTAACAGATTTCCATAGATTAACGATTACAAACAGTCGTAACGGTAAACGTATCGAC
>CAZTYB010000171.1:0-2062 GCA_964617595.1 uncultured Oscillospiraceae bacterium | reverse complement strand
TACGCATATTGCCAATTAAAAGCATTTATGAGGCGCTTTCGGTCCTTGCTCCTGCGGAACCCAATCAAAAAGAAAAATAATATAGCCGAAAACGCCCGCAGATACGAAACTGCGGGCGTTTGGTTTGTTGATTTGCTCGCTTTCGCGAGCAGATTGGAAGATTTAAGAGTCCAGATTTACCCACAAAGCCGGGCGCACGCAGCCAAAAGTACTGTCGACATAGCGGCCATCCCCACTGACGCCGCCCCCGTGAAAGACATAAGCAGCAAAATTCTGAATGTTGCCGGGGGAGCGGAGCCACCACCAACCGCATCCGTTTTTATCCCATCTGTAAGCCCCTTTGGAAACAGCGTATGCGGTTGGTGCACATTTGCGTCTGTCATCATTCGAAGAAAAATATTGTTTTGCTTCGTCTATGCTCAAAAGGAAGATCTTGTCGGTGGTCGGATTGCCTCCCTTGACTGTACGCCAAGATACTTTTCTGTCCGGTGTAACCACACGCGTGCTTTGGATCCGGGATTGTTCCGCACGACTGAAGGCGGTGTTCAAAAACTCATTATTCAGCCATTCGCGTAGCGGTGCGGTTTCCCATGTGGTTTTGCTCTTCTTCGGATTATACGGTCTGCAATCAATGCCGTATTTGCTGATGAGCAAGGCTTTGTTTCCTTCTCTTTTGAGTACGATCCATTCGATGGGAGATTTGGAACTTTCGCTATCTTTGTAGTAGGAACCGAATGTCAATTCTTTTTCCGATTTTTTTGCTTCTTCGACTTTTCTTCGCGTCTCTTCCGCTTCCCTGCGTTTGCGTTCTTCTTCGGCTTTGCGCTCTTGTTCTTCTTCTGTCTGTGTAGCAGATACGGAGAGTGTCGATACCGGTTGCTTGGCTTGTGTTGTCTGAAAAACGCGCATCATTTCTTCAAATTGTCGCTTCATCTCTTCCACTTCGTCTACAGGATGGATTATTTTCTTCAGTGCATCCCCCAGATCGCGCAAAAGGTGTCTGCCGTCGGCTATCCCCTGCTCGTGCCACAGCTCGTCCGGCAAATTCGACGGATTGAACCCGTCAAGGAAAATCGGAATAATCGCTTTGCCTTCCGCATCCTTGGAAAATTTCGTAAACCGTCCCCATTCGTTTCTCAGCCACTGCGATTCGATGTATTCCTTTTTGGAGCACAAAAGAAGCATCACCTTTGCGGTATACAGGGCATAATAAATGTTCGGCTCGTATTCGCGCACGACCGTACCGTGCAAGGACTTTTCGCTGAAAAATACGTTGTAATCGCGCGCTAAATCGTTATACAAATCGGTTGCCAATTGGGTGTCGGGTGTGATTTTGCCGTCATCCCCTGTCTTTTTGAAGCAAATAAAGATGTCGTAAGGCTTTGTGGTTTCCGCAATCGTGCGATATTTTCGTTTTGCCGTGTCAATTCTGTCGGCAAGGTCACAGAAAACATCCATTTTGCCGCGGTCATGTCGTCTTGCATAGGCAATTGCCTTATCGCACGCAGGCGACTCGGAGGCATCGTCCCCGGTTACGCGGTAAAAAGATGGGAACATTTCGCCCTTGCCGTCCACCTCAAACAGGACATTTTGCTCGCAGAGGAAAAGTCCCCAATAGGCATCGGAAAGGTCTTCGTCGGGATGCTCGGCAATCACGCGCTTATAAATATCTCTCGCCTCGACAAATTTCGCGCTTTGACGCAAGTTGAGCGCTTGCCGCATGTCGGTTTGCAGGGTTACGTCCTGTTCCTTCTTTTCGTATGTCGCACGACAGCATCTGCATCGATAGACAGATGTCGTCGTATCGAAAACAAGTTCGCCGCCACATACGTTACATTGCATCAGTTCCCATGCCATAAAGATGTCCTCCGGAAATAATATTGGTTTCTGTATCTGTATCTATTATACCGAAAAACGGTTGCTTTGTCAAGGGGAAGATGCAAAAAAGGGCGTCTCAAAAAGGCGCCCTACAAAACGGATTTGAAGATTGAATTTGCAAATTATATTCAAATTATATTATCGAAAGAAACGCAATTTCTTGCGTAAACGGACACGATAGATG
>CAZTYB010000170.1:0-2178 GCA_964617595.1 uncultured Oscillospiraceae bacterium | reverse complement strand
AGCAGATCGCCCAGAACTATCTGAAATTCCGCAATACCGCCCGCTATTGCCTGGGCAATCTGAATGAATTCGACCCGGACGACCTGGTTCCCCCCCAGCAGATGGAGGAGCTGGACAAATGGGCACTGACCCGGCTGAATGGCCTCATCGCCGCCTGCCGCAAGTCCTACAACACCTATGAATTCCACATGGTCACCCACGCCATCAATGATTTCTGCGTGGTGGATCTGAGCTCTTTCTACTTGGATATCATCAAGGATCGCCTCTACTGCGAGGAGAAGAACGGCCTGCGCCGCCGCTCCGCCCAGACGGCACTGTACCTGATCGTGTCCGCCATGGCACGGCTCTTCGCCCCCATCCTGGCGTTCACCTGTGACGAGATCTGGCAGTCCATGCCCCATGCTCAGGGGGATGACAAGCGGAATGTCCTGCTGAACCAGATGCCCGCCGATTGCGCCGCCTACGTCCTCAGCGACGAAGCCATGGCTCGTTGGGATATGGTCATGAAACTGCGCCAGGATGTGAACGGCGTGCTGGAAAAGGCTCGTGCAGACAAGCGCATCGGCAAGGCGCTGGAAGCCCATGTCACCCTCCAGACCCAGGACGAGGCACTGAAAGCCGCCTGCCAGAATGTAAACCTGGCAGAAATCTGCATCGTCTCTCACTGCACCTGGGAAGCTCCGGAGGACGGCGCCGAAGTAGCCGCCGGTGTCAACTACCCCGCCCTGACCGTGGGCGTGACGGAAGCCAAGGGCGAGAAGTGCCCCCGCTGCTGGATGCATTCCACCCAGGCGGACGAGAATGGCCTCTGCCCCCGCTGCGCCGCCGTGTTGGCCAAGATGGATGTGGAAATTTAAGAGTCAGAGTCACCAGCCCGGCGGGCTAGTCGTCCCGTAATACGACAAGAACCCCTTACGAACAGCACTTCGTAAGGGGTTTGTTTTGCGCCCAAATGTATTTTCTGAAAAGGAATTGTGAATAATGCATAAAAACTTCGGTAAAATTTTGGAGGCTTGGTGGCGAAAACGACAAATAAAATTCATGTATTTCTGCCGGGGCTGTGCTATAATATAGAAGCGGAGTGCTGGGGCAAAACGCCAGCCACCGAGAAGGAGAACCCGACTATGAATAATGTGTTGTTTTTTTTGCTGCCCAAGGCCATGTGCGCATTGCTGTATGATGATTATACCGTCCGTCAGGCGCTGGAGAAAATGGAATCCGCCGGGTTCCAGGCGCTGCCCATCCTGAACCGCCGGGGGGAATACCGGGGCACGTTGACGGAGGGTGACCTCCTGTGGGCGTTGAAGAATGTTTGCTATATGGATATGCGCCAGGCGGAAGCCCACCGGATCATGGAGATCTACCGCCGCAAGGACAATGTGCCCGTCCGGGTCACCACCTCCATGCATGAGCTCATCGACCGGGCATCCACCCAGAATTTTGTCCCCGTGGTGGATGACAAGGATGCGTTCATTGGCATCGTCAAGCGCAGCTCCATCGTTCAGTATTGCAAAAAGACCCTCTTCCCGGAGGAGTGAACCTACATAGGCTCCCTCGGGCGAACCAAAATCAAAAGCAGTAGAGACGGAAATCTCTACTGCTTTTTACATTTTCAGGGGATCGTTTCTTAATACTGAGTGGGCTGGACGTGCCAGATTTCCTCGGCATACTGGGCAATGGTCCGGTCGGAGGAGAATTTGGCGGCACTGGCGATATTCATCAGGCACTTGCGGCCGAAGTTCAGCCGGTCAGCGTAATCCGCATTGGCACGGAGCTTCACATCGATATAGGATGCGTAGTCCAGCAGCACGAAGTAGTGGTCGGGCTTATGCCAGCTTGCCCCATCCAGCAGGGAATGGTACAGCTCCCGCTGGGCATCGTCCGTGGGGACGGTACCGTCCACCAGGGTATCCAGCGCCCGGTGCAGGTAGGGGTTGGTATCGTAGATGCCACGGGAATAGTAGCTGTCCTTGCATTCGTTGATCTGCTCCACGGTGTGGCCGAAGATATATTCGTTCTCCATCCCGGCCTCCTGGGCAATTTCCACGTTTGCACCGTCCAGGGTGCCCAGGGTCACTGCGCCGTTGAGCATCAGCTTCATATTGCCGGTGCCGGAAGCCTCGGTACCCGCAGGGGAGATCTGCTCGGAGATGTCGGCGGCGGGGATGATATGCTCGG
>CAZTYB010000169.1:0-2179 GCA_964617595.1 uncultured Oscillospiraceae bacterium | reverse complement strand
CTTCTGTGATAATACATATTACCCTTTTTCAATGGATGGCCAAAATTTATTTACAATTGGTCCACTAGGTGGAAGCAGCAATGGTATAGCCATTACAAACGATTCGACTAATCCTTTTGTTAGTGCCGCAACCGGCAACCGCATTGAACTACAAGTGTATGATGCAGAAGATAATTTAATTGCTACATTCCCGGTAAGTGGTTATAATCAAAACCCTGGTGAATCTGCAACAACTGTTTGGTCAGGATATGTTAGCCCTGATGTTAGCAATAAAACTTTTGTTAACAGAGAAATTGATACAACTAATTCAGTATTCGTAGTTGAAAATGCCGATCTTGCATATATGAACAATGCTAGAGATTATGCGTATGAAGGAAGTATTTATGTAGCAGTTGATTCATTTTATGGTAAAGGAACTATCTCACAAACAGCTAATAAAACAACTTTGAAAGAAGGCCAATTTGCAATTGAAACTACGAGCGAAGAAGTAAAATCAAAATTATCAGTGGGTGTAAAAGTAATTGTTGAGCAACAATTTTCAAATGAAAGTGCAAACAAAGCAGAATCTGTTACGGGATTTCATACAATACAAGTAAAAGACGGCGTATATTATGGTACTGATGCTTCGTATAATCTTGCATCAAAACCACGTTCAATATTCGGTGTCAAAGAAGATGGAACATACTTTTTATTAACTACAAGAGATAATCAAGTAAGCTCAACTGGAGGAACAGTTCATACAGAAACACAAGCAATATTAAGCTACTATGGTGCTTATACAGCATATCAAGATGATGGTGGTGGTTCTGTTACGGCAATTTATCGTACTGATTTTGGAAACTTTGATGTTGTTAGTGGAAGTTGTGATTCATCAACAACATTAAAATCACAAAGAAGTGTTTTTAGTGGGTTATTCTTCGTTGTTAAAGATCCTGGTGTTAGCATCAAAGAAACAACTTCTTCTTCTGTAACACTTAAACTAAATAATACAGATTATGCACAAAGTTTAGAAGAAGTAAAAGCAAAAGTAAATGGCAAAACATACGAAATGGTAGATGGCTTAATTAAAATTGATGATTTAGTTGAAAATACTGAATATGAGATTAACATAGAATATAATTATAACAATCAAACATATAATGCATTAACATATGCAAAGACACAAGAATATAAGCCACAGATAACACTAAAACCAACATCGGATGGATTTAATGTAGAAATACCAAAAGTTGATCCAGAACTCATAACATCGAAAATTACATTCTTGATTGATGACAAAATAGTAGTTGTTGATAATTCAGATGGTACTATTGAAAATTACCAAATAACGGGATTATACAAAGACATGGATTATGAAATCTCTTATACATACGAGGTAAAGAATATCATAACCAATACAACATATGAAAGAAATGTATCAAAACAAATATATACAACTTTGAATTATGATGTTCCTGTAATTGAAAGCTTTTCAACAAAATCTGTTAGCAGTAAAATAAAGGTAAGATATGATATAAAAGACATAGATGAAGTAATTGTTTCGATGTGTTTGATTCATAATACTGAAACAATTGATTTAGAAATAGGTTCTAGGGAATATGTTTTTGATAATATAAACGTTAAAAATTCGGTACATAAATTTAAACTTATTGTCACATACGAAACGCTAGATGGACAAAACAGATACAGTATCGAATCAGAAGAATTAACTCTAGGTGAAGAACATGTTCACGAATGGGCTGATGCAACATGTACAACTCCTAAAACATGTACAACATGTGGCCAAACAGAAGGCGAAGAATTAGGACATGAATGGGTTGATGCAACACAAGATGCACCAAAAACATGTACAAGATGTGGAAAAACTGAAGGTGAAAAATTACCTACAAAAAAGAGTTGTAAGAAAACATCACTAGCAAGTGTATTAGTATCAATAACAATGCTTGTAGGTTGTGTATTGATAAGAAGAAAAAAATAAATAATAAACAATAGTAGAAAGTTCTTCTATAGTTTGCTTTTTAACAAAAGTGAGCAGAAGAACTTTTTTTATAGGAAAAAATCAAAAGAAAAAATGTTATTCATATGGCCATTTTTTGTTAAAAAAATAATTTTACGCAATTTACGCAATAAAAAGGAGTAAATAATTTGCAAAAAAAAGCTAAAAGTGTATAATATAAAA
>CAZTYB010000168.1:0-2235 GCA_964617595.1 uncultured Oscillospiraceae bacterium | reverse complement strand
CGAGTATCAAACTGTTTGTTTTTTTACTCGCAATAACTTCTAACGCTCCACGATTATTCTTGCGCGCTGCACTTTCTGCCCAGCGGACACCGGTCGCAATAAAACGTCCCTTCCCTCCACCCTCTTTCAGCTCGGTGCAGCAATACCGCGCCAACCGCGTGGGTGGCATCAGCTTTCGGGGTATCAGGTTCCACATAGTTGTCCTTGTTCCGTCCGGCTTGGCGTGCTTGTCCACCTCGCATTTGATGCCCTTGCTTTCCATCCGCCGGAACGTATCACGCACATGATAGACCGTCTCAGGCGCGTCCGCCGTTGTTAAGTTGTGCAACACCTCAAACTTGATTCCGCTGCGCTCCGCAAGTCGAAGCAATACGTCGCTGTCCTTGCCGCCGCTGTAGGTGATGACCAGAGGGCTTTTGTAGATCTTGGCTGACATTTCCGCCGCTGTTTTCAGCCGCTCTATGGCCGTCTGTTCTAAGTCCACGGGGCATCCTCCCCCATCACCAGATAAATGACCGCCCACGCCGCCGCGCAGACATAAGCGTAAGCCGCCTGTGCGTTGCCCTCCGCCGCCGCGCCGCTGCCGAAAATGGCAAACACCAGCAGGCTGACAAAGGCCAGCGCCTTGATAATTGCGTCTAATTTGCCTTTCATGTCCACTCCTCCGCCTTAAAATACCCAAACGTCCGCTTGCCCTCTCTCATAGGCAAGTCCTGCATCTCCGGCTTGGTGTCCTCCATGAGCATCGCCCCCAGCACGTTAAATGCCGCTGCCGCAAGATGGTCCTCATCGTCACACCCGCATTGGTACTTCGCCAGATGCCGACAGGCCGAATCCACAAAGGAGGATACCGGTATGCCCTTGCGGTAGTTCCACCGGTCGTACTTCCGCGCACCGGCTTCGTAGTGTCGCGACAGCCGTAAGATAGCTTCCCATGGCACCGACGCCATGTCACCCTTGCCCTCCAGCATGTCCCGCTGCGCGCCGGTGTCAAACTTGCGGCGGTTGCCGCTGTCCTTGATCTCACTCATCCTCCGTTACCTCCACGATATACCACTTGTACCCGCCGATGTTCCGCTTGCTCCGGGAAATAGCGGAATAAACAGTTTGTCTCTTGATCCCCAGCAGCTCGGCGATCTCGAAGGACGTTCCCTCGCAGATATATTCCGAGGTTCGCCGATTGTAAACCGTATAAGTCTTGACCGGGTGTCCCCTCGTTCGGTTTGACGGGAGCTTGAATTGCTGTCGATACTTCCACACGGTGGGAGGGCTCAATCCCAGCTCCCGGGCGATCTGCGGGTCGCTGGCCCCCTCCGCGTTCCTGCGCCTGATGTGTTCCAGCGTCTTGGCCGTGACCTTATCCGGCATCGCTCGCACCTCCCGCGTGCAGCCAGGCTTTAAGCGAGTTCGGAGCGCAGCCCAGCTCCCCGGCAATGGCCCTTGTCAGCTCGTCCATTCGTTTCCGGGGCAGGGAATTATAGCGCTCTCCCGTTGCTCTCCAAAGCTCCCTGGCCTTGTTCTCGTCAAACGTCAGGATGATATGCTCATTCGGCAGCTTCGGGGCGTAAATATCGCACCCGCCGCCGTCGTAGACCGGACACGGGCGGGTCTTTTGCGTGCGCCCGATGAAATCGCAGTTACCCTGATCGTCCCGGTAGGCACACCCCTTGCACCTGCCGGTCTCGCCCTTGACATCCAGCTTATTGACCTGCGCCTGTGCTTTCGCCTTGGCCTGTTTTCTTCGCGCCTGCTTGTACTGCCCGTTGATTTCCAGATAGCACCGCTTTGAGCAATACTTCTGCCTGCCTGAATTGGGGCCGACAACAAACGGCGTTCCGCACAGCTCGCACGTTCTGTATTTCACTTCTTCCATGTTCCGTTACACTTCCTGTATCTGGATTCCCTTCATGTACAGCATCAGCTTGCGCTTGACGCTGAACATCTGGTAAGCACCGCCGCCCCGGTAGCCCTTCACGTCCTCGATGACCAGCTTGCCATCCTCGTCCATGTACACGAAATCGGCCACATAAGCCAGCGCCTTTTCCAGGCACCTCACGCCGTCCTTCAGGCGCTTGCCGCCCTTGCCGTAGCGAGGGTAAACCTCGTACTGCGGGGGTATCAGCTCATAGCGCACCTGACGTTCCAAGCCGGTTATCTTGCCCGCCTGTTCCAGCGTCCGAAGCTGCTGCCATCTGGCCGCTTCTTTGGCGCTGTCGAACTCCAGCCCATCCACCA
>CAZTYB010000167.1:0-2313 GCA_964617595.1 uncultured Oscillospiraceae bacterium | reverse complement strand
GCGAACGCTCGACAGCGTTTACGCTCAGAATGACACCGTATCTGCGAATTGTTTGATAGACACCTCATCCACCGCCGTCGCGCCCCGCCGCTTACGGCGGCGACAGGGCTCGGATTATTCAACCCCGACGAGATGTTCCGCCTGCAAATGGAACGCCTTGAAACCGCACGTAAAAATTAAGTCGTTGATGCGGAGGGGGAGTAGTCGCGAATTAAAAGATTTTTGATTGCAATTTCTTGTGGCATAAGGCTAATTACATACAACTATCGACTAAAGCTTCTGCTTCCGAATCATCCATTGTTTTGCTATACCAGTTAACAATTGCTTCGCGTGTATAACCATATGATAGCAAAAGTTTAACACGTTCTTCTTCGCTTGCAGTCGCTTCTCCGCGGTAATAACCGTCGGTGTTATTAAATGCATATTCTATTGTGGCATCGTCATAGCCAAGATAGACTAAATAATTATAAAAGTCGGTCTCAGTGACAATCACGTTATAATCACTATCCCAGTATTCTTTCATAGCGTTAATAGCTTTGTTTTTCCAATCAATATTTGCATTTGCAATAGCATAATTGACCTGTGTTTCGCTATATCCGTAGTCTGAAATAAGTAATTCTTTCACCATACGCGGACAAACCGTCGCGTAAAAGTCGGCAATCTCTTCCGCGGATTTTACCGCTTCCTGATTTTTATTGCTTGTTTGGTTTGAAACACCATTCTGTGAAATTTGAAATGTAAAACTCTTGAATTTTTCATCATAATTGTCCGAATGAAGATTTATAGTCAGTTCAAAATTATACATCGAAATGGCAGGGAAAACGATAATACCCGAACTTGATGCGCCTTTGACTAATTCATAGGGGATTTTATCGTAATCGGCTTCGTAATTCTCCGTGGAATCGTACTGTTTTCCGTTTTGCACGATAACGGCATCAACAATATTCAGTATTGCTTTGCCGTTGTTTACGGCGGTTGCATATACTCTTGTCTCCTTTTTCGAGAATTCAATTTTATCTATTGATACGGAATAGCCATACTTTTCTTGCTTCAGATTTTTGGGTGTTATTGTTTTGGTTGTAGGCGACATAACATCAATATACGTTGCTTCCTTTAGGTCAGCAGATATAACCGTCGGAGCGCATAGTTTGGTTCCGTAAGCATTTTCATATTCGGTTACCGAATCAATATAACCGGTACACAAAATGTAATCGCCTGATTTGACCTCGACATCGGTATTATAGTAGATTATCATATTTTGCTCGCAGGTGTCCGGGTCAATCCATACTTGAATTCCTTTCACGTTCCCGCTATCGCCCATAACTTGGAATACTTTTCCTTTGATTTCAATATAGTACCCCAGATATTTATCGGTGTTTGTGTACACCTCGTTTGTCAACTCGACAAAAACAGGATTGCCGTCTTTATCAAGTTTCGGTTTGGTATCGCGGTTGAGTAAAAGGATTGCGGGAACAGCCATAACCACGATAATAATCCCAATTACAACTCCAAACAATAACTTTTGAAGCACATGCTTATTATTGGTTGTTGCTTTGCTTTTTAAAATGGTTTCATCTGTTTTTTGAGTGTCTCTTGATTGGTTTGTTTTCTCAATATAAATCTCGTCAATCGGATAGCCGCAATTGGGGCAGCTTTTACATTGATCCGAAATTTTTTTCTTACATTCGGGACATCTTATAAGTGCCATACATTTTCTCCTCTGCAAATAAAAAGTGCGGCTACCGAAGTAACCGCACAAAAATGCAAACCCCGATAGTCGCCAAACTAACTGAGATAGCAAAAGCCTTGCTTACACACAGTGGAATTTGCATTTTATCAAATTCATTATGTGTAAATTTACAAAAGGGTATACTTCCCCCATAGGCTTTTTGGTTTCTATTCAGTTAGTTTGGCATACTCATTATATCATATGTGTTTAAAAAATACAAGTCTTTTTTGATAAAAACCGAAAAAAATCGGAAACGGCGAAGAAAGCGACTCGGCAGAACAATAGAAAGAATGTGCAAATTGTTTGATACGCGGCAATCCCTTCGCCGCTGACGCCGCCCCGCCGTGTCATTCTGAACAATGTGAAGAATCTCGGCGGGGTGTGGAATGAAAGAGATTCTTCGCGAACGCTTGACAGCGTTTTCGCTCAGAATGACAGCGCGGTTCGGCGGCGGTGAGAGGGGCAGGCGTACAGACGACCGGGGGGTTGCAAATTGCGAAATCGACAGCATTATTTGTCGCCGTCATCGGCAAGCGTAAAGGTTAAAATCAAATTGCCGCGATTGTCGGGCGAGACCGTGACCG
>CAZTYB010000166.1:0-2315 GCA_964617595.1 uncultured Oscillospiraceae bacterium | reverse complement strand
TGGGAATGCCAATGATACCACGGCTGGGATTTTCCACGGTTTGGTAGTCAAAAAGCCGACGGCGCTTGTACTCCACCATATTTTCGCCCTTTTTCGCAGCTTTTTCGCCGCCCAAGCCTTTTTCACAACGGTTGCCGGTGATGTGCCGTTGCCCATTAGGGAATTTGTTCACCGTGAGCATACAGTTATTGGAACAGCCGCCACAGTGGACGGTTTTCGTGGTATATGTAAGATTTTCGATTTCCGCAAGGGACAGCATGGTGGTTTTCTGCCCCTGATAGTGATTTTTTGCGATAAGAGCCGCACCGAAGGCACCCATGATGCCGGAAATGTCCGGGCAAACGACTTCCACCCCGGTGATTTTTTCCAGTGCTCGGAGCACCGCCTGATTGTAAAAAGTACCGCCCTGAACTACGACATGTTGCCCCAGCTCTCGGGCATCCGTCAGTTTAATGACTTTATACAGGGCATTTTTGATGACGGAATAGGCAAGCCCGGCAGAGATATCGGAGACGGACGCGCCCTCTTTCTGGGCCTGCTTCACATTGGAGTTCATGAACACGGTGCAGCGGGTGCCCAAGTCCACCGGATGGGTGGCGAAGAGGGCTTCGTTTGCGAATTCCGCTGCCGTGTAGCCCAGGGATACAGCGAAATTCTCCAGGAAACTGCCGCAACCGGAGGAACAGGCCTCGTTGAGGAGCACTGTATCCACGCAGCCGTTGCGCAGCTTGATGCATTTCATATCCTGGCCGCCGATGTCCAGCACGCAGTCCACGTCATGGTCAAAGAAAGCGGCGGCGGTGCAGTGGGCGACGGTTTCCACCTCCCCCTCGTCCAGGGAGAAAGCCGTTTTCAGGAGAGCTTCGCCGTAGCCCGTGGAGCAGGAACGCAGGATCTTAGCATCCTCCGGGAGCATTTTTCGCAGGTTTTCCAGCGCAGTCATGGCCGTCTGGATGGGGCTGCCCTGATTATTGGCATAGAATGACCACAGGAGTTGCCCCCCGTCCCCGATCAGTGCCATTTTCGTTGTGGTGGAACCGGCATCGATGCCCAGGAAGCAATTTCCCCGGTAATCTTTCAGCTCTTGCTTCTGTACCACGGCTTTCTTGTGCCGGTCACAGAAAGCGAAGTAATCCTCCCGGCTGGTGAACAGGGCGGGGAGCCTTGGCATCTCGAAACGAACTTTCACCCCCCGCTCCAGCCGGGAGATGAGATCGTCAATGGGAACCGCCGGCGCATCCCCGCTTTCCAGCGCCGCTCCCATGGCGGCGAAGAGATGGGAGTTCTCCGGGTCAACGGTGGTCTCCGGGGTCAGGTTCAGGGTGCGGACGAATGCCTTTTTCAGCTCCGGCATAAAGTGCAGAGGACCCCCCAGGAACGCAACGGTGCCCCGGATGGGTTTGCCGCAGGCGAGGCCGGAGATGGTCTGGTTCACCACCGCCTGGAAGATGGAGGCGGCCAGATCCGCTTTTGTCGCCCCCTCGTTGATCAGCGGCTGGATATCCGTCTTGGCGAAGACCCCGCAACGGGCGGCGATGGGGTAGATTTGCCGGTAATTGGCCGCCTCCCGGTTTAAGCCCTGGGCATCGGTTTGCAGGAGGCTTGCCATCTGGTCAATGAACGATCCGGTGCCACCGGCGCAGACACCGTTCATCCGCTCCTCCAACCCGCCCTTAAAATAGATGATCTTGGCATCTTCGCCGCCCAGCTCGATGGCCACATCCGTTTGGGGTGCCACGGCTTGCAGGGCAGTGGCCACCGCCACCACCTCCTGAACGAATCCGATGTCCATGGCCTTGCCCAGATTGATGGCGCCGGAACCGGTGATTTTTACCTGCAAGGTGCATAGACCCAGCTGCTCCTGTGCCTGGGTCAGCAATTGCGCCAGGGTCTCCTGGGTTTTGGCATGATGGCGGCAATATTGGCCAAATAAGATTTTTCCGTCGGTATCCAGCACCACCAATTTCACCGTGGTGGAGCCGATATCAATGCCCGCTTGGTAGGATTTCATTTCTGTTTCGCCTCGAATGAAGAGTTTCTTAAGAAAATCATAACAAGCAATTATGAACTAAAAATCAATTTTGAAGAAGTTTTGCCAAATTTTGTCGAATTTCCTCGAGGCCTCCATTCGGATTCATGGAACGGGGGAGGGGAATCGTAACATATTTGGGGAGAAAGCTTTACAAAATATTAACGAAAATGAAGTGCAATCGGGTATAATGGCTATCAAAGGAAAGAATCGGGGCGTTTGCCCCGTTTGAGAAAGGAAGATAGCGATGGCTGTTTCGGTTCTGGTTGTGGAAGATGACCGCAAT
>CAZTYB010000165.1:0-2369 GCA_964617595.1 uncultured Oscillospiraceae bacterium | reverse complement strand
TGGACTTTGCCGAAGTTCCGACCGTGATGAAGTCCGCCGGCCGTGCCCATATGGGCGTTGGCATCGCCACCGGCCGGGAAAAAGCGGAACAGGCTGCTACTACCGCCGTTTCCAGTCCCCTGCTGGAGACCTCGATCAACGGCGCTACCGGCGTGCTGATCAATATCACCGGCTCCGCTGAGATGACCCTGGACGATGTGGAGACCGCCGCCGGAATCGTGCAGGAGGCCGCCAATGCCAATGCCAATATCATCTTCGGTGCTACCTGCTCCGATGCGTTCCAGGATGAGATGCGGGTCACCGTCATTGCCACCGGATTCGATGGCAGCGCTATGAATTTTAATCGCAATGCTGCAACTGCGGCTGCTCCCGTGGATGATATTGATACTCCCGTCGGTGCGGCGGCTAAGCCCACCAAACCTGCGGACATAGCCGATATCGACGAGATCTTCAGCATCTTCAAGCGCAACTGATCAAGCTCAGGGTGCTGTCTCACTGGTGTGGGGCAGCACCTTTTCTTGGCAGTTTGGGAAAGGGAGCGAATTATGCAGTCATACAAAGCGCTTGCGGCCAGCTATGACCGGCTGACCAACGATGTGGACTACAGTGCCACGGTGGAGTTCTATTTTGATATCATGAAAAAAGAGGGGGTTTCCCCCCGCACGGCGGTGGATCTGGCCTGCGGTACTGGCTCTGTGACGGCGCTACTGGCGCAGCGGGGGGTTCCGGTGATCGGGGTTGACCTGTCCGAGGAAATGCTCACCCAGGCCGCCCAGAAGACCCAGGAGCTTACGCCCCGTCCCGTGTTCCTGCATCAGGACCTGGCGAAACTCTATTTGCCCCGGGGGGTGGATCTGGCGGTTTGCGCTCTGGACAGTCTGGATTATATTACGGAACCGATGGACTGCGCTGCGGCCATAGGCAGGGTGTATCGGGCGCTGAACCCCGGGGGGATCTTTATTTTTGATGTGAATACCCCGGAGAAGCTCAGAGCCATGGACGGCCAGGTCTTCCTGGACGAGGATGAGGATGTGTACTGCATCTGGCGGGGAGAATTCGATAAGGATACCCAAATCTGCACTTATGCCATGGACTTGTTCCAGCGCAGCGGAAAAAATTGGAATCGTTCTTTCGAAGAACATCAGGAATATGCCTATACCCGGCAACAGTTGACGGAATATCTGAAGAATGCCGGATTTACCTCCATAAAAGTGTACGCTGACCGCCGCTTTGAAGCACCGGCGGCAGGGGAGCAGCGAATTTATTTCAGTGCCCGGAAAGGAAAAAGAAAATGAAAGATTATTTGGTTCGAGGAATGAGTATGGATGGCTTCGTGAAAGTTGTGGCCATCCGCTCCACGGAAATTGTCAGTCGTGCCGCCCAAATCCATGGAACGACCCCCAATGCCACTGCGGCCTTTGGCCGGGCGCTGACGGCTGCATCCATGATGGGTAATATGCAGAAAGTGGACGACGGTTCCATGACCCTGCAAGTCCGGGGTGGCGGCCCCATTGGCACCATTACCGTCGTCTCCGATGCCATCGGCAATGTCCGTGGCTGCGTGACGGAGCCCCATGTTCCGCTGGTGGAGAAATACCCCGGTAAGTTGGATGTTGGTGCCACGGTGGGCACCAACGGCACCATTACCGTCATCCGTGACCTGCAAATGAAAGAGCCCTATATTGGCTCCACGGAACTGGTCTCCGGTGAGATCGCCGACGATGTAACGGCCTACTTCGCCCAGAGTGAGCAGACCCCCACCGCTTGCGCCCTGGGTGTGCTGGTGGATCGGGATATGAGCGTGAAAGTGGCGGGGGGATATCTGGTGCAGTTGCTCCCCGGCGCCCCGGATGAGGTGATCGACAAGGTGGAGTGGGGCATCCAGCGTGCCGGAGCGGTCACCCCCATGCTGGAGCAGGGGCTGACTCCGGAGGATATCCTGGGACAGGTCTTCGGTGATTTGGGCATCGTCTTCCTGGAGACGGTGGAGGTCGCCTACAAGTGCTACTGCACCCGGGATCGAGTGGAACGGGTGCTGATCAGTTTGGGGAAGAAAGAGCTGGAGGAGATCGTTCAGGAGGGGAAGAGTTTCCCGGTGGAGTGCCAGTTCTGCGACACGGTTTACCATTTCACCCCGGAGGAAGTAACGGAATTGCTGAAAAGAATTTGATTTTCTGGAAAAACATAGGTAAATTACCTGGAAAATGGTTGGGAAAAGTTTTTTTGAAGAAATTTGAAAAAATTGCTTGACAAATCGGCTACTTGCGTGTATAATGAACCCCGTCGCTGAGGGGAACACCGAGCGGCAAGCCCTTGGGAGCATAGCTCAGCTGGGAGAGCACATGCCTTACAAGCATGGGGTCACAGGT
>CAZTYB010000164.1:0-2539 GCA_964617595.1 uncultured Oscillospiraceae bacterium | reverse complement strand
CTCTCGTGACGGCTTTAAGCAGGTATTAAAGGGTGTGAAAAGTCCGAAAAAGCCCGTAGAATAAGGCTTTTCGGGCGAAAAGAAAGAACGCTAACTTTGTATCAAAATTAGCGTTCTTATTTGGTGGAGACTGGGGGACTCGAACCCTCGACCTCATGCGTGTGAAGCATGCGCTCTAACCAGCTGAGCTAAGCCTCCACATCGGAACAAGTTGCATTATACCAGAAAAACAGAAAATGTCAAGGATTATTTTCCGCCAAACAGGCTTGACTTCCGTGCCGTGGTCGGGGTATCATCGGGGGAGAAAGAGGGGATATGCGTGGAATACCAAAATATGCAGCCGGGAACCTTTCTTGACCGGCCAAATCGGTTCATTGCCCATGTTGAAATAGCCGGGCGGGTCGAAACCGTTCATGTGAAGAATACCGGGCGATGCCGGGAACTGCTGCCGGTGGGGGCAAGGGTGTATTGCCAACGGGCATCCAACCCGGCCAGGAAGACCCAATATGATCTGATCACTGTGGAGAAAGGCGAGCGACTGATCAATATGGATTCTCAGGCGCCCAATGCGGCGACCATGGAATGGCTGCGCTCCGGCGGACTGGGCGAAATTGAGAATCTGCGCCCAGAGACATTTTATGGGGATTCCCGATTCGATTTTTCTTTTACAAAGGACGGAAAACAGTGCTATCTGGAGGTAAAGGGCGTAACGCTGGAAGAGGATGGCATCTGCGCATTCCCGGATGCCCCAACCACCCGTGGGAGCAAACATCTGCGGGGATTGGCCGGTGCTGCCCAGGCGGGGTACGGCGCATACGTGCTATTCGTGATTCAAATGGCGCAGGTGAAGTACCTGCATCCCAATGACGGAACCGATTCGGAGTTCGGCAATGCCCTCCGCCTGGCGGGAAAAGCCGGTGTGCATATCCTGGCGGTGGAGTGTGAGGTCACCCCCGACAGTATGAAAATCACTAATTTTGTGCCGGTTCGGATGTAAAAATCTGGACGAAAATTTTGTCAATAATCATTGATTTAATTTGAATATCGTATATAATAGAATGCGTGTATATGGCGGCCGAGTGCGCCGTACAATGTACAACAGAATACGTAAGGTCAAGGAGAATGAACATGAAAAAGTTTCTGGCAATCCTGCTGACTCTGTGCATGGTTATGTCCCTGGCTGCCTGCGCTTCTACCGACAGCAAGGCAACCGAGGCTCCCACCGAGGAAGTAACCGTAGCTCCTACTGAGGAACTCACCGAGGCTCCTACCGAGGAACCCACCGAAGCTCCTACAGAGGAACCCACCGAGGCTCCTACTGAAGAGCCCACCGAAGCTCCCACTGAGGAACCCACTGAGGCTCCTACCGAGGAAGCTACCGAAGCTCCCGCAGTGAAGGTGCCGGTAAAGGTGAAGGCAAATTCCAACGCCGCTGTGGAGATTTATGACTATGTTCCCGGCAACGATGCCACCCTGGAAGCCCAGGTGGAAGAAGTCACCGTTGGTAATTACCTGGCCATCAAGGTCACTCCCGCTGAGGGCTATGAGCTGGTTCACGTCCGTGTGAACAGCAAGTCCGTGGAGAACGTGGACGACAATGGCTACTATCTGGTCGAGGTCACCGAGGGCGTGAACAAGTACCAGGTCAAGGCGGAACTGGCCAAGGTCGTTCCCGTGGCTGAGGCTGCAACCAGTGTCATGACTCATGAAGAGTACATCGCCGCCAATGTGGACGATGCCGTCTGTGTCGAGACCTATGTCCAGGCAAATCAGTCCTGGTGGGATGGCAAGATCACTGTCTACGCCCAGAGCGAGGATGGCGCTTACTTCCTGTACAACATGGCTTGCGCCGAAGAGGATGCTGCCAAGCTGGTTCCCGGCACCAAGATCCTGGTCAATGGCTTTAAGGGCGAATGGGCTGGCGAAGTGGAGATCATGGATGCCACTTTCGAGATCCTGGAGGGCAGCTACATTGCCGAGGCCACCGATGTGACCGATCTGCTGGGCAGCTCCGATCTGATCGACCATCAGAACGAGTTCGTTTCCGTGAAAGGTCTGACCGTCGAGAGCGTTTCTTTCAAGAATGACGAGCCCGGCGATGATATCTATGTCAGCTTTGGTTTTGGTGACCTGACCGCAAACTTCTGCGTGGAAGCTTACCTGACCGGCCCCGAAACCGAAGTGTACGAGACGGTCAGCAACCTGAACGTTGGTGACGTCGTGGATGTGGAGGGCTTCCTGTATTGGTACGAGGGTGCCAATGCCCACATGACCAAGGTCACCGTGGTTACCCCCGCAGCTGAGGCTCAGGCCGAGGTCGCCGAGGAGGCAACCGAGGAAGTGGCCGCTGCTGTGGAAGAAGAGGCTGCCCCCGTGGCCGGTATCATCAACAAGGTCGCTCTGGTCACTGACGTGGGCACCATCGATGACGAGTCTTTCAACCAGGCCTGCTGGCAGGGTGTGGAAGCATGGTGCACCGCCAATGGCGTTGACTACACCTACTATCAGCCCACCGAGGATTCCACCGATGCCCGTGTGC
>CAZTYB010000163.1:0-2756 GCA_964617595.1 uncultured Oscillospiraceae bacterium | reverse complement strand
CCTTGCGGATGTGGAAGGTGTAGGTCAGGCCGTCGTCAGAAACTTCGTAGCTCTCGGCCAGGGAGGGCTGCTGCACACCCTTGATATCGTACTCCAGCAGGCCAGCATTGGTGGGGGCGATGAAGTAAGCATCGGAAGTGTAAGAAGAAGCGATGCAGTCCCAGGTCTCCAGCTCATAGCTAATGGAGCGGTTGAAAGTATCGTTCAGGGTGTAGCCATGCTCATCCAGGTAAGCCTTGGCGGCGGTGATATAGTCATCAGCAGTAGCAGCCTCGGTCCACAGAGCGGTCAGAGCATCACGGTCAGTGGTCTTGAGCAGCTCGTTGGTGACCAGCAGGGTGTACCAACGGTACTCGTCAACGCCCCAGGAGATGGGGGTGCTGGTACGGGGCACGACACGGCTCATTGCGTAGGAGCCGCCATCACCGTAAACGGGGATGAACACGCCGGACTCCATCAGCTTTGCTTCCGCAAGAGCCATCAGAGCCATACGGACGTCGGTGTCGTCCAGCTCTTCTTTGGAAGTCTGATAGTAAGAATAGAACTCACCCAGGTTCCAGTCGTAGACGGCATCGGATGCCTCATCATAGTCCATCGCATCGATGGCTTCCCAATCGGGGCCGGTATAAGCATCAGCGAAACCGACGACGGACATGGAAAGAACCATTGCGACTGCCAGGAGAACTGCCAGAAGTTTTTTCATGTTTGTTTCCTCCTTTAATTTTTGCGGAGCAGCTTGCATAATTTGGAGCCGCATCCTGCATAAATCATTCATTTCAAATGATTTGCGAATATTTTAACATAGCAAAATCCATTTATCAACCCTTTTTTGAATTTTTAGAGTGATTTTCGAAGTGTTCTGCATTTTACCTTAAATGGGCGAATTTTGGCACAAATTTTTTGTTTAATTTCACAATCGTTTCCCCCGCAAAATCATTGTTCCACAAGCCGTGAACACTTCCATCTTTTCGCCGTTGCTTCCTCGGGAGCAAAAATGGTCATTTTGCCCCCGAGGGCGCCTTTCATTTTTGCAAGTCATTTTTCAAAATGAAACAATCGTCTCCCCTTGAATCATTTTGAAGAATTGGTAAACGCCCCCTGGGCATCCCGTGCATTCCTGCCCGGTGATTCTCTTTTGTAAATAAGCGCCCCCCTTGGCTCCCTCTCAGAGGGAGCTGGCAAAATCGGCTCTTCGGAGCCGATTTTGTCTGAGGGAGTGGCGTTGGGAATTCGTACCGCCTACCGTCTAACGTAGGACACTCCCCCTGTCGGCCTGTTCGGCCGACATCCCCCTCAGTGAGGGGGACGAGGGGTGCTACTGTGTCGAACCTTAAGTTGATGACATTCCGGTTCACCCGGAAGCTGCGCTCCCCTTTTATTATTCCATTACCAGTTCATCGCCCCGCACATCCACGGTAACCACCTGGCCGGGGAGGACGGTTCCCTGCAAGATGCGCTTGCTGAGCATCGTCTCGATGGTGTGCTGCACATAGCGGCGCAGAGGACGGGCACCGAACTCCGGATTGTAGGCCGCATCCACAATTCTCTCCTTGGCCGCCTGGGTCACCTGGCAGGAAATCTGCTGCTGCGCCAGGCGGGCGTTCAATTTATCGATTTGCAGATCGATGATGCGGGTCACATTCTCCTTGGTCAGGGGCTTATAGAACACCACTTCGTCCAGCCGGTTCAGGAACTCCGGCCGGAACGAACGGCGCAAGAGGGTCTGCACCTGCGCTTTTGCATCTTCGCTGATATTGCCATTGGCATCGATGCCGCCCAGGAGGAATTCGGAACCCAGATTGGAGGTGAGGATCAGGATGGTGTTCTTGAAGTCCACCGTGCGCCCCTGCGAATCGGTGATGCGGCCGTCATCCAGCACCTGCAAGAGAATATTGAATACATCCGGGTGGGCTTTCTCCACCTCGTCAAACAGGACGACACTATAGGGCTTGCGGCGGACGGCCTCCGTCAGCTGGCCGCCCTCGTCATAGCCCACATATCCCGGAGGCGCACCGATCAGGCGGGAGACGGAGAATTTCTCCATATATTCGGACATATCGATGCGGATCATATTGTTCTCGTCATCGAACAGTGCCTCGGCCAGCGCTTTCGCCAGCTCCGTCTTGCCCACGCCCGTAGGACCCAGGAAGAGGAAAGAGCCAATGGGGCGATTGGGATCCTGGATGCCCGCCCGGCTGCGCTGAATGGCCTCCGTCACGGCGGTGACCGCCTCGTTCTGGCCAACCACCCGGCGGTGGAGTGTCCCGTCCAGGGTCAGCAGCTTCTCCCGCTCCCCCTGCACCAGCCGGGATACGGGGATACCCGTCCAGCGCTCCACGATGCGGGCGATCTCGTCCTCGGTCACCCGATCCCGGAGGAGGTTATCCTCCCGGGCGGTACTGACCCGCTGCTCCTCCTCCGCCAGCTTCCGCTGGGCTTCCGGCAGGCGGCCATATTTTAATTCCGCCGCTTTCTCCAGATCGTAATTCTGCTCCGCCGATTCGATTTGGCGGTTCAGGTCTTCGATGGTTTCCCGCAGCTGCTGCACCCGGCCGATGGCGTTCTTCTCATTGTCCCACTGGGCTTTCATGGAATTGAACGAATCCCGCTCCTCGGCCAATTCCTTTTGCAATTTGGCAAGGTTGGCTTTGGACAGCTCGTCATCTTCCTTTTTCAGCGCCGCTTCCTCAATTTCCATCTGGATGATCCTCCGGGATACGGCATCCAGCTCCGTGGGCATGGAGTCCATTTCCGTC
>CAZTYB010000162.1:0-3077 GCA_964617595.1 uncultured Oscillospiraceae bacterium | reverse complement strand
GTATAGGGCTGGATATACATCTCCCCCCAGGGCATTTCCCGGAAAGTTTTCCAGCTTCCGCCCCAGGGAACTTCCTTGCTTTCCAGCAGGTAGCGCAGCAGGAAAGTCTGGGTGGGCAGAGGGGGGAGGCTGCCACCGTCCAGCGCACGGATGGTGTAATCCGGATGGGAAATGGCGAACTTGCGCCCCAGCAGCGTTACGGTGAATTCATTCTCCGTCCAGGTTACGTCCGGCAGCCGCTTCAGCGCATTCTGGGGATCCAGGGAGCGAAACAGTGCCTCGTAATGGGCGAAAGGGACTTCTTCTTTGTGATTTTCTACTTGCATTCTTGACTCCAAATTACAGTGTTTCTTGAATGGAATTGGGGAACAGGCTGGCATCCGTATGGGGCAGGAAGCAGGCGGCCACGAACGAATCCATGTACCCCGGATGGGTGCTCAGCTCCAGATAGGTCATATTGGCGAAAATTTCTGCCAGCTTCTCGTTGGCCTCATCACTCATGACCATGGCATAAGCCCCCGCCAGGGAGGAATTGCCGATGTATTGGAATTTCTCCAGCTCCACATCCGGGAACATACCGATATTCACCGCATTGCGCATATTGATGCCGGAGCCGATACCACCGGCCACGTATACCCGGTCGATGGCTTCTATGGGCATATCCACGCTGGCAAGAAGGGTGGAAATGGCGGAGAAAATGGCACCCTTGGCTCGAATGAAATTGTCGATATCCACTTCGTTGATGGATACTTCCCGGCCGGTTTCGGATTCCGTTTCCCGGGCAATGACGTAGCGCCCCATGCCGTGCTCATCCCGTTTCACCCGTTCGCCCTCCCGGACGAAGAGCCCCTTGGCATTGATGATGCCGCAGCGGAAGAGTTCCGAAATAATATCAATGATGCCGCTGCCGCAAATGCCCACGGGGCGCTGCCCCGGGTCGCCGACGATACGCAGCGTGGGCTCCATGGTGAATTTGTCCAGTGTGCACGCCTCAATGGCACCGTCCGTTGCCCGCATACCGCAGGAGATATCGCCGCCCTCGAAAGCGGGACCGGCGGAGCAGGCGCAGCTCATCATGAAATCCCGGTTGCCGAATACCAGTTCTCCGTTGGTGCCCAGGTCGATGAAGAGGCTCATCTCATCCTTGTCCCACAATCCGGCGGCCAGAGTACCGGCGGTGATGTCGCCGCCCACATAGGAGCCGATGTTGGGCGCAATCAGTACGGGAGCCAGGGAATTGGCAGGGAGCTTCACGTCCCCGGCCAGCAGCCCCTCCCATGCAAAGAAACTGGGGATATACGGCTCCATCCGCACCGGTTCCGCATCCACCCCCACGAACAGATGATTCATCGTGGTGTTGGCGCCGATGGAGAGGCGCAGGATGCTCCGGGCAGAAATTTTGGCTGTGGCGCAGAGATTGGCGATGATGGGGGAGAGGGTCTCCTTGATGATGGCATCCTGGAGCTTCTTCCGGCCGCCGGACTTGCCCTGCTCAATGATGCGGTTGATCACGTCGGCACCGTAGCGAATTTGCCCGTTGCCGGAGGAGCCTTTGGCAAGAATTTTGCCCGTCTCCAGGTCAACAAGAACCATGGTGACGGTGGTGGTGCCGATGTCGATGGCGCAGCCGACGATGGCGGTGTCCTCCGGAGCAGTTAGATCCATGCAGGTGAAGCAGCCGCTGTTGACTTCACCCTTGACACATACGCTCCAGTTATTGGCACGGAGGGTGGATGCCATTTTGAACATTACGTTGCCGGGAATTTTAACCCGCTCTACCCCCAGGGCTTCTTCAATGGCCCAGGTCAAGCGCTCGTTGTCGGGCATGGTATCTTCCAGCGTGGGCTCTGCCATGGTGATCACGGCGCTGCGGTAGAGATTGGTGAAATGGATGCCGCTCTCTTTTAACTGATCCTGGCATTTTTCGAAAATGGCGATCTCCTGGGGGCTGGACAGGTCGGCGGTTTTCATCCGGGACTGGTATGCGCTGGCAATATCCGGCACCAGAACGGCAACATCGCTGAGCACCTTGGAGCAGCAGCTCAAGCGCCAGCCGGCGGCATATTCTTCCTCGGAGATATGGCGACTGGGCAGGCTCTCCAATTGCCCTTCCAGCAGCTGCACCTTGCATTTGCCGCAGGAGCCGTTGCCACCGCAGGGGGCATCGATGGCCACGTTGGCACGGCGGGCGATCTCCAGCAGATTGTCCCCGGCATTGCATTCAATGGTGACGGCGGATGCTCCCTCAATTTGGAATGTTACTTTCATTATTTCCTCCTGTGTAGTGGTAAAATGTTGTTTATGCAACACATATGCACAGGAGCGATTCCCCTGTGGATGTGTCCTTGTAGTTCTTCTGACTTGTGCCTCAGGCGAAAGCCGCCTCTGCCTTCTCAGGGCGATGCCCCAATGACCGGCTTGCGCCGACGAAGCGGCCTCTTGGCACTTACAGCACGTAACCGTGCGGGGATTTGCACCCCATTCTCTTTTTAAGCTCCGCTGCCGCAAAGCGAACAGCGGAGCCACAAGAACGAATTAAATTTGCGGTTCGATCCCTTGGCTCCCTCTCAGAGGTGTGCGGAGCCATGCCTTTAGGCTGAGCTGTCAAAATCGGCTCTTCGGAACCGATTTTGACTGAGGGAGTGTCCTATAATGAATGGAAAATGCTCAAAAATGCCAACGACACTCCCCCTGTCGGCCTGTCCGGCCGACATCCCCCTCAGCGAGGGGGACAAGGGCGCTACTGCATCGAACCTTAAGCTGACGACATTGCCCCTTAGTGAGGGAGACAAAGAGTGCCCGCTTTTTACATCAGAGGCTCCAGACCCAGTACGGGGTGGTTCTTCTCCGTCAGCCAGTTCAGCAGCTCTTCGCCGTCGGTGGTGATGGTCTCGTCGGCCACCAGATCGGTGAAGTTGTCGATGCCATACAGCTCCTTGGCGGTCTTGTTCAGCCGCTCGGCCACATCATCTTTCAGCTCCTTGGGCATCCAGACGATGCGCTCGATGCCGCCCTCGGCAGAGATGAACTTCTTGGAGGAGATGAAGTGACGGCCGTGACCCATATAGCCGGGGGTC
>CAZTYB010000161.1:0-3106 GCA_964617595.1 uncultured Oscillospiraceae bacterium | reverse complement strand
TCAGCAGCAGACCCTGGGATGCGGTGTAGGTGGTGGTCAGAGCACCGGCGGCCAGAGAGCCGTGGACGGTACCGGCAGCACCTGCTTCGGACTGCATCTCAACGACCTTGACGGTGTCGCCGAAGATGTTCTTGCGGCCAGCGGCAGCCCACTGGTCAACGTTGTCAGCCATGGGGCTGGACGGGGTAATGGGATAGATGCCAGCAACCTCGGTAAAGGCATAACTGACGTGGGCGGCAGCAGTGTTGCCGTCCATGGTTTTAAATTTTCTTGCCAAAATGAAATACCTCCTAAAGTACTCAGATTTTGTCGCATACATTCTACCATCTTCCGGTCGATTTGTAAAGCCGGAATTCCACGGAAAAACGTAAATTCTTACGAAAAAAACAGGGAAAGAATCGTCAATTTTTCTCTTGACTGCGATTTCCTTTGATTTTTGCAAGAAAATGGAAATTGGGGGATTGTTTTTTCGACTGGAATACGGTAAACTTAGCTCAGAAAAGCGGACTAACTTTGGCTATTTTTCGGGAAAAGAGGGTATAACGATGATTTGCAGTGTGCGTACCATGTGCATCCATGGCATCCAGGGCAATGTGGTCACGGCGGAGGCATATATCTCCAATGGAATGCCGGGATTTGACATTGTGGGTTTGCCGGATGCTGCGGTGAAAGAGGCACGGGAACGTGTCCGTGCGGCGGTGAAAAGCAGCGGAATGAAGTTCCCTGTGAGCCGCATTACGGTGAATCTGGCTCCGGCCAGCCTGAAAAAGAGCGGAACCCATTTCGATCTGCCCATTCTCATGGCAATCATGGCTGCCTCCGGTCAGGTGCGCAAGCCCCGGATGGATTGCGCATTCTTGGGTGAGGTGGCACTGGACGGGACGGTTCGCCGGGTCTCCGGCGTGCTCCCTATGGTGCTGGCGGCTAAACGGGAGGGAATTCAGGCGATTTACCTCCCGGCGGAGAATGCGGCGGAGGCAACCCTTGCCCACGGCCCTGCCATCTACCCGATTCGCAATGTTCGCCAATTGACCGACGGACTGAACGGCCTCGAGGAGCTACAGGAGGAACCAATTTGGGTGCCGAAGCAGTATGAGTCCCAGCAGTTGGATTTTAAAGATGTATTGGGGCAGGAGAAGGTGAAGCGGGCGCTGGAGGTTGCGGCGGCCGGCGGACATAATGTGCTGCTGATCGGCCCTCCCGGCTCCGGCAAGAGTATGCTCAGCAAACGCCTGCCCTCTATTTTGCCGGACATGACCTGGGAAGAACAGCTGGAAGTGACTCAGGTTTATTCCGTCTTGGGGCTCCTGAATGAGCATCATCCCCTGGTATCCCGGCGGCCGTTCCGGTCGCCTCATCATACGGTCTCCAATGCCGGATTGGTGGGAGGAGGAAGCAACCCCATCCCCGGCGAAATCTCCATGGCACATAAGGGTGTGCTCTTCCTGGATGAATTGCCGGAATTCCGCAAAGATAGTCTGGATTTGATGCGTCAGCCGCTGGAAGACGGGGTCGTTACCATTTCCCGTGTTTCCGGCACGGTGACGTATCCGGCGGAATTTATGATGGTCTGCGCCATGAATCCGTGCAAATGTGGGTGGTATGGTGATCCCAGCGGCCGATGCCGGTGCAGTGAGAGTGCGGTAGAAACTTATCAGAATCGGATTTCCGGCCCCATGCTGGATCGGATTGATATTGTGGTTGAAGTTACGTCCGTCCAGTACGAGGATTTGCGTACCCGGGCGGAGGGGGAACCCTCCAGCGCCGTAAAGCAGCGGGTGGATGCTGCCAGAGCCATTCAAAACCGGCGCTTCTCCGGTGGCGGAATGTGCAACTCCCGGATGGGACCCAGGGAAATGCGTACCTACTGCGCTCTGGGGGAGGAGGCGGAAGCGCTGATGAGAGTTGCTTTCGATACCATGGGCTTGACCGCCCGGAGCTATGACCGGATCGTCCGGGTAGCACGGACGGTGGCCGATCTGGACGGCAGCGAGGAAATCCAGGCGCAGCATATTGCGGAAGCCATCCAGTATCGTGCTGTTCGCTTGGGCAATCGTGGATAAAATGCACCAAAACGGAGGCCTGTAAGAATTCGGAGGAGAGACTACGATGAGTAAAGGTTTCATTTATATACTGACTAACCCATCTTTTCAGCAATATGTAAAAATCGGTTATGCAACCGATGTGAAACAGCGATTAGATGAATTGAACCGTAGCACGGCAGTTCCTTTCGCTTTCCGTGTATATGCCACATACGAGGTGGATTCTGCACTATCAGACAAGAAACTCCATTCTATTTTGGACAAACTGAATCCAGAACTGCGTTCCAAGGAAGAAGTAGACGGTAAGCGACGAATTCGAGAATTCTATGCCCCCGGAGGATGCTTATTCCATCCTGGAAGCCATTGCAGAAATCAATGGATATCGTCACCGTCTGAAAAAGTGGAAAGCCACTGAAACGGAGCAGCGTGATGAAGCATTGGCACAGGAGATCAACGAGCAACACCAGGAACGTATGGCACCGTTTACGTTCTCTATGTGTAATATTGCCCCTGGGGAACAGATTGAATTTTGCTGTGCAGGGAATGAACATTCTGGTGAACTATTTGAGGTGGCTGACGATAAACATGTTGTCTACAATGGCGAGTGGTGGTCGTTGTCTGCCTTAGCAAAATGCCTACTCAATGTTAAATGCTCCATGGCAGGCCCCAAATATTTCAAATATAAAGGCGAATGGCTCAATGATATTCGCAGAAGACTCCTAGCTGAGTAGAGACCATCTATTCGAAGATTCCCGAAATATAAGATTACCCCGCCAGTTCTCGGTAAGAAAACTGGCGGGGTTTTGTCAGAGTGCCTGTTAAGGGCTTGAAAAACTAAGTGAAATCAATGGTTTGCAAGCAGCAAGCAAGGTACATTTATTCAAATTCTGAGAATTACGTCGCCCAAATGGACAACGGGCGGCGTTTTTATATATAAAAACATTAAAAGAGGTCACTCCCATCCAGGCCAGTCTGCGGACTGGTCTTTTTTTATATAACAAAGATATATGAAATCATGAGGGAAAGCGACGGGATCTACGGGGGACGTTTCTCCGGAGCCGGGT
>CAZTYB010000160.1:0-3114 GCA_964617595.1 uncultured Oscillospiraceae bacterium | reverse complement strand
GTTGTTCATGTAGTTGCTCCTTTTTCAGGTGTTAGGATGCTTTGGTAACGGTCCAGGTGCCGTCACCGTTGTCGGTTACAGTGCCTCTATCGATATTGCCGGTCGGATCAAAATGGCAAATTACACTGCCATCAGAAAAGCTTTTCACATAGATACCCGTTGGATTGTCAGTACTGGAATCAAATCGTACGTTACCGGACAGAGTTATGGTTCCGCTTCCTTCTTGCACCATCAATCCGTTCAATATACAATTTTTCAGAATGGAAATACCGCCATCCTGGTAAAAAGCGTTCTGGTCTCCTACCAGTGTGCAGTTTTCAATGGTCACCGTACCATTGTAATTCCGCACAGGACTGTCTAAATTGTTGACGAGAGTACCATTTTTTACAGTCATCGTCCCCCCCCCTTATTCACATACAATCCTTTATTGACAACAGTCAGTGTACAGTTGTTCAGATCCAGTACTATGGTATTTTTGATCCTGTCATTATTCTCCATTGTGATGTCATTGTCTAGCTTAAATGCGCCGTCCTTTGCCAATGCATCCGCCAAATCTTCAGCAGTAGAGATGGTGATGAGCGGTTCCAGCTTCAGGGTAATCTGGCCAATCTTGCCATCAGTATCCTTGGGCAGGTCGCCGGAGGGAGTAACGTTGATGGTGTCGTTGGTGGCTGTACCCGCTGCGTCGTCCTTGCCGTTATCGGCGGTAGCCAGAATCAGGGATCCGCTGAAATTCATGGAGACAGCACTGTAGTCACTGTCTGCGGTATAACTGGGAGTCACGGCAATGTCATCGTTGGAGTGGTTGGTCACTTTGATCTCGTTGGCACCCTCTGCCCAGCTCCAGGCGGCATCTTTTGCGCCCTCATAGATGTGGCTGCTGGTGCTCCAGGTGCCCTTGGAAGCGGCGGTGTAGGTGAACGCCATGCTGCCCCAGGAGATATCCACCTTGTAGACGGGGTTGCTTTCGGTAGCCGGTGCATACTTTCCGGTGACATTCTGGGTGCCGTTGGTAACGGTGGGGACATTGTAAGTGTCCCAGGAACCTTCGTTACTTCCGGTGAAGGTGTACCGATTTTTGCCGGCTTCTGCCTGTGGCACAGACAATTTCTCATCTCCCCCACCTGCATAGGTGATCGTGATCGTTAAGTCGTCATTCGCCTGAGACATGTCGAATGCGTACAAATAACCGGACAAAAGCTCCGGAACGATTTCTGCATCTCCGGCATCGCCTTTTACTCGCTCGATTGTTTTGTCAGTCACTATGACCCGGCTAATATCCACATACAGGATATCCGGGTAATTTTCGGCCGCAAAAGCGGTGACGCTAAGGCTGAGCACCATGGTCAGTGCCAGAACGAGGGATAGTAGTTTTTTCATTTTCTTTACTCCTTTATGTCGTTTGATCTGCTTGCCCAATGGTCACCGTGACGGTGCCCACTTTTTTCTCGTCCAGCGCCGCCGTGGGCTTGCCGGAGAGGGTCAGGGTGAAGGTTTCTTTATTCGATGCCGGGATGTTGGCAGTTTCCTTGTCCCAACTTGCCGTAAAGCTGTAGCCGGTTTCGTTTTGGTAGGACACGGTTGCAGTGACGGCCACATTGCCGGTGTTCTCCACGGTGACGGTGTTTCCCTCCGCCGTCCAGCCTGCGCCGTCGTAGACATAGGTCTCCGTGTTCCAGGTGCCGTCGGAATAGGTGAAGTTCATGGCCCCCCAGGTGATGGTGGCGGAGCAGATGATCTCCGGTTCTCCGCAGAGGGCACAAACGCCGTTTTCGTATTTATCGTGGGGACATTGATAGCTACAGATACCGCACACGCCCTCTGTCCAACTGCCGTGGGCGCAGGCTTTCTGGCAGATGGTGCACTTGCCATCCGACCAGCTTTCGTGCTTGCATTCGTTGCCGCAAATGTCGCAGAATCCGTCTTTGTAGCTTGTATGGCCGCAGCCGTCACCGCACAGGCGGCAGATGCCACCGTTTCGGTAGGTATGGGGGCAGTCCTCAAAAGTAGCTGTACTGTAGTTGGTAACGGTGCAATTGTCGCCCAGCGTAATGGAATAGCAAGGCCAAATATAGCCGTGATTCAGAAGTGTTCCATTGAAAGTACCACCAAAGATTGAATACGCATCATTACTATCAAAATGGTTTATCACTGTATTGTTGAATGTGCCACCCTGAATTGTGCCGTCGTTCGTTACCGTGCCGTTAAAGGTACCGTTCCAAATCAAGCAGCTATTGTTCACGGAGTCATTAAAAATACCGCCGTTGATCAGCGCTTTATTGTTCACAGCGTCATGGAATGTACCGCCAACAATGCCACCGTCGTTGTCTGAACCAGAGGAAGAATTGGTGACAGTGCCCCAAAAATTTCCACCCGTGATCTGTCCGGCATCGACCGTCACTTCACCTGAAAAAGTACCGCCCTGGACGCTGAATTTATCAGAAGAAATCGTCACGGTATTGGTAAAGGTTCCGCTTTTGATACTGCCAGCAGCTCCCTGTGTCACCTTCACTGGGCTGGAAATGGTAACATCGCTGATATCACCGGCAACAGACAGCGTTCCGTTTCCAGCAATGGTACCAGAGCCGGAAATAGCGGTATTCTTATTGCTAGTTATTATAACATACAGTTCCGTATTCAGCGTCAGGGTCGCACCGGCATTCACGATCAGCTCTTTGCATAATAGTCCGGAATTGGAATCATGGGTGGTGTCCTGCAATATGGTGAGCGTGTGTGAGCTATCCATATCCGCCAGACATTCATCAAAGCTGGCGTAATAGGTGGTGGTGTCGCCGCTTACCACCTTGACGGCAGCGGTTTCCTCCGTCAGCACCCCGTCGGAGATTGGCATGGGTTCTTCCGGCCGGGCACATTCTTCGCAGACGTAACCACATTTACCCTGCGTATAGCCGCATTCTTCCGTGTGCCCCGGATGGTGGTCACACAGGCCGTCCTCCGTTATGGCAAATGCCCCGGTGGGCACCCAGGACAGGAGCAGGCACAGGCACACCCCGACACCGCACACCTTTCTCAGTAACTTTCTATGGGTCATACACATCTTCTCCTCTGCTTCTGTTACAAACTAAAAAGTAAAAAACCACCCAAAAGGCATGA
>CAZTYB010000159.1:0-3202 GCA_964617595.1 uncultured Oscillospiraceae bacterium | reverse complement strand
GTTCATCGCTGCCGAGGGTGGCCCCGGCCGTATCGTTTGGCTGCCCAAGCTGCTGAAGGATCAGATGCGTGAGCGCCTGGATGCCACTGCCAAGGAGATGTACGGCGTGGACAATTTCACCGACATGATCGCCGATGAGACCATCTGCACCGAGGATCCCGAAGCTCTGCTGAACTACCTGAGCGAGGTGGGTCACCCCGTTCTGAGCATGGAACCCTTCGATATGTAATTTCTCCCCCAAAGGAGGCTGCTTCGGCAGCCTCCTTTTTTGCGTATTTGACTTCCATTTTACAATCATTCGGTGTCGCACTTTACATTCCCTTTGTATACTGGGAATTGTGAATCAAAGAAATCACAAATCAAGTGCACAAAGGAGTGTATGAAAACATGAAAAAATTATTTGCAATCACCCTGGCTGCTACATTGGCGGCTTGCTGTCTCGCCGGGTGCTCCGGGAGCCGGGGCGGCACTGTGTCCACCGACGGTTCCACCTCCATGTCCAGGGTCATCGGGGCTCTGGGGGAAGCTTATGAAAAGCAGACCGGTATCAAGGTGACTTACAATCCCACCGGCTCCGGCAGCGGCATCCAGGCGGTGCAGGAGGGGCGGTGCGACATTGGCCTCTCCTCCCGGAGCCTGAAAGAGGAAGAAAAGGCCGCCGGACTTACCGAAACGGTTCTGGCTTACGATGGCATTGCCATCATTGTCCATCCCGACAATCCGGTTCGTGACCTGACCCTTTCTCAAATCGCAGACATCTACACCGGAAAGATCACAAACTGGGCGGATGTGGGGGGAAATAATGGGGAAATCGTCCTGATTGGCCGGGAGGCCAATTCCGGCACCCGGGATGGGTTCGAAACCATTACCGGCACCGTCGAAAGCTGCCAATATCGCCAGGAACTCAGCTCCAACGGGGACGTGATCACTACCATCGCCAATAACCCCAATGCCATTGGTTATGCCTCCCTCGCCACCATCAAAAACACGGTAAGGGCACTTTCCGTGGATGGAGTTTCCCCCACCGAGGAAACCGTCAGGGATGGCCGCTATGCCGTGCAGCGCCCCTTTGTTCTGGTGACGAAAGTGGACAGCCCGCTTGCGGAAACGGCGCAGAAATTCTTTGATTATGGGATCGGCGGCGAAGCAAACGACATCATTGCCACTGCTGGCGCTGTCCCTGCGAACTGAGGCGCTATTATGAAAGAACAGAATGCGGAAGCAGTCGTTCACGGTATTTTCCTGCTGCTGGGGCTGATGAGCGTTGGCTGTGTCCTGCTGATCACGGTCTATTTGGGCCTGTCCGGCATCCCGGCGATTGAGGAGATCGGCTTTGGAAATTTCCTGCTGGGCAAAGAATGGGCATCCTCTGCCTCCGCCCCCAGGTTCGGCATCCTGCCCTTTTTGCTGACCAGTATTTACGGAACGGCGGGCGCCGTCCTGATTGGGGTGCCCACGGGCTTCTTTGCATCGGTATTTCTGGCGAAACTGGCTCCCCAGAAAATCAAAAACGTGATGCATCACGCAGTCAGTCTGCTGGCCGGGATCCCGTCGGTGGTCTATGGCCTGGTGGGGATGATGGTGCTGGTGCCGGGGATCCGCAAGATCTTTCATCTTTCCGATGGGGCAAGTCTGCTGGCCGCCATTCTGGTGCTGGCGGTGATGATCCTGCCCTCCATTATCCAGGTGTCCGTTACGGCGCTGGAAGCGGTACCCAAAGAATATGAGGATGCTTCCCTTGCCCTGGGGGCAACGCCCATTGAGACTTACTTTCGCATCTCTGTTCCGGCGGCCAGAAGTGGCATTGCCACCGCCGTGGTGCTGGGGTTGGGCAGAGCGATGGGGGAAGCAATGGCGGTGATGATGGTCTGCGGCAGCGCCCCCAATATGCCGGATTCCCTGTTCCAAAGTGTCCATTTTCTCACCACCATTGTGGGCAGCGAAATGGCCTACTCCAGCGGCTTGCAGAGACAGGCACTTTTTTCGATTGCCTTGATCCTGTTCCTGCTTGTGATGCTGATCAATGGTGTGCTGTCTTTCTTCCTGAAAGGGAATCAGGAGGGCGCATGATGTTACACGAAAAAATACCCGCAAAGCGCAATGTCTATGTGATCGTTATGAAATTGCTCATGGGCATCTCCCTGTTGGCGGTGATTGCCCTGGTACTGTTCCTGGTGGGCTATGTGATGGCAAAGGGGCTCCCCTATGTCACATGGGAATTCCTGACCACCGGAGTCAGCTATCTGGATGGTCGCATTGGAATTCTGCCGAATATTCTGAATACGGTGTATGTGATTGTTGCCACCCTGCTGATGGTGCTGCCCCTGGGGGTGGGTGCTGCCATTTACCTCAACGAATATGCAAAAAACAAGCATTTGGTAGCCATCATCGAATATGCCGCCGAGGTGCTTTCCGGGATTCCCTCCATCATCTATGGTTTGGTGGGTATGCTGCTGTTTGCCAACCGTATGGGCTCTTGCTTGCTCTCCGGCAGCCTGACACTGGTGATGATGAACCTGCCCAATATCCTGCGCACCACCCAGGAGAGCTTGAAAACCGTGCCCCAATCCTATCGGGAGGGTGCTTTCGGTCTGGGGGCGGGAAAGTGGCGGGTCATCCGCACGGTGGTATTGCCCGGATGTGTGGACGGTGTGGTTACCGGCTGCATCCTGTCCGTGGGGCGCATTCTGGGGGAAAGTGCAGCGCTGCTGTTCACCGCTGGATTTGCCAATACCCTGAACGGCTTCTTCTCCGGCATGGCCAGCAGCGGTTCTACCCTGGCGGTGGCACTGTATTCCTATGCCAAAACAGAGGGGGAATTTGAAGTAGCTTTCGCCATCGCCGCCATTTTGATGATGCTGACTGTAATGGTCAATTTCTGTGCCTCCCAGGTGGGACGGTTCTTCAAAAGGAGGAGTAATCCATGAACATCCTGACAGCCAAAGATCTGTGCCTGTGGTATGGGAGTACCCAGGCACTGAAAAATATCAATATCGCCATCCCCGAAAAGAGCATCACCGCCCTCATCGGTCCCTCCGGCTGCGGAAAATCCACATTTTTAAAAACCCTGAACCGGATGAACGATCTGGTTCCCGGTGTGAAGATCACAGGGGAAATCCGCTACCGGAATGAAAATATCTACGCATCCGGGGTCAATGTCAACCAGCTTCGGCGGCAGGTGGGCATGGTGTTCCAGAAGCCC
>CAZTYB010000158.1:0-3296 GCA_964617595.1 uncultured Oscillospiraceae bacterium | reverse complement strand
CGAAAAATCCTATGCGCTTTTTTACTACCATCAAGCAGATCGTTTCGAGATTTTTGTACCCGGAATATGCGCGTTCGGTTTTGTCCTCTTCGACATAGAAAATCACGGTTACCGCGAATTTATTAGAGGTTATTAAGCCAAATACAAAGCATGGGGCACTTATTATCATCCATTTCTTTTCTGAAACGGTTTCCGGCACCATGTTGCAGGTAATCCGGTCTCAATGGGATACGATTCTCGAAATGTAATACTACACATTCACAACATAGCGTTAATTCCATCATTGAAATATCCCGATTTGTATGATATTATGTCATAGATATTCACAAAGGGGCATGAATTTATGGCAAAAATCAGTGAAACAGTAACGGAGAATATATTCCGTTCATTCTATGGTGCAGACACTTTTATCGAAAAGTCTGCTATTCCCCCCGAATACGGATTTAAAAGCAAAAAAGGTAGCGGCAATGACGGTTACCCGGATTTCTTCTTAGATTTTGCTGAGTATGCGATTGTTGTTGAAGCAAAGGCGACAAAACACAGTTTGGCTAAAGCCGAAACTGTGTACTACATGGAGCATAACAAAATTGCGAAAGATATCATCGGTATCGCTGTTTCGGGTCAAACCGAACAGACATTGCAGGTGACCTATTTTTTGCTTATCAACGGAACCGGGAAGGCTGTCGAATTGGAACTTGATGGAGCGCTTCTAAAACTAGATAATATTCGCAAAGTTTACATCAGGGCTCGACACGCTGAAATCGCAACCGATGAGCACTTAACAAAAACGCTTCACTCGATCAATAAGCAGTTTCATGATGATGAAATTGTTCGTGATACCGAGCGTAGTCTGTTCTTCTCCGGCTTAATGATCGCTCTAAAAGATGTTACATTCAGAAGCACCTACGCCAAAATCCAAGCGCCCTCCGAAGAAGAAGCCAATGCCTCCAGAACTAAACTTTTAGAAGCACATCTCCTTAACGAAGCCATTGTTAATGCTATCACAAGACAGCTTGAAAGCAAAATCAATAATCTGAGCAAGAAGTACAACTGGAAAGATAAGTTTAGTTTTATCAAAACGATCGATTATCCTTTAATTAAATACAAGCAGCTCATCGGCAAGATCGAAAAGAACATTTTTCTTCCCTTTGAAAATGAAGAGAAGCAGGATATTCTTGGCCGCGCTTACAAAATTTTCCTCTCTAAAGCAGGGAAAGTTGACAACAAAAATATTATTCTGACCCCCGACCATATCAAATCGCTGATGGTGCGTTTAGCTCGCTTAGCGGTTGATGATGTTGTCCTCGACACTTGCACCGGTTCGGGTGGGTTCCTGATGGAATCCATGGAAACAATGATTGCTCTGGCACAAGGAAATGAGGACAGAATAGCAAGTATTAAAGAAACCCAGTTGATCGGCTTCGAAATTGATTCTGTTCTATTTGCCCTTGCTTGTTCAAATATGTTCCTGCATGGAGATGGAAGAACAAATCTGATTTACAGAAGCAGTTTGTTGAACGACACTAAGGACAATATCGTAAATGGCGATGATGCCGAATTGCTTGCCTATATCAGAAAATGCAAGCCCACTAAGGTCATCATCAATCCCCCTTATGAAAATAACAAATCCATTAAGTTTGCTCTGCAAGCTATTACCTATTTGGAAAAGAATGGCAAGTTGATCGTTATTATGCCAACCCCCACGCTTACCCATAACCAGGGTGGGCTCACCGAAAAACTCCTGAATGTTGCGAAGCTCGATTTTGTAATCCGTATGCCCGAAAAGCTCTTTAGTGAGCAAAAAAGGACAGTAAATACCTCCATTTTTGGGTTTACAAAAACTAAGCACGACCAACATGACACTGTTTTGTTTTATAACTTATCTGACGATGGTTTTGTTTCAGTTCAGCACAAAGGAAGGGTGGATAAAGCCAAAAATTGGCCGAAGCGTGAAGATGATATTGTGAATACCATCTTTGCGCAAAATGAGATTCCCGGCATTTGTGAAAAGAGACTGATCTATAAAAACGGAATTCTGAATTGCGCAGGTATTCGCTCCAGAAAAGACAGTACCTATGAAATGGTCAAGGTAGGAACTCTCTTTCAATACAAACCGGGAAGCCTGGCGAGCGAAAGCAACGAAGATGGTGCGTATGATTTTGTCACAGCATCAGCCGAATGGAAAAAGCATTCCAGTTATTCCCATGACTGCGAAGCTATAGTATATGCCGTAGCTGCTTCGGGTAGCCTCGGGAGAGCCCATTATGTTAATGGAAAGTTTATTGCAAGCAACCTTTGTATCATTCTGACACCCAAGAGCGGCAAATACAAAATTGATATGCAATTTTATAAATTCTATTTCGATAGTATAAAAGAGCAAATTCGAGCAGACCTGGCAGACGGCACTTCCAAATTAACCATTTCGCCGGATGATTTGATGGAATACTATATTGAATATGTTCCGTACGACAAACAAATGGAGTTTTACAAGTCTAACATTGTTCCTTACGAACAACTCGTCAACCGGTTAAAACTTGCTGAAGATAATTTGCAAAAAGGCATCGTTGCCCTTTCTACCGGAAACTAAGCAATATATCCTTATTTTGACCCAAAAAATATGAGCGCCCTCAACTTGTGATTAACATCGCAAGGGTTTTTGACAAGCCGGGGGTTTCATTGTACCTATGCGGCATAACGGAATTCATCACCTGCCGTATAAGAGGGAGCAAGCAGCAGAATTTATGGCCTTTTCACCTGCCGACCCGGCAGGTGACGCTCCGGCTTTCGCTAGTAGACAGATTTCCTGCTCAGCTCCGAATATTAAACGTAAGCACGCGAAATGCTTTAAATCGCCTGATCCCAACATTTATTGTAGAACCCAAATAAGATCATCCCCGCAAAGCGTCGAACGAGGCGCTTTGCGGGGGTCGTTTTATAGTCCGTTTCCGCGAAGCTCGACGATCTGGTCGCGCAAAACGGCAGCGTATTCGTATTCCATCATGCGCGCGGCTTCTTTCATCTGCTTTTCCAGACGGGCGATCTCTTTTTCCTTTTCCGCGCGGGTCATCTTTACGCCGCTGCGCCCCTTCCGCTCAGCCGTCGGAGAGGATATTTCGATCAGATCCCGCACGGACTTGATGACCGTTTTTGGCACGATGCCGTGCGCTTTATTGTAAGCGTCTTGAATGCTCCTTCGCCGTGCCGTTTCGTCCATAGCGGTGCGCATGGAAGGGGTGATGCTGTCTGCGTACAGGATAACTTTTCCCTCTGCGTTTCTCGCGGCGCGGCCGATGGTC
>CAZTYB010000157.1:0-3382 GCA_964617595.1 uncultured Oscillospiraceae bacterium | reverse complement strand
TACAATTTTCTTTACAAGCGCCATATAAGGTGCTATCATAGTTATATGTCAGACAAATGAACTGGCTTTCTTTTTCATTGGAAAAGAAAAGATTTGTACATAATGTGCCGGTTCCCTTTCTGATATTCTGAACAAATCCGTATTATGCGCACACAAACAGTCAAAACAGCCAAAGGAGAATGCAGTATGCAAACAGGAAAACGGATCTTGAGTTTTATTTTGGTGCTTACTCTGCTACTGGGCACAGTCCCTGCACTCGTACAGGCAGATGAGCAGGAAGCAACAGTGGAAGCCAACAGCACAACGATCTCCGGAACGAACAGCTTCGGCTCTCTGCTGAGCTCCGAGTTAGCAGAGGAGCAGGAAGAAGAACAGGCAGCCACTGCCTCCGGCTACAATGTCATCGGCCTGACCGTAACGGATGGGATCGCCACGGCCGAGTACTGCTCCCTGGAGGAAGCCGTTTTGGCCGTTGCCATCTACACGGAGGACGGTATGCAAATGTTGCTCAGCGGCCACACCCTTGTGCAACCGGAAGATACAACGGCAGAAGTAGTCTTAGAGGGTGAAATGCCGGAATACTTTATGGCATCCGCTTTTTTGCTGGATATCTATGACTATTCTCCCCTTTGCGATGCCTACGATACGCCCATGTACACCCGGGAAATGGTAGAACTGATGGCCTCCACGGTAAATGACTACGATGCAGATCGGGTGTTGAACTTAGATGAGAGCGAAACGACCAACTTTGCAGTCTATACGGAGGATGTGAAGATCATTCCGTACACAGAGGGCGTCAATACTGTCATCACGGCCGATGATGACAGCGCCACCTATGTGTTTGCAGATGCTGACGCGCAAATGACCGGCTTGCAGGTGGGTGATATTTTTTCCTATACATACGGAGAAGATCAGCTTCTCATTGTCTGTGTGGCCTCTGTTCAAGTAGACGGCACAACGGTGACCGTGACCGGCGGAGATTTGGAGATCGAGGATGTTTTTACCCATCTTAAGCTGGAATCCGCCGGTGACAGCACGGATATGACTGTGGACACCTCGGATCTGGAAGAAGGCGTGGTATTCGAGGGTCTTACATCAGACAGTGAAAGCGAAATATCCACATATGCGTTTGACGGGGAATCCTCATGGAAAAATCAGTTCGGCTATACGGTTGAGAAAAAATGGGAAGATGAAACCGGCCCTGTCACAACTTCAGTGAAACTTAAGGGAAGCATAGGCATTAGCCCGGAATTCACGCTTTCTTACTACATTTCTACCAGTCGGCAATTTATAGAATTCAAAACCGCTGTGAAGTTGAAAGCTTCTATTGCCATCAGTGGCAAGGTGAATGCTGAGATTCCACTGGGAAAATTCATGATGAATATTTGCGGCATAGAAGTGGGATTTAAACCCGTTTGCCAGTTTTCTGTCACCGGAAAAATAGAATTCGATATTACATTTGGTTTTACCGTTGGCATTTCCTACGAAAACGGGAAAGGTATCACCCCCCTTAACACAGCACCCAAGCTGGAATCCGAAGTGAAAGTGGAAGCTTCCGTCTTTTTAGGCATCGACTTGAAACCGACCGTCCAGGTGCTAAACGGTGTCGTTGCAAAGGCAGAGCTTAAAGCACCTATTGGCCTCGAACTGAAAGCAGAAAAGAATGTAATTGAAGACAGTACGGATACAGATGTACTAACGGAACATACCTGTCAACAATGCATAGCCATGGAACTGAAGTTCAAAATAGAGCCATCTGCAAAAATTGTCTTTTTAAGTAGCAAACATCTGACTTATGAAGGCAAGTTGAAGGGTATTTCTGCAAAGATTTGCGACCTGTACTGGTCACTGGATCACAATGATTTCGGAATTGGCTCATGTCCCTATCAAAAATACCGGGTCACCGTTTCTGTGACAGATGGGAATGGGAAAAATGTCAGCGGTGCGCAGGTCAATGCCATTGCTACAGATAACGCAAGCATTTCCTTTGGAGAAACCAATTCAAACGGCGTGGCTGTTGCCTATTTGGAAGCAGGAGCGTACACATTTGAAACAACTGTGGACGGAGAGAGCGTTCGCACCACCGAAAGCATAGAAGATGCCTGCAAAGTATCGCTAAACAAAAAGACTGCAAGCCATATCCCCGGTAATATCAGTGGGAAAACAGATTCCGGCACCCTTACCGACTACGGAAGTGTGATCGACTACGGAAGTGTGATCGACTCAGGAAACTGTGGCGCACAAGGCGATAATGTCAAATGGAAACTGTACAGCAGCGGTACGCTGTACATATACGGTGTCGGTGCAATGGTAGATTATAATTTGGGTAAAAGTCCTTTTTACGAAAATGAAAATATTGAAAAGGTTATCATCTGTATTGGCGTGACCAGTATCGGCCGTTATGCGTTCGAGTGTTGCCGTAGCCTGACCAGCATCACCATTCCGGACAGCGTAACCAGTATCGGCAATACTGTGTTCAGAAGTTGTAGTAGACTGACCAGCATCACCATCCCGGACGGCGTGACCAGCATTGGCAGTTCTGCGTTCGAGTTTTGCAGTAGCCTGACGAGTATCACCATCCCAGATGGCGTAACCAGTATCGGCAGTGATGCGTTCTACGGATGCTGGAGACTGACCAGCATAACCATTCCGGACAGCGTGACCAGTATCGGCAATAATGCGTTCTACGATTGCAGCAAACTGACCAATATCACCATCCCGGACAGCGTGACCAGTATCGGCGGTTGTGCGTTCTTCGGTTGCAGTAGTCTGACCAGCGTAACCATCGGAGGCGGTGTGACCAGTATTGGCTATTATGCGTTCTCCCATTGCAGTAGCCTGACCGGTATATGGGTCGATGAGAATAATCCCAATTACAGCAGTGATACTTATGGCGTGCTCTTTAATAAAGGAAAAACAGAGCTGATCCAAGCACCCGGCGCTATTGTGGAATATGTGATCCCGGACAGCGTGACCAGTATCGGCAGTTTGGCGTTCTGCGATTGCAGCAGCCTGACCAGTATCACCATTCCGGACAGTGTGACCAGTATCGGCGATGATGCGTTCTACAAATGCAGTAGCCTGACCAACGTAACCATTGGAAGTAGCGTGACCAACATCGGCAGTTATGCGTTCTACAATTGCAGTAACCTGACCAGCGTTACCATTGGAAGTAGCGTGACCAGCATCGGCAGTTATGCGTTCTACAAATGCAGTAGCCTGACCAGCGTTACTTTTTCGGGCAAAACGCCGCCAAAAATCGGCAATAATGCATTTTACAATGTAAAAGCTACAGTTTATTACCCGGCAGGAGGGAACTGGACAACGGCCGATATGCAGTCCTACGGTGGAACGCTGACCTGGAAGTCCTATTCCCAGTCCC
>CAZTYB010000156.1:0-3399 GCA_964617595.1 uncultured Oscillospiraceae bacterium | reverse complement strand
GACCCGGGGCGAAGCCCAGCGGTGCGCATTGAACGTGATCAAATTCATTCTGAAAATTTCCAATGGCAAGGCGTAACGGGGCAGTATCTCCTTTGTACAATCATATGTTAACGACCGTAGGGGACTTACTTTGTATGGGGTTACTGAATACGTACCACCTAAGGGAGGCGAAACGCCTCCCCTACGGTCTCAATTTTGGCATAATCTAATGAAGCGATTGTAGGGGACGGGTTTCCCGTCCCTCTTGCGTGGGCTTGCCGAAAACATAACCACCCCGGGGAGGCGAAACGCCTCCCCTACGGGGTTGGACGAACATTTCATGATTTTCAGTCCAAGAATTATTTTCTTTCCTTTGTAAATTGCTCTGATAATCTCCGAAAGGGGGAAATGAATTGAAGAAGTTCTCCCTCCGGGAGGGGATCTCCTATCTTCCCATTGGTATCCGCTGGCTGCAAAGGGCGCATATACCCCAGTTGGCGGCCAATAGCGGCTATTTTATCGTGCTGGCGGTTTTTCCGGCGCTGCTGCTGGTGCTCAGCGGATTGCGCTATACGGGGCTGTCGGTGGAAAGCCTGCTGGAGGCACTGGACGGGGTGATTCCCGGCGCCCTGATGGATGCGGCACGGGAACTGATTTTGAATGTATATAACAATTCCTCCGGTGCCGTGGCGGGCATTAGCGCCCTGACGGCGGTCTGGTCCGCCAGCCGGGGGGTATATGGACTGCTGAACGGGTTAAACTCCATCTATGGCGTGGCGGAGGATCGGGGATATTTGTATACCCGGCTGCTGAGTGTCGTCTATACTTTCGTGCTGGAGGCGCTGATCCTGCTGACCCTGGTGCTGCACGTTTTCGGCAATACCCTGATCCGTTTCCTGCGGGGGCTGAATATTCCCCCCATGATGTGGCTGATGGATCTGCTGGATCTGCGGCTGTTGGTGCTGCTGGTTCTGCAAAGTCTGCTGTTTACGCTGATGTATATGATCCTCCCCAACCGGCGCAACCGATTCTGGGAGAGTTTGCCCGGGGGACTGCTGGCGGCCACCGGATGGCTGCTGTTTTCCAATCTCTATTCCGTCTACGTCACCCATTTCCCCAGCTATGCCAATATCTATGGCTCGGTTTATGCCATCGCCATCAGTATGCTGTGGCTGTTCTGCTGCCTGGAAATTCTCTTTTTCGGTGGAGCACTGAATCAGCTGCTGGCGCATTTGACGGCTTTTTCGAAAAATAATCCATAAATTTCCCCTTTGTTTATGCCCTGTTCACACTCCTTTGGTAAAAAGAGGAGCAGAAACACCGAAACAGAAAGGATGGGGCGAAGCGTGTTTGGTTTCGTCAACGCAAATTGGAAAGAGCTGACCCCTCCCCAGCGGGAGCGGTACGAGTCGGTATACTGCGGCATTTGCCGTGCTATTGATGCCCGGTTCGGCACGGCTGCCCGGTTTGCCCTGAGCTATGACATGGCATTCCTGGCGCTGCTGCATATGAGCCTGTACGAGCCGGAGGAATCCGGGGGCAAAGCCCACTGCATGGTGCACCCCCTGCACCACAAACCCTGGCTGCAAAACGAATGCATTGATTATGCGGCGGATATGAACGTAGCTCTGGCCTATTACAAGGCGGAGGACGATGTGGCGGACGAGGGGAAGCCATCCGCAAAATTGCTGCGCAAGCAGCTCCAGCCCCACATGGAATCCATCTGCCAGCGCTGGCCCCGGCAGTGCGACAGCATTCGTGATTCCATCGCCCAGCTGACCCGGCTGGAACGGGAGCAAACCTCCAATCCGGACTTGCCTGCCTCCTGCTTTGGGGAGCTTATGGGGGAGCTGATGGTTTACCGGGACGATCTTTGGGCGGAAGACCTGCGGGCACTGGGCTTCGGCCTGGGGCGGTTCATCTATCTGGCGGATGCCATGCTGGACTATAACCGGGACCGGCGCAAGGGGCAGTATAACCCCCTGCTGTTCCAGGAAAAAGACGAAGAAAAATGGGAGCAATATCTGGTGCTAGCCATGGGGCGCTGCACCCGGAGCTACGAAAAGCTCCCCCTGGTGCAGGACAAGGCGCTGCTGGACAATATTCTCTACAGCGGCGTATGGGTGCAATACCGGGGAAAGATGAAAAAGGAGAAGGAGGTGCCCAATGGTTGACGATCCGTATAAGGTGCTGGGGCTAAAGCCCGGCGCATCGGACGAAGAGGTGAAGCGTGCCTACCGGGCACTGGCCAAGAAATATCACCCCGACCTGAACCCCGGCGACCAGGAGGCCGCCCGGAAAATGCAGGAAGTGAACGATGCCTACGACCAGATCAAGAATCCCGAAAAATATACCCGCCAGAGCGCAGGTTCCTACGGTGGTGGGAATCCATACGGTGGCTACGGCGGTTATGGCGGCTACTACGACCCCTTCGGCGGCTATCAGCAGCGCAGCCGGAGCACGGGGGATCAGTACCAAACCTCTGCTGAAGCCTATATCCGCTACCGCCGCTGGCGGGAGGCGCTGAACGTGCTGGAAAACAGCACCAATCGCAACGCCCGCTGGTACTATCTCAGCGCCCTGGCCAACGACGGCCTGGGCAATCAGGTGACCGCTCTGGAGCATATGCGAAAAGCCGTGAGCATGGAGCCGGACAATCAGGAGTACCTCCGTGGGCTGGATGCCCTGGAGCGTGGGGGCTCCGCCTACCGCCGCCAGGCGGGGAACTATGGCGGATTCTCCCTGGGGGGCTTCCCCTGCGGCAATCTGTGCCTGTGCTATCTGGCGCAGGTGTTCTGCTGCCAGGGACATATTCCCTTTTTCTTTTGCTGTTAAATGCACATCGGCTGACCCCGGATGAGGTCAGCCGATGTTTTTCGGTATTTGTCGGTCACGTTCACTGGTTGGCATTGCGCTATGGGTTGCTCAGCTCCTCACAGTCAATGACCCGGTAGCCCGCATCTTTCAGCGCCTGGGCAAATACCCCGGAACCGGGGATCTTCCTGCCGGAGAAAGTGCCGTCGTAGATTTCCCTCACGCCGCAGGTGGGGCTGCGGGATTTCAGGACGGCGCACTGGATCTCTTCCCCTTGGATTTGCTGCAAAATGTCCCGGACGGCACCCCGGATGGAGCAGTCCACACTGTTGCCGTTGCGGTCGGTGACCACCCCGTCCACAATTTCGATGGGGGTGCGGGGACAGCCCAATCCCGCCGCCATCTCCGGACAGACGGGGAGATATTCTTTCCCCTGGAGGAAAGCGTGCACCGCCGGGTCGTCATTGTTCCCACCGTTGTATTTGCAGTTTTCTCCCAATAAACAGGCGCTTACCAGTATCTTCATGGGGAAATCCCCTCCCAATTCTTCAGAATATCAAAATTTGTGCCCATAACGGGGCAAATACCCATCAAAAGGGACGTTAA
>CAZTYB010000155.1:0-3416 GCA_964617595.1 uncultured Oscillospiraceae bacterium | reverse complement strand
CAACCGAAAGGGGGGACGTGGCGAAATGAAATGCTTAAAATGTGGCCGGGAGACGGTGGAAACATTCTGCGACATCTGTTTAGCGGACATGGCAAAGCATCCGGTGGAACCGGGGACGATCGTGCTCCTGCCCAAGGAGCGAACGGCGCCCAAGAAAGCCCAATCCCGCCATACCCCCACGCCGCCGGAAGTGACCGTTGAGAATCAACGAAAAATCATCCACCGTTTGGGCAGATGCATTGCGGTGCTGATCGTGCTGCTGGTGCTGATGGGGTTCGTCCTCTTCCGGGTGATTCAGGAGGGGGCAAAACCCCAGGTGGGCAAGAATTATTCCACGGTTACCAAGCCATCGGAGGAAACCCAGGACGAAAGCGTGATCGCCCCGGCAGAATTGGAGGATTCCACCATTTCATCTGTTTCCTAAAAGAGAATGGGGCAAAATTCCATGGTGCCTCAGGTTCACGTCCGTAGGTACACCCCTCCCGGGGTGTCCGTCTCTTCCGGTTTTTACCAAGTGGGTTGAATGAGAAAAGGCAATGGGATAGAGTCCTTGGCTCCCTCTCAGAGGTGTGCGAAGCCATGCCCTTGGGCGGAGCTGCCGAACGAACGTGAGGCTGAGGGAGTGTCCTAAAGCGGATGGCAAGAGCTCAAAAATACCAACGACACTCCCCCTGTCGGCCTGTTCGGTCGACATCCCCCTCAGAGAGGGGGACAAGGGCGCTCTATCCCATTCGCCCTAACCATCCAACGCACCCAGTCAACGGGCACCCGGGGACGGATGTCCCTACGAAAAGGGCAAAGAGTGTGCAAGAGGGACGGGGAACCCGTCCCCTACGGACATATGATTAGATTATTCTAAAATCGAGGCCGTTGTGAGGCGTTCCGCCTCCCGTGAACAGGTTTCGTGACCAATAGGCATAATCAAGAGGGACAGGGAACCCGTCCCCTACGGACATATGATTAGATTATTCTAAAATCGAGGCCGTTGTGAGGCGTTCCGCCTCCCGGGACAATATATGTTTCACGTGAAACAATCGAAATTCAACATAGAAAAGAGGGATGCAAGTGGGCACCATCATCGCAGTGGTAAACCAGAAAGGCGGAGTAGGGAAGACCACCACCGCCGTGAATCTGGCGGCTGCATTGACGGATCTGGATATGAAAGTGCTGGTATGCGACTTCGACCCCCAGGCCAACGCCACTTCCGGTTTCGGGGTGGACAAGCGAAAGGCGAAGCGCACCAGTTACCATTTGATCATTGGCGAAGCCACGGCAGAGGAATGCATCGAGGAGACCCCCTATGCGGATGTGATCCCCTCCTGCGCCGATCTGGCGGGTGCGGCGGTGGAATTGATCAATATCGACCGGCGGGAATTGCAACTGCGCAAAGCGTTGGAACCCCTCCGGGAGGAATATGACTACATATTCATCGATTGTCCCCCCTCCCTGGAGATGCTGACCTTGAACGGGCTGATCGCAGCGGACGGGATCCTGATCCCGGTGCAGTGCGAATATTATGCTCTGGAGGGGCTCAGCGATTTAATGGCCACCTTACGAACCGTCAAGCGGAAAATGAATCCCACATTGGATATCTTCGGCGTGGTGCTGACCATGTTCGACGGGCGCACCAATTTCTCCACCCAGGTTGCCCAGGAGGTGCGGCGGCATTTCCCCGGAAAGGTATTCACTGCCTCCATCCCCCGGAATGTCCGCCTGGCGGAGGCGCCCAGCCACGGGATGCCCATCACCGCCTACGACCGATCCAGCCGGGGGGCAGTGGCCTACCGGGAGCTGGCAGAGGAAATCGAAGCAAAACGAAAGCGCTGAATGCGCCAAAGGAAAGGAAATGAAAATGCCATCACAAAAAGGACTTGGAAAAGGTCTGGGCGCCTTGCTTGGGGACTTTTCCGATCTCCCGGCGGAGGACAGCGCCTATAAATTGCTGCCCCTGCACCGGGTAGAGCCGAATCCGGAGCAGCCCCGTCAGGATTTTGATGAGGAGGAGCTCAGCGCCCTGGCGGATTCCATTCGCATCCATGGGGTACTGCAACCCCTGACCGTACGGGAGACCCAGGACGGATATTACCAGATCATCGCCGGTGAACGCCGCTGGCGTGCCGCCCGGCTGGCGCAGCTGCGGGAAGTCCCCGCCATCGTGGTGGAGGCTGACGATAAAAAGGCCATGGAATTGGCTCTGATCGAGAATTTGCAGCGGCAGGATCTAAACAGTGTGGAAGAAGCCCTGGGCTATCAATCACTGATGAATGAATTTGGCCTGACCCAGGAGGAGACGGCGGAGCGTGTGGGTAAATCCCGCCCGGCCATCGCCAATGCCCTGCGGCTGCTTAGTTTGGACGAAAAGGTGCTGGAAATGCTGCGTTCCGGCAGCCTCACCGCCGGTCATGCAAGAGCCATCTTAATGCTGAAATCCCAGCAAAAGCAGCTGGAAGCCGCCCAAAAAATTGCCAATCTGGGACTGTCCGTCCGTCAGGCGGAGCTGCTGTGCAAGAATATGTCCCGGGAAACGCCCAAGGAGCCGCCGGTGACATTCCAGGTGGATTACGTCAAAGAATGCGAAAAGAGCCTGAGCAAGCACCTGGGTCGGGGGGTCAAGATCGTCAACGGCAAGCGCAAGGGTAAATTCGAGTTGGAATTTTACGGGGAAGAGGATTTGCAAACCCTGCTGGATGCATTAATGAAAATTCAAAAGTAGGGGAGGCGCTCCGCCTCCCGGGAACAGTTTAAGTGACCAATGAGCACAATCAAGAGGGACGGGAAACCCGTCCCCTACGGGCATATGATTAGATCATTCTAAAATCGAGACCGTAGGGGAGGCGTTCCGCCTCCCGCAAAAGAAATTTAAATCATTATCTATAAAAATCGCAAAAGGAGCTAGAAATTATGCTGGATATCAAACGAATCAAGGAAAATCCCGATGCCGTCAAGGCCGGGCTGAAAGCCAAGGAAGTGGACTGCGATGTCACCATTGACCGCATTCTGGAGCTGGACGAGCAGCGCCGGGTGCTCATCGCCTCCACCGAGCAGCGCAAGGCTATGCAGAACAAGGTCTCCAAGGAGATCCCCCAGATGAAGAAGCAGGGCAAGGACGTTGCCCCCCTGCTTGCGGAAATGGCGGAGCTGAAAGCCGGGCTAGCCACCGATGCACAGAAGCTGGACGAAGTTCTGGCGGAGTACCGCACCTGTATGCTGAGCCTGCCGAACCTGCCGGACGAAGACCTGAAGCCCGGCGGCAAGGAAAATAACGAGCCCCTGCGTTACTTCGGCGAGCCCCACAAATTTGATTTCGAGCCTAAGCACCATGTTGACCTGTGCCAGGCGCTGGGTCTGATCGATTATGAGCGGGGCGTGAAGCTGGCCGGTGCCGGCAACTGGATGTATACCGGCATGGGTGCCCG
>CAZTYB010000154.1:0-3503 GCA_964617595.1 uncultured Oscillospiraceae bacterium | reverse complement strand
TCAGCTTGGGATGGCTCATCAGCGCCCGGGACATGGCCAGCATCTGCTGCTCGCCACCGGAGAGGGTACCCGCCACCTGCTTGCGCCGCTCTTTCAAGCGGGGGAAGAGGTCGAAGACCATATCCAGATCTTTCGGATCCACGGTTTTCTTAATAAAGGCGCCCATTTCCAGATTCTCCTGCACACTCATTTGCAGGAAGATGCGCCGCCCCTCCGGCACGTGCGCCAGCCCCTTGGGCAGGAGCTTGAAGGCATCGGTATGGGTGATATCCTCCCCGCAGAAGCTGATGCTGCCCTGCCGGGGGTGCATCAGGCCGGAGGCGGTCTTCAAAATCGTGCTCTTTCCTGCGCCATTGGCACCGATCAAAGCCACGATCTCCCCCTCGTTCACTTCGAAAGAGACTCCCTTGATGGCGTGGATGGCACCATAGTACACATGAATATCGTCAATTTTCAGCATTGGGTTCATCATGCATCCTCCTTGCCGAGATATGCTTCGATCACCGTGGGATTCTGGCGGATCTCCTCCGGCGTTCCCTTGGCAATCAGGCGGCCATAATTCAGCACCGCAATGGTTTCGCACACATTCATCACCAGATTCATATCGTGCTCAATGAGGAAAATGGCAATGTGGAAGGTATCCCGGATGCGGCGAATCTGATGCATCAGTTCCGTAGTTTCGCTGGGGTTCATGCCCGCAGCGGGCTCGTCCAGCAGGATGATGGAGGGATTGGTCGCCAGGGCACGGACGATCTCCAACCGCCGCTGTACACCATAGGGGAGGCTCCCGGCTTTCTGGTCAGCCAGATCGGCCAAACCCATAAAATCCAGCAACTCCATTGCCCGCTGATTCGCTTTCCGCTCCGCAGCATAGTAGCTGGGCAGATGCAGCATACTGGAAACGAAAGAGCACTTGATCCCGTTGTGCATTCCCACTTTTACATTCTCCAGCACGGTCATATCGGTAAACAGGCGGATATTCTGGAACGTGCGGGCGATGCCCAATTTGGTTACCTTGTGGGTGGGCATTCCCTTGGTATCGATGCCGTTGATCAGCACGGAGCCACGGGTGGGCTGATAAACGCCGGTGAGCAGGTTGAAAATCGTGGTCTTACCGGCACCGTTGGGGCCGATCAGGCCGCAGATCTCCGTGGGACCCAGGGAGACGTTGAAACTGTCCACCGCAGTCAGGCCGCCGAAATCGATGCCCAGATTGCGCACATCCAGCACCAGCGGCTTGCCCGCATCGGATTCCCGGAACGTATTGAACGTGGGAACCTGAACCGTTTTCTTTGGATAATGGTTATTCATCACGCCGCCTCCTTTTTCCGGAACATCCGCTTCAGCTTATCCACGATGACGGAATTGGCTTCCTGCATCTTGGGCGACCAGGTGAAGAGCATCACCAGGATCAGCACGATGGCATAGATGATCATCCGGTAGTCCGCCAGGCCACGCATTGCCTCCGGCAGAATATACAGCACCGTTGCGGAAATCACGCTGCCCAGGATATTGCCCATGCCGCCCAGCACCACGAACACCAGGATATTGATAGAAGTATTGAAATTGAATTTCGCCGCATCCAGCGAAGAATAGTTCAGCCCATACAGCGCCCCGGCCATACCCGCCAGGAAAGCGGAGACAACGAATGCTTTCATCCGGAAAGTGGTCACATTGATGCCCACGGACTCGGCGGCGATCCGGTTGTCCCGGACGGCCTTGATGGCACGCCCCTCTTTGGAATTGATGAGATTCAGCACCACAAACAGGGTGAACAGGATCAGACCGAATCCCACGGCAAAGGTGGAGATCCGCTTGATGCCATTGACACCCATGGCGCCGCTGAGGATCCATTTCCCCTTGCCCACCAGCTTGGGCTTGGAAGTGGCAATGGCGAAGCGGAAGCCGCTCTCGTCGGAGCCGATGTACATATTGCCGATCAGATTCTTCATGATTTCGCCAAAGGCCAGCGTCACGATGGCCAGATAGTCACCCTGGAGCCGGAGGACGGGAATGCCGATAATCATACCGATGAGCCCCGCCATCACGCCGCCGAACACCATCGCCAGCAGCAGCCGAAGCAGGGAGCTCTCAACCACATCTTTCAGCATCATCGCCAGCACCACACCGGAGAATGCGCCGATGCCCATGAACCCGGCATGACCCAGGCTCAGCTCTCCACACACGCCCACCAGCAGATTCAGAGAAATCGCCAGCACGATATAGCAGCACACGGGCACCAGGTAGCCTTTCACGGCGCTGCCCAATTTCCCCTGATTCATCAGGGTCTGCATCACGATGTAGGCAACGATCACCAGAAGATAAGTAAAATAATCTTTCCGTTTTTCTTTATTCAACAGTGTTTTTTTCATAGTCGTCACCTTATACCTTCTCCTGCACCTGCTTGCCCAGCAGACCTGCGGGCTTGACCAGCAGGATCACGATCAATACGCCGAACACGATGGCATCGGAAAACTGGGTGGACAGGAACGCCTTGGCAAATGTTTCGATAATGCCCAGCAGGATGCCGCCCAGCATCGCTCCGGGAATGGAACCGATGCCGCCCAAAACCGCCGCCGTGAACGCACGGATGCCGGGCATGGAGCCGGTGGTTGGCATCAGCACAGGGATGGAGGAGCACATCAGCACCCCCGCCACCGCCGCCAGGGCGGAACCGATGGCGAAAGTGATGGAGATGGTCTTATTCACATTGATGCCCATGAGCTGCGCCGCATCCCGATCTTCGGAAACCGCCCGCATGGATTTGCCGATGCGGGTGCTGCCGGTGAACCAGGTCAGCCCCAGCATGATCACCACGGACACGGCCACCGTCGCGATCACCTCACCCGTAATGGTCAAGCTGCCCAGGTGGAACGGGGTGATGTTGGACACGACACTGGTGAAGCTCTTGGGGTTGGATGTCCAGATCAGCTGCGCCGCATTTTGCAGGAAATAGCTGACACCGATGGCGGTGATCAGCACCGCCAGGCTGGGCGTGCCCCGCAGGGGCTTGTAGGCCAGTCCCTCAATGGCGATGCCCAGCACGGTGCAAACCACCATACTGGCCAGCACCCCCACCAGGGGCGGCAAGCCCAGGTAATTGGTGACGCAGTAGGAAATGTATGCACCGATCATGATAACATCGCCATGGGCGAAGTTCAGCATCTTGGCAATACCGTAGACCATGGTATAGCCCAGAGCGATAATGGCATAAACGGAGCCGATACTGATTCCGTTTATGAAATATTGGAGGATGTTCATATTCTTTCTCCCTTCAACAGTTTATAACAGAGGCCGCCATGCAGTCTTTCTTATCAACCGCTGGATGTAATAATCAGGGAAAGGGGGGAGTGTTTGGCTCCCCCTTTTCCGGAATGTCATCAACTTGAGCGCATCCCCTTGGCTCCCTCTCAGAGGTGTGCGAAGCCATGCCTTTAGGCTGAGCTGTCAAAATCGGCTCTTCGGAACCGATTTTGACTGAGGGAGTGTCCTATAATGGATGG
>CAZTYB010000153.1:0-3541 GCA_964617595.1 uncultured Oscillospiraceae bacterium | reverse complement strand
TCATTCTGGCCACCACGGAGCTGCATAAGGTTCCCGCAACCATCCTCTCCCGCTGCCAGAGATTCTCTTTCCGCCGTATCAGCCAGGAGGATATCGCTGCCCGATTGCAATACGTAGCCTATCAGGAGAATATCGACCTGGACGAGTCTGCGGCACGGGTGATCGCCCGGCTGGCGGACGGCGGTATGCGTGACGGCCTGAGCCTGCTGGATCAGTGCACCTCCGCAATTACCGGAGAACTGACGGACGAAGCGGTTTATACCTGCCTTGGCATTGCCGGGGAACGCAGATGCGGGGAACTGCTGGGCTATATAGCATCTCACGATACCCGGCAGGCATTGCGGCTTTTCAATCAGCTTTATACCGATGGCAAGGATCTGGGGGCGATGCTGGACGAGCTAGCGTGCCTGATTCGGGATCTGCTGGTGCTGAAAACGGCGCCGGAATCCGGCATCACCATGCTCTCCGGAATTGCAACGGATCAGGAAGCCCGGGCGCTTTCTGGGAGCATCTCCAGCGGTGAGTTGGTACGGATGATGGATTTGGTTCAGCGCACCCTGTCGGAGTTTACCCGCAGCGCAAGTCGGCGGATGGATGCGGAACTGTGCATCATTCAGATGGCGCAGCCGGAGCTGAGCCTGGATGCCAAATCCATCAATGCCCGGTTGACTAAATTGGAAGATCAAATCAAAACCGGCCAAATTGCCTTTACGCCCAAAGCACCGCCTGTTCCTGTACCCCAGGAGCCGCCGCAGCAGGAGGCACCAACGCCCCCAACCAATGATGGCCAGGAACCTCCCATTCAGGAGGATGAACCGGCACCCATTGGGTTCTGGGCGGATGTGGTTGCGGCGGTTCGTCAGGAACTACAGCCGCCGATTTCCGGATTCTTCGTTGCAGCGGAGCATGCACCCATTCAAGGGGCTCTGCGGGGAGGGGTGCTGGAATTGCGTTGCAGGAACACTTTTACTGCGGACATGATCGGCAAAGCCGAAACCCTGGAAATTGTAGGGCGCAAGGCATCCGCTTTGCTTGGACGAAAGATCTGTGCCAAGGTGATCGACCTGTCGGCCAAACCATCTGACAATGGGCAGTTGGATCGGCTGCTCCAATTCGGAAAAACCCATCAAAATATCATTAATTTAAAAGAATAAGTATCAGAAACAGGAGAATGGAATATGGCTAAAAATGGATTTCGTGGAATGCCCGGCGGCATGAATCAGAGCGCTATGCTCAAGCAGGCGCAGAAGATGCAGCAGGAGATGCTCCGTATGCAGCAGGAGCAGGAGGCAAAGACTTTCTCCGCCAGCGCAGGCGGCGGAATGGTAACGGCTGTGGTCAACGGCAAGCATGAGCTGGTCAGCCTTGCCATCAAGCCGGAAGCTGTTGACCCCGATGACGTGGAGATGCTGCAAGATACCGTGATCGCCGCCGTGAACGAGGCAATGCGCACTGCGGATAACGAAGCGGCCAACAATATGTCCCGTCTGACGGGGGGATTGAACCTGGGCGGCCTGTTCTAAGGAGGCCATATGCAGTTCTTTCCCGCAGCATTAGAGAATCTGACGGATCATTTCGCCCGTCTGCCCGGCATTGGTGGCAAAACGGCGCAGCGCCTGGCATTCCATGTGCTGGAGCTTCCAATGGAGGATGCCCAGGCTTTCGCCGATGCCATTCTGGAGGCGAAACGGGCGGTGCATACCTGCCCCCGCTGCCAGAATATCACAGATCAGGATATCTGCCCCATTTGCGATGACCCGGCGAGGGATCAGGAGACGATTTGTGTCGTAGCCGACCCCAAGGATGTGATTGCCATGGAGCGCTCCCGGGAGTATCGTGGGGTTTATCATGTGCTCCACGGCGTGATCTCTCCCCTGAACCACGTGACCCAGGATGATATCCGCATCCGTGAACTGCTCATGCGGGTGGGGCAGGGGAATGTGAAAGAGGTCATCATGGGCACCAACCCCGATACGGAGGGGGAGGCCACCGCCATGTACATTTCCCGCCTCCTGCGCCCGGCGGAGGTCAAAGTCACCCGCCTGGCTTACGGCATGCCCGTTGGGAGTCAACTGGTTTATGCGGACGAGGTTACGCTGTCCAGAGCGCTGGAGGGCAGACAGGAGATCTGACCAACGAAAATGTGAAATGGGTGCCGCTTTGGCACCCATTTTTAGTTGAACTATGTTATTTTGAATCCTCGGAATCCAGGATTTCTTTGGCAAGATAAACCGGGCGATTTTTGCTTTGCTCAAAAGTTCTGCCCACATATTCGCCGATGATCCCGATGCAAAACAGCTGAATGCTTGCAAAGAAGAGGATCAGGACAATGATCGTCGCATAGCCGGGAACATCAATGCCCCAGATCAATTTCTGAAGCAGCACCACCACCAGATACAGCGCCGCAATCACCCCCGTCACCCCGCCCAGCCAGGTGGCCAGGCGTAACGGAGCGGTGGAGAAACCGATGATCCCCTCAACAGCGTAGTTCAGCAGCTTCGTGAAGCTCCATTTGGTTTTCCCGTGGGCACGTTCACAGGCGGTATAGGGAACGAAATGGGTCTTGTATCCCACCCAGGCGAAGATGCCTTTGGAGAAGCGGTGGTATTCCCCCAATTGCAGGATGCTGTCTTTCACACTGCTGCGGAAAGTGCGGAAGTCGCTGGCTTCCGGTTGCAGGGTCACATCGGACATTTTATTGATCAATTTATAGAAGCTCTTTTTGAAGAAAGAGAGCACCTTGCCCTCCCGTCTGCGATCCTGGAAAGCGGCAACCACATCGTAGTCGGGATTTTCCTCCAGGAAGCTGACCATTTCCCGGGCAATTTCCGGCCGCTGCTGTAAGTCTGCATCAATCAGGCAGATATATTCCCCCGTGGCGTGTTGTAGTCCGGCGAAAAGTGCCGCTTCTTTCCCAAAATTGCGGGAAAAGGAAATGATCTTGACAGGGCACTTTTTTGCGGAATATATTTTTTTGAGTTGAAAAAGGGTGGCATCGCTGCTGCCGTCGTCTACGAAGATGATTTCGTAAGGGTAATTGCAACCGTCGAAAGCCTGAATGGTCGCTTCCTGAAACAGCGCCACATTTTCTGCCTCGTTATAGCACGGGACGACTAAGGATAATTTCATTATCCACCACTCTCCTGGGTTCTTGATGATATCTTATTATATTGGTTTTCGTTCTTTTCGTCAAGAGGAAATGAAAATGTTTCAAAAATGTGCATTTTTGAAAAAACCAGTTGACAAAATTGCCATTTGGAAGTAGTATAGTCAAATAAACCCGTTGAACGGGAGGAGCAAGTGAATTCCGATTCAGAGAGTGCGCGGTTGGTGCAAGCGCATGGTTGGAGCGCTTTGCTTGTCGCCCGGGAGGGGATCGCCTGAATGGTTTGCGCTAGGGCGGTTCGGTTCAGCCCGTTATCGCTGTCAAGTGCCCGATTTTCGGGAATTCAGGTGGTACCGCGGAATTTTCGCCCTGAGTCAGTGATGACTCGGGGCTTTTTCATTGAAAGGAGAACAAAATGCCAAGAGAATTACCAAA
>CAZTYB010000152.1:0-3574 GCA_964617595.1 uncultured Oscillospiraceae bacterium | reverse complement strand
AGGAGCGCACCCGTTTTTTGCCCCCAATCCGATGAATAATTCCCCCAATTCTGGCAAAGAATAGTTGAGAAAACAGAATTCATTGGAGGGAACATCATGAAACACATTCTGCGCCCCGCCTGGGGTGCGCTGCTGGCAGTGGGAATGACCCTATGCGTATCGGCTCAGGAACCGGACACTCTTTGCTTCACCCCGGAGCAGTTCACTTCCGGCGATGCCGCATTGAGCGGCATCTGCATCACCGCTCTCCCCCCGGTATCCCAGGGGACACTGTTCCTGGGTCAGCGGCAACTGCGCCCGGGGGACGTGATCACCTCGCAACAAGTGGAGGAGATGACCTTTGCCGCCGTTTCTTCCGAATATGACAGCACCGTGGCCATCTCGTATCTGCCGGTATTCTCCAACGGTCTGGCCGGGGAAGCTACCATGACCCTCTCGCTCCGTGGGAAAGAGAATCAGGCTCCCGTGGCGGAGGATTGCGCTTTCGAGACTTACAAGAATCTGGAATTGACCCAAATGCTGAAAGTCCACGACCCGGAAGCGCAAGCCATGGAATATACCGTCGTCCGTGCCCCCCAGCGGGGTACCGTCCGGATCGATGCCGACGGCAAATTCACCTACACCCCGAAGAAAAACAAAGTCGGGACGGACTCGTTCACTTTCGTGGCAACGGACGTCTCCGGGAAAGCCTCCCGTGAGGCAACCGTCACCATCAATATCTTAAAGCCCACGGATGCCAGTCAGTATTCCGACACGAAAGGAAAGGATTGCCGATTTGCCGCAGAATGGATGAAGCACTCCGGCATCTTCATCGGGGAGAATATCGGCGGCAGCCCCTGCTTCTCTCCGGAGAAACAGGTGACCCGTGGAGAATTCGTCACCATGCTGGTAAAGGCACTGGATCTGCCAACGGACGATTCCGTCACCCAAACCGGCTATGAGGATATCCCCCAGTGGCTGCAACCCTATCTTGCCGCCGCCATCCGCTCCGGGCTGACCAGTGGCATGAACGTATCCGAGCATTTCTGCCCCGATCAGGCTATCACTTCGCAAGATGCCGCCGCCATGCTTTGCAGTGCGCTGAAACTGGAAGCAATCGACCGGACTGCGCTATCCACCGGTGAAGAAACCTCCCTCACGGCGCTGGAAATTGCCAGCCAAAATGGATTCCTCCTGGAGGGGGATACCCTGACCCGTGGGGATGCTGCTTGCATTGTCTACCAGGCAAGCCAAATTGGCAGCAGGATTTAATAAAAGCGCTTGGAGCAACGTAGCAAGCTCCAAGCGCTTTCCTTTTCAGCGGACAACCGTTCTCATTCTACAATAATCGTGTAAGTTCGGGTTCTGGATCTGCCCTGATTTTCCGGGTTCCCGGTAAGGACATTGTTTCCCTTAACCGTATAGTGATATACCAGAGTGACCTTCGCCGTTCCTTTTTCTTCCCCGGTTACCGTACAGCTGTCGAACACGCTGGAGATACCGATTGCGCTTCCGCTCTTGCTCCAGTCGTAGGTGGTATAAGCGGTACCCAGGTCATAAGTACTGGTATAAACCGACTCCAGCGTTACTGTTTCACCGACCCGGATCCGGATGGTTTCATCCTCCTTCACTTTGATCACTTCTCCATCGGAATGGGAAGTGGAACCGTAGGAAGTACTGCTGGCCGCAGGCGAATTCTGATGCGGGGTCATATTGCGTGTCGTGCGGTCACCGGTGTCAATGAAATCCAGCCCATCTGCAACGCAGATGTGGATCTCACCACCTGTGCTGCCATAATGGCTGCTCCAGATCAGCAGGGAAATGTTTTCTTTCTGCCCTTTCTTGAGATGGAACGAGAATCGGGAATCGAATTTGCTTACGTCCCCTGCTCCGTTGTAGTCAAAGCTATACATATCGGTATCGTCCGACAGATAAGAAGCACGCAGAGAGAGATTATAAGTATTTTGCAGCAGCTTCACATATTCATCCTGCGCCTTGGCATTGTAGTTCCAGGAATAAATATATTCCGTATAGTTGATCCGTTCCGTCACGCCGGATTGGTAGCAGCATTCATTGCAGAATGCATTGAAATCGGGCACTGTCGCCCTGCCGGATACTGCCTGAGTGTTGGACTTCTGCGTAGCGCCGGTGACTGCATCCGACTGATAACCATTCCCGATTTGGCCAGCGACACTGGATTCGCCGAATTTATATCCATGGTCGCAGCTATATTGCAGTGCACCGCCGGAATAGTGGCCGCACTGGGTTTCCGTCAGCGTACCGGAGGGATCTCCGCTCTGCTCCCACTGCCAGTAGGCGCCATGGCCGCTGCAATATTGGTCAAGCACTTCCCCCACATAATAGGAATAGTTATAGCACAGCATTCCGTAGCCCTGCCAGGATCCGTTCAGGGTCAGTCCGGAGTACCATCTCCCGCCCAGGCTGCTGGAGGTGCGGCTCACCATCTTCCAGTCAAAACCATAGGCGGTCAGCCGGGTTCCCTCCGGCTCCAGATAGACATAGGTTCCGTCCCCATTCACGGTGCCATCCTTGAATTCCCCGTAGAACGTGCCGCCATAGGCGAAATCCAGTTCCCCATAGCCATAGGGCTGGCCATCCAGGGTCATGCCGGTGTAGCGCATATCGGTCCCGCTATAGTGGGGAGCGTTCCCGCTCAGGGGCTTCTCCATCACCAAGCGGAGGTTTTGCACCCATTCGAATTCGCCGGTTTTTGTTTCGCCGGAGAAGAAAGTATAGGTTCCGTAGCCCTCGGGGTGGTCATTGAGGTATTCGCCTTGATAGCTCCCGGCATCCCAAAAAGAGAATTTTGCCGTCCCTTTCTTGTTCCTCTCAAAGACCTGGCTCGCCGTGATGGTTCCGCCGGAATCTCCCGCCCATTCCCCGGTAAAGTAGCAGAATACGCTTTTGCTCTCCGCCCGAGCGGACACACAAAAGGCGCTCACAAGTGCGCAGAAAGCGACAACCAACGCAATGCTCCGCAGGATTCGTTTCATATAATTTGCCCCCTTGTTTTTATTCTATCTTAATTATAGAGTATCTGCCAAAATCCACAATATGGAATTTTCAACAAAATTTCTCATTCATTTTTTACTGCTCTGTTAAAGGAACTCCGCCCATTTCCGGCACTTTGGAGGCAAAAAAGGAGCCGCTGGGTCACAGCAGCTCCTTTCGGGATTTCTGGGGGATTTTCTTAGTACATTCCACCGGCCTGAGCGGCTGCGGCAGCAGCGGCATCGGCAGCGGGGTCGGGCTTGTCCACCACCAGGCTCTCGGTGGTCAGCACGCAGGAGGCAATGGATGCGGCATTCTCCAGGCTGGAGCGGGTGACCTTGGTGGGGTCAACGATACCGGCGGGGATCATGTCCACATATTCCTCGGTATAGGCATTGTAGCCGAAGCCAACCTTACCGGAGGTACGGATCTTCTCATAGACCACGGAGCCGTCCACACCCGCATTCTCGGCGATCTGGCGGACAGGAGCCTGAAGGGCGGTTGCGATGATTCTTGCGCCGGTCTTCTCATCGCCGTGCAGGGTAGCGATCAGGGCTTCCACGGCGGGGATGGCATTGACCTG
>CAZTYB010000151.1:0-3622 GCA_964617595.1 uncultured Oscillospiraceae bacterium | reverse complement strand
TGAAGTCCACCTTGCCATCTTCCGTTTTGGGGATGTTGTTCAGGTCGAGGGTGGTCACCTGGAACATTTCGCCGGCGCCTTCGCAGTCAGAGCCGGTGATCAGGGGCGTATGGACGTAGACAAAGTCCCGCTCCTGGAAGAATTTGTGGATGGCATAGGCAGCCAGACTGCGCACACGGAACACGGCCTGGAACATATTGGTGCGGGGGCGCAGGTGGGGCAGGGAACGCAGGAATTCCATGCTGTGCCCTTTCTTCTGCATGGGGTAGTCGCCGGTGGATTTACCCTCCACGGTGATGGCGCTGGCCTGAATCTCGAAAGGCTGCTGTGCATCCGGGGTGAGCAGCACGTTGCCGGTGATGATCAGGGCGGCACCCACGTTCACTTTGGAAATGTCCTGGAAATTCTCCATGGCATCGGTATAAACCACCTGCACGGGGGTGAAATAAGTACCATCATTCAGCGTGACGAAGCCGAATTGCTTGCTCTTGCGGTTGGAGCGCACCCAGCCGCCGATGGTCACTTCTTTCCCGGCGTAGGTATCGGTGTTCTTAAACAGTTCTCTGACAGAAATCAAATCCATTTCAGATTCCCTCTCTCCTGGTTGAAAATATAGTCTAGTATACGCCAAATTGTGAGATTTTACAAGAGGGAATGGAAGATTTTATTGAAAATATCGAAAAATAGGTTATCATGATGTAACCATCCCATGAAAAATGCGCCTTGATAGATGTAAGGCTTTACAAAAACAATTCAGGAGGTGAATTCAGTGGAGGATTCGCAGATCATTGACCTCTACTTCGCCCGCTCCGAGGAAGCCATTGCCCAGACCCAGAATCGCTATGGCGGCTTTTGCTACAAGATTGCATGGAACATTCTATCCAATCAGGAGGATGCACAGGAATGTACCAACGATACTTACCTGACTGCCTGGCGCAACATTCCCCCCACACGGCCCAATTGCCTGTGCGCCTACCTGGGGAAGATCACGAGGCACATTGCGCTGGATCGCTGGCGCAGGAGTAGCGCAGCCAAGCGGGGCGGGGGAGAGGCAGCGCTGGCGCTGGAGGAGCTGGGGGAATGTATCCCGGCGAAGAATTCGGCGGAGGAATCCCTGATGCAAAAGGAACTGCTCAGAGCTATGAACGCTTTCCTGGCGGGGCTACCTCAGGCGCAGCGGAAATTATTTGTATCCCGCTATTGGTACCTGCGCTCCGTGGCGCAGCTGGCGGAGGCAACGGGGCAGAGCCAGAGCAATGTGAAGACCCAGCTGTTTCGCATTCGAAGCCGATTGAAGAAGTATTTGGAGCAGGAGGGAATCCTATGAAATCATATGATTTACTGGAATCGATTGGAAATATCCGAAATGAATTTATTATGGAGGCAGAACATATGGATGGAACCCAAAAAACGGCAGCCGGTGGCCGCCATCTTCGTATGACTTTATTGGCGGCGGTCATTGCCGTATCCTTGCTGGTGGTGACGGCTGTTGCGGCCATTGGCTATCTGGGACTGGGGGAGATGACCCAGGGTACCCCCTACGAAATTCCCGCCCAGGCGCAGAGCCTGATCGAAACCCAGAGCGCCCAGTCCGGCGGCGATGGGTGGACTTGCGGTGTGGCGGAGACATTGTTCGATGAATACAATTTCAATGTGTCCGTTCATATTACCTGTGACGAGGGATACATTCTGGTTCCCGGTGAGTATTCTGGGGGAGAGGATGCCAGCATCATCGGCCTGGAGCCGGGGAAAACGCTGGAAGAATATGCAAAGGAGCGGGGGAAGCAGCTCCTCTTCGCCTCCCTCAGCATCAGTCCGGAGGAGCTGGACAGATTGGGTATCGCCGTGCAGACCCACTTGGGGCAGAATCAGTCCGAACGGGAGGCGACCCTGATGGTGACCGGGCAGAAAGATCCGGCGGTTACGGTGGAGCAGAGCGCCTGCCTTGTTGCCGTGTGGACATCCGGTTCCGAAAAACCGGTGCAGGTTACCCTGCCCTTTGCAGTGAACAAAGAGGCGGCGGGGGAAGTGCAGCGCTACGTGGCGGAGAATCCGGATGCAGTACCCGGCATTACCGTCAAGGCGTTCCAGGTGAACACTTCAGCCTTGGGCACGACGGTGGATTTTGATGACCAGATTACCGATGCAACTGCTTTCGAGGAAATCAAGCGCAGGGACATCCCGGGCATTACCTATACCGGGGGTGGCTGGGTTCTGGAGCGTGACGGAGAATATCGCAGCACCTGGAGCAATGTTCAGGGGGAATTTAGCGACGAATGTGACCTGACTTTCATCAATTGGGATGGGGAACCGTTGGGAACCATCCATTTCAAACGCCAGTGAGAAAATAAAATCGGGAGCTTCCCAATTGGGAGCTCCCGATTTTCACACAGTCATTTGTTGGATGCCACACTTCTGCGAACCAGAGCACGGCGAAGCTTTGCCTCCGCCAGCTTGAGGTCTGTATCGGAGGAGTGGGGATTCTTGAGAATGTCGTTGGCCTTTTTATAGGCGGCATTCGCACGCTCCAGGTCGATCTTGTCGGACCATTCGAAAGTGGTGGGCACCAGTGTTGCGGTGCCGTTGACCACGCTGAGCATTCCGCCGATGCAGGCCGCCGTCCGACGGACACCGTCGGCGATCACCAGCGCCTGACCCATGCCCAGGGGCACCACGAAATTCGTATGGTGCGCCAGGATGGCCACATCGCCGGTGATGCTGCGCACCACAAGTTCCTCTGCTTGGCCGTCAAAAATCAATCCGTCCGGCGTGACAATTTTCAGGGGAAAGCTCGTCATGCTTTCTCACCGCCCTGGAATTTCGCCACCACATCGTCGATGGAACCGGCGAACAGGAAGTAGGATTCGGGAATATTGTCGTGCTTGCCCTCGATGATCTCTTTGAAAGAACGGATGGTCTCTTTCAGGGGGACGTACTTGCCCTGGTAGCCGGTGAACTGCTCGGCCACGTGGAAAGGCTGGGACAGGAAGCGCTGCACTTTACGGGCACGGTTAACGGTGAGCTTGTCTTCCTCGCTCAATTCGTCCATACCCATGATGGCGATGATATCCTGCAATTCCTTGTAGCGTTGCAGGATGCTCTGGACGGCACGGGCGGTCTCGTAATGCTCCTGACCCAGGATCTCCGGGGACAGGATCCGGGACGTGGAATCCAGAGGGTCAACAGCGGGGTAAATGCCCAGGGAGGAGATGCCACGATCCAGAACCGTGGTAGCATCCAGGTGGGCGAAAGTAGTGGCGGGGGCGGGGTCAGTCAGGTCGTCCGCCGGGACGTAAACCGCCTGAACGGAGGTGATGGAGCCGTCCTTGGTGGAGGTGATGCGCTCCTGCAGGGCGCCCATTTCCGTTGCCAGCGTGGGCTGGTAGCCAACGGCGGAGGGCATACGGCCAAGCAGTGCGGAGACCTCGGAACCGGCCTGGGTGAAGCGGAAGATATTGTCAATGAACAGCAGCACGTCCTGATGCTTCACATCCCGGAAGTACTCTGCCATGGTCAGGCCGGAAAGACCCACACGCATACGGGCTCCGGGGGGCTCGTTCATCTGACCGAAGACCATGGCGGTCTTGTTGATAACGCCGGACTCGGTCATTTCATTGTACAG
>CAZTYB010000150.1:0-3642 GCA_964617595.1 uncultured Oscillospiraceae bacterium | reverse complement strand
GTTGAGTGAATTTTTATTTGACATTTTCGGCGAAAGTGACTATAATGATAGTACCAACTCAGCAAGGAGGCATGGACTATGGCAAAAAAAATTATCACAATCAGCAGAGAATACGGCGCCGGTGGCTTGCCGGTGGGACATTTGATTTCCGAGAAATTGGGCATCCCTTTCTATGACAAGAAGCTGGTGGAGCACGTGGCCGAGGAATCCGGCTTCGCCCCCAAATTCATTGAAGAGCACGGCGAACACGCTCCCAGCCGCAGTATTTTCTCTTACGCTTTTGCGCCCCAGGGGGTTCCGGGGGTGATGAACGGGCTGTCAACATCGGATTACCTGTGGAATGTGCAGTGCAATGTGATCATGCAGCTGGCTGAGAATGGCCCCTGTGTCATCGTTGGCCGCAATGCGGACTACATCCTGAAAGACCGGAAAGACGTACTGAATGTATATCTCCATGCGGATACCCCCTCCCGCATTGCCCGCATTTTGGGTGATGGCGTGGTTACCAAGGATCCCGAGGCACTGCTGGAGGAGCGGGATAAGCGCCGGAGGCTGAATTATCAGCACTATACTGGCAGAACCTGGGGGATGTCCCAGAATTATCATCTCTGCTTGGATACCAGCGCCCTGGGCTACGAGATGTGCGCAGACTTGATCATTCAGGCGGCCAAGAATTGCAAATAAGCAAATAGATGCACCCCATTCCGATTCACTTCCGGAACGGGGTGCGTTTTTATACGCCCGCGGGCTCTTTCTCTTGCTGAAAATGGATGCTGACTCCATTCACTTCCACATCTTCATCCGCATTGATCATGATGTATTTCACGCCGCCGATGACTCTTGTTTCCACCAAATCGGTGCGGGTGGGGTCGATTTTGATGGCAATGTCGGGAGTGTGGATCTCGAAATGCTTGTTGTCAATAATATTCTTGGGGTGAAGTTCTGCTTCAAATCCGAACGCCTCGTCATACTGAACACTGAATTTTGCGACACTTTCCTCTGACACGCCACAGGAGGTGAGTACTTCTTTCAGCACTTCCTTGTCAACCAGCAGGGGCTCGGGAACTTTACTCTCTTTGTGCAGTTCGATGCGTTCGCACAGCTGCTCGTGCACCGTTTGCACCACGTCCATGCTGCATTCCTCCCCCAGGGCGGTGGTAAGTAGGGACTCGAAGCACTTCTTCTGCTCCGCTGCAGGCTTGGGCACCGGGGTGTTGAACAGGGCTTCAATCAGGGCATCCTGATTCTCCTTGGTGTTGCGGGTATAATAGAGGGCGTTGTAGATGTTCGTGGAGCGGTTGTCGAAAGTGGGGAAGAGGAACCCCATCTCCGGCGCTGCCACCGGCTGATTCATTGCGCCATCGTGGAATACTTTCTCTTCTGGGACGTAATGCAGATTCGCTTTCGTCTGTTTCACCGGGCAAATCGCACAGATGAGATAGGTATAGCTTTCGTCGGAAGAATCGTTCTGCTGGAAATCATCCTTGCTTTTGAATGGAACGTCATAGGTGTCGCAACCTAAAAGAATCAGATAGTTCCCCTCCATCACAATGGAGTCGATCATTTTTTTGTATAGTGCATTGCGCAGCTCATCATCCTGTAAGGCGCATTTGCGCAGCTCCATCAGCAGTTTATGCTCTTCGCTGTCCGCAACCTGACTGGTTTTGAAAGTCAGGTCGATCAGATTCTTCCCCAGTGAGCCGGAGAGGGCTTTGCGCAAAATGGCGAAATACTTATCGGATTCATTTTCGGACATTATACCTGTGCTGGCACGGTACTGAGCAATGATTTCCTTATTGTCGTTCACAAAACATCCATAGATTGCGGTCATGTTACTGCGATCCCGGCGCAGATGGCGGCGAATTTCGCCAACTTCTTTTTCGTTCATGGTCTTACCTCGTTCCTGCGTAAATATGCCGGAATATTATAGCACAACTGTTTGCAAAAATCCAGGAAAAATATCATCCGTAAATCGGCGCAGTGTACTCGGGAGATATGCTGCATTTGGAACAGCTATGGGCGGAGAATCGTTTCCACGGCAAAAGGTTGACTTTCCGCAAAAATGCGGCTATAATTATGGAAAATAAAATGGATAAAAATTGCAGGTAGGGAATTATGGCAACAAAAAAGCAAGAGCAGTACGGAAATTCCAGCATCTCCATGCTGAAAGGGGAAGACCGGGTACGTAAGCGCCCGGCGGTTATTTTTGGCTCCGACGATCTGGAGGGGTGCAAGCACGCCGTGTTTGAGATCCTTTCCAACGCCATTGACGAAGCCCGTGAGGGACATGGCGATACCATCATCGTCACCCGGTACGAGGATCTGAGCGTTGAAGTGGAAGATTTCGGCCGTGGCTGCCCGGTGGACTACAATGAGAAAGAAAAGCGATACAACTGGGAGCTGGTTTTCTGCGAGATGTACGCAGGAGGAAAATACGGGGAAAACGGGGAGAATTACGAATATTCTCTGGGCTTAAATGGCCTGGGCTCCTGTGCTACCCAGTATGCTTCCGAATTCTTCGATGCTACCATTCGCCGGGATGGATTCCGATATGACCTTCACTTCGAAAAGGGACGTAATATCGGCGGCCTAAAAAAGGAGCCCGCCGACCGGAAAAAGACCGGTTCCGTTTTCCGCTGGCGGCCGGATAAGCAGGTGTTTACCGATATCAATATTCCCGTGGAATACTACCGAGACGTTCTGCGCCGCCAGGCCGTAGTGAACAAAGGAATCACTTTCTGCTTCCGTAATCAGATGGGCGGTAAATTTGAGACGGAGGAATTCTGCTACGCCGACGGTATCAAGCAGTATATCGAGGAACTGGTGGGGGATAATGCATTCACCATGCCCGTGTTCTGGGAGACGGAGCGCCGGGGGCGGGATGCGGACAATCGCCCGGAAATGAAGCTGAAAATCACTGCTTCTTTCTGTTTCTCCAAGCAGGTGTCCCATATCGAGTTCTATCACAATTCTTCCTGGCTGGAATATGGCGGTAGCCCGGATAAGGCGGTGCGCTCCGGTTTTACCGCTGCCTTTGACAAATATCTGAAAGATAACAATAAATATACCAAAACCGAGGGGAAGATTCTCTTCCAGGATATCCAGGATAGTCTTGTCCTGGTGACCAACTGCTTCTCCACCATCGGTTGCTTTGAAAATCAGACCAAAAAATCCGTCAATTCCAAATTTACCCAGGATGCCATGACGGCTTTCTTTAAAGAGCAGCTCCAGGTCTGGTTCATTGAGAACAAGCAGGAAGCTGACCGGGCAGCGGAGCAGATTCTGGTGAACAAGCGGGCGAGGGAATCCGCCGAAAAGACCAAATCCAATGTCAAGAAGAAGCTTTCCGGCGCCATTGACATCTCCAACCGGGTTCAAAAATTCGTGGATTGCCGCAGCAAGGATGTGAATGTCCGGGAACTGTATATCGTGGAGGGTGACTCTGCATTGGGCAGTGTTAAGCTCAGCCGGGATGCGGAGTTTCAGGGGATCATGCCCGTGCGGGGCAAAATTCTGAACTGCCTGAAAGCGGATTACAATAAGATTTTTGCTTCCCCCATCATTACCGACCTGATGAAAGTGCTGGGGTGCGGCGTGGAGATCCAGGGGAAGAAGACCAAAGAACTTTCCAGTTTTGACCTG
>CAZTYB010000149.1:0-3663 GCA_964617595.1 uncultured Oscillospiraceae bacterium | reverse complement strand
AAGATAGGTAATGCCAACACAAATGAAAGTCTCGCCAATAGGCGAGGCTTTTTTTACGCATTATCATGAATGAGTGTTCAGCCAATCACCCTAAGTGTGAAACTTTGCTTCGGAGAGGATGCTTCCTTTGGCCTTGTATCCCTTTTTCTGGTAGACATTTGTCCCAATCAGTAATATAATGGAACTATGAAAAAGGCTCAAAATGATATCATATAGAATAGACTGGAGAGGGAATATGTCAGTTTTCAAATGTAAAATGTGCGGCGGAGCGCTGGAAGTCCAGCCCGGGCAGACCGTTGTGGAATGCGAATACTGCGGCACACAGCAGACCCTGCCCCGACTGGATAATGACAAGCGGGTGAATCTGTACGATCGGGCGAATCATTTCCGCCGGAATAACGAATTCGATAAGGCCATGACCATCTATGAGAAGATCCTCAACGAGGATCATACCGATGCCGAGAGCTACTGGTCACTGGTTCTGTGCCGCTACGGTATTGAGTATGTGGAGGATCCGGCTAGCCATAAGCGTGTCCCCACTGTCAACCGGGCACAGTACACCTCCATTTTCGACGATGACAATTATAAATCTGCTCTGCAATATGCGGATATCAATCAGCGCAGCATTTACGAATCGGAAGCCAGAGCCATTAACGAGATCCAGCGGGGGATCCTGGCCATCTCCCAGAAAGAGGAGCCTTTCGATGTCTTCATCTGCTATAAGGAGACGGATCATAACGGCCGCCGTACTCCCGATTCCGTCCTTGCCAATGACCTGTATCATCAACTGACCCAGGAGGGGTTCAAGGTCTTCTTCTCCCGGATCACATTGGAGGATAAATTGGGCTCCGCTTATGAGCCCTATATCTTCGCCGCCCTGAATTCTGCCAGGGTTATGGTTGTCCTGGGTACCAAGCCGGAGTATTTCAGCGCCGTGTGGGTCAAGAACGAATGGAGCCGCTACCTGTCCCTGATCCGCCAGGGGCAAAAGAAAATGCTGATTCCGGCCTATAAGGACATGGATCCCTATGACCTGCCGGAGGAATTCTCCCATTTGCAGGCGCAGGATATGAGCAAACTGGGGTTCATGCAGGATCTCATCCGGGGTATTCAGAAAATCGCTCCGATTGAGGAGCCGAAAACCACCATCGTAAAGGAGACGGTGATCTCCGGTGGAAATGCCGGTGCTGCGCCCCTGATGAAGCGGGCACAGATGTTCCTGGAAGACCGGGACTGAACCTCCGCCAATGAATATTGCGAAAAGGTGCTGGATATTGACCCGGAGAATGCCCATGCCTATCTGGGCAAAGCACTGGCCCAGGCGAAATGCACCGATTTGGATGCCTTTACCGCTGCCCGTCTGGCTTCCACCCGGAGCGCCACCGGGGAGCAATTCACCCTGGAGCCGGACAGTGCCCATATCCATTCCATGGTTGAGAAGTTGGTCATTGAGGGATATCTGCCCCAGAGCGCCATTGAGAACGCTTACGATTTTGACCTGCATTATACTTCCTACGTCTCCGCCCGGCGCAAGCAGCTGGAGCGGGAGAAGGAAAACTGGCAGAATAATAAATTCCTCCAGCGGGCGGAGCAGTTCGCTGACCCGGCGTTGAGAGAATCTCTGATCGGGGCAAAGCGGCGCCTGAGGGAGGAACTGGAGCAGCGCATTGCCGATGCCCGGACACAGGAGCAGGAAGCCGCCGACGACTTGCGCCGGCGTATGGCGTATTCCTGGGGGAAACGGACCGGAAAATGGAGCAGGCTCACCGGGAGAGCCTGAACCGCCAGGAGGAAGAATGGCGGAAATGGCTAAAAGAGGTGCAGTCCACTTCCTCCCGCAGTTTAATCAATGAGAAGAAGACCCACCTCCTCCAGCTGGGGAAAATGGAATATGTAGATTTTTGCGAAAAACGAATTGCTGAGCTGCTAGCTCAGGAAAAAGCAACAGAGGAACAGCACCGGAAACAGGCGGAGGAACTGCGCCGGAAGAGAAAACGCAACCGAACCATATGCATCCTTCTGCTGCTGGTCGCATTGCTCTGCGGCGGGGCATTCTATGGAACCGTCACTTATGTGATTCCGGAGCAGAATTACCGCAAAGCCGTCACGGCGATGGAAGCGGGAGAGTATGAGGAGGCAATGGCTGCATTCAGGGATTTGGGTGAGTATAAAGATAGCTTAAATATTGCGAATGATATCGACCATTACATCACCTATTCCAGCGCCATGAAGAGCGGCGATTATGGCCTTGCAGCCAAAAGTTTCGCAGAGCTGGGGGATTTCCTGGATGGCAAGGAAAATTTAGCGCAAGTTCCGGAAGAGCTGTACCAGACCGCCGTTGCATTGATGGATGCGGGACAAGATGCCCATGCGGCGATGCTGTTTGGCGCTGTTGATTACAATGATTCCAAAGCACGCAGTATGGAAATTTGGAATAAAAATGCAGTGCGTGAATCAATTTCTGCTGGAGGCAATCACACGGTTGGCCTGAAATCAGACGGAACCGTGGTAGCTGAGGGAATAAACGGAACTGTGATTGAGGTTGGTTTTTACAAAACTGAGGTGCCTGAGGGCTATAATTGGTTTGCCCAGTCCGATGTTCCCAGTTGGACGGATATTGTGGCGATTTCTGCTGGAAATGTTCACACCGTTGGACTAAAGTCGGACGGAACTGTGGTATCTGAGGGTTCTGATGGATCCGGCCAGCGCAATGTTTCTGATTGGTCGGATATCGTGGTAATTTCTGCTGGAGGCGGTCGCACGGTTGGCCTGAAATCTAACGGAACCGTTGTAGCGGTGGGTTTTAACAATTATGGCCAGTGCGATGTATCCAGCTGGACGGATATCGTGGCGATTTCCGCTGGAAGAGATCATACGGTTGGGTTAAAATCAGATGGAACAGTGGTAGTTGCGGGTGATAATGGGTATGGTCAAAGCGATGTATCCGACTGGACGGATATCGTGGCGATTTCTGCTGGAAGCTATCACACGGTTGGCCTGAAATCAGATGGAACCGTGGTAGCTAAGGGGCGGAATAAGGATGACCTGCGCGATGTTTCTGACTGGACGAATGTCGTGGCAATTTCTGCCGGATATGCTCACACGGTTGGTCTGAAATCAGACGGAAGTGTGGTAGCTGTGGGTGATAATGAGTATGGTCAGTGCGATGTTTCAGGTTGGAAAGACATTCGGATGCCGAAAGCTACGGGCAAAAGCTGAGAGGGTGCCGCTGGATGGTTAGGGCGAATGGGACTGAGTGCCTTTTTCCTCCCCTGAAAGGAGCAATGTCGTCAACTTAAGGTTCGACACGGTGGCGCCACTCGTCCCCCTCTTAGAGGGGGATGTCGGCCGAATAGGCCGACAGGGGGAGTGCCGTCCGTAATTTTGAGCGGTTACCATTCAACGAACAACACTCCCCCTGTCATGCTGTTCGCCTGCCCATCTCCCTCAACGAGAGGGACAAGGAGCGCTCCGTCCCATCCTGCGTTCCCCTTCAATGGGGGCGATTGATATAACAAGCCGGGTATGCGGACACCCCGGGAGGGGTGTCCCTACGGTGTAGGTTTATCTATCCCCATTCAACGTACCTGGATAAAACCGCAAGAAGAGGGAGGCGAAACTGTATAGTGTAGTAACATAGTTTACACATTGTGCAAGAACATG
>CAZTYB010000148.1:0-3668 GCA_964617595.1 uncultured Oscillospiraceae bacterium | reverse complement strand
GAAAGCTTCTGGACGGAGAGCCAGCTGGTGGACGGCAAGTGCCCCGACTGCGGCCGGGAAGTCCAGGATGCCGAAGAAGAAGCCTACTTCTTCCGCCTGAGCAAGTACGCCGACCGGATCCAGGATCTGCTGGAAAACACCGATTTCCTGGAACCTCGGAGCCGGGTCAACGAAATGGTGAACAACTTCATCAAGCCCGGCCTGGAAGACCTGTGCGTTTCCCGCACCAGCTTCACCTGGGGCGTTCCGGTGGACTTCGACCCCGGCCACGTGGTATACGTGTGGATCGATGCGCTGTTCAATTATATGACTGCCCTGGGCTTTGAAAACGACAAGTACCATGACCTGGAGGAATTCTGGCCTGCAGATGTGCATTTCGTGGGTAAGGAAATCGTCCGGTTCCACGCCATTATCTGGCCCGCCATGCTGATGAGCCTGAATCTGCCCCTGCCCAAGAAAGTCTATGGCCACGGCTGGCTGAATTTCAACGGAGAAAAAATGTCCAAGTCCCGGGGCAATGTGGTCGACCCCTACGTCCTGGCGGAGCACTTCGGGGTGGATGCCCTGCGGTTCTTCCTGCTGCGTACTTTCCCCTTTGGCTCCGACGGCAATTTCACCAATGAAATGCTGATTTCCACAATCAATACGGATCTCGCCAATACCTTGGGCAATCTGGTCTCCCGCACCACTGCCATGAGCCAGAAATACTTCGCCGGAACCCTCCCTCAGGGTGGTGAAGCGGCTCCCCTGGACGAGGAACTGAAAGCATTGGCCGCCGAGGTCGTCGCCGACTATGAAATGCACATGGATGCTTTCCAGTTCTCCGTGGGTCTGAACGATATCTTCCGGCTGCTGGATCGGGCGAACAAATATATCGACGAGACCACCCCCTGGATCCTGGCAAAATCCCCGGATACCATGCCCCGGCTGCTGACGGTGATGAAGAATCTGTGCGAATGCATCCGCATCAGCGCCATGCTCATCACGCCGTTCATGCCGGAAACTTCCGAGAAGATCATGAATCTGCTGGGTGTATGCGAATTTGGCCGCAGTTGGGAAGCCCAGGGATACCGCAACGCAGAGGAATCCTCCTGGAATACCCAGACCGGCGCTCCCCTCTTCCCCCGCATTGATGTGGAGCAGGAACTGGCCGCTCTGGAAGCCCTGAACCAGCCCGCAAAACCCGCACTGGAAATCGAGCCCTACACCGAGGAGAAAGTGGATTTCGATACTTTCTGCAAATCCGATTTCCGGGTCGTAAAGGTGAAAGCCTGCCAGAATGTGAAGAAATCCGACAAGCTGCTCCAATTCACTCTGGATGACGGCACGGGTACCGACCGTCAAATCCTCTCCGGCATTGCCAAATTCTACAAGCCTGAGGATTTGGTGGGTAAGACCCTTGTCGCCATTGTGAACCTGCCCCCCCGGAAGATGATGGGGCGTGAATCCTGCGGTATGCTCCTGAGCGCCATCCATAAGGTGAACGGGGAAGAAAAGCTGAACCTGGTCATGCTGGATGATGCCATCCCCGCCGGAGCCAAGCTGGAGTAATTCAATCTTAATACCCCAAAATTTTACAGCGGTAGGAACCGGACGAATCCGGCTTCCTACCGCTGCATTTTTCTTATTTTAATCCGATTCCATCAGACGGAATCCATCCCCATGGAGGGTGATTTCCCCATCCCGGGTACTTGCCCAGGAGAGGTCATTCAAGGAATCAAAATTGGCATCCTCACCGGAGCAGAAAGCTTCCAGCGTGCGGATGGCCAGGGGGGCAACTGCTCCGTCAGCGCTCAATGTAGTCAGGCTGGCGCAAGCGGGGGCGGATAATCCATCTGTACCCAGGAACGGCGTTTCGATTGCGCCATCGGCATAGACATAGAAACGGGTATCATCATAATCCTCGATCACCGGGAATGCCCGGAAACTCACCAGCGCCGCCGGAGCATCGTAAGCAACACCGCCCAGGATCCTGGCTGCGCCGTCGGAATAATCAAACAGATTCAGTGCAAATTCCTCCTGGCACAGGTTCCGGGTGAATCCATCCAGGGTGGAGACCACCCCGTTGCAATACCCCTCCCCTGTCAGCGCATCCGCAACCGCATCACAGAGAAATGCATTGCGCAGAATTCCCAGGTCAACGAAACATTCGATCTCATTCTCCCGGGCATAGTCCAGATATTCCTGGCTCACTTCCAGCCGCAGGGTATTGTCCGGCAGGAGCTTGACCTGGATGGCCTCCGGGTCAACGGCAAAGGCCGCAACCTCCCGGGCGAATCCGGCGGTGGGTTCATCCCGGCGGGGGTCATAGAGCTCCGCTTCCTCGTCATAGTCACTGGAGAAAACGCAGTCATACCGATCCATCAAGGGGGCATAGTAAACATAGCGACAATCACCCAAGATCTGGAACGCCTGATAGAGGATGGGCGAAACAGTAATATCCCTATTAGGCTCAGCATTGAGGGAATAGAGATTGTTTACCCCCTCCACCTGCTCCCGGGAGAGGGCACGGCTGGCCTCGTCCAAGTTCTGGGTATAGATGGCGGAAATGGCGCTCTGCTCACTCTTCGCGCTGGCCGCCCCGGCACCCAAATCATAGTCCAGTACAAAATCCTGGAAAGCAAGGGTCTGGGGGTTATCCGTTTCAATCACGCTCCACCCCGGCTCCACCGTCAGCAAATCATTTAAAAAGGTTCCAAAGGAAAAAACAGCCAGCGCCAAAGCTCCGATCATCAGAATCAGGCGAAGCGGAACATACTTCTCGTTCAGCTCGATGCGCTCCACCTTGGGGTGGGCGGGTTCTCTCCTGCGGGCATAACGGGACATAAAAACTCCTTTCGGTTCAAAAAAGCGGAGCTGCCGGACAGCAGCTCCGCCAGTGCGGGAAAACTCGAATGCATATCCCATACGGGACAGGGCAACTAGATCACAGCCAGAACAATCAGCAGGCAGAACAGGAGCAGGATCACGCCCAATGTGGCCAAGCCGATCAGCGCACCCTTGCGGCAAGCACGGTAGTTGCGCATATAGTTCTTCTTCCGGAAGATCCAGGCGGCGATCAAGCCCAGGATGGGCAGCAGGAAAGACAGGAATTTATAGATTCCTCTGCCCGTATCGTGGACGGGAGCATCCAGAATCAGTTCCTGGGTGGGCTGCGCCTCAGTCTTGGCGTACTGCGCCTTGGCCTCGTCGGACTTGAGAATGGTGATGGATTTCAGGGGCTCATCTTTTTCACGGATGGCCTTGTACTCCTCCAGCTCCTTCTTGCTGCCATAAACCAGGTGATTGTGGCCAATGTCAACAAGCTCGGGCTCCTCCTGGGAATAATCGTGAACGGAGGGATCGTAGGTGAAAGGAACCTTGTTCTTCTCCAGGGAGGGGTCGGGGATGGGGATGGCGGAAATCAGGCTGCGGGTATAGGGGTGCAGGGGGTAGTTAAACAGCTCCTCTGCTTCCGCAATTTCCACGATATTGCCCTTGTAGATAACGCCGATGCGGTCAGAGATGAACCGGACAACGGACAGGTCATGGGCAATGAAGAGGTAGGTCAGACCCTTTTCCCGTTGGAACTGCTTCATCAGGTTCAGAACCTGGGCACGAATGGACACGTCCAGAGCGGAAATCGGTTCATCCGCAACCACCAGCTCCGGCTCCATGACCATGGCACG
>CAZTYB010000147.1:0-3687 GCA_964617595.1 uncultured Oscillospiraceae bacterium | reverse complement strand
GGGGGGACAGAATGAAAGGAGCTTTTTTATGAAGAAGAAATTGTTGGCCATGCTTTTGGCGCTGGCCATGGTGGCCAGTGTCGCCGTCCTGCCTGCTGCTGCTGCGGACAGTTGCCCGGATCATGAGCAGGAATACGCTCAAGAGGTATATGAGTACATTGACGACGAATTTCACGATTATAAGGTGGTGTGCGCGGCTCCTGACTGTGGCAGGACGCTGTTCGCTAATAAAATGAACCACGTCAACCTCAATGACGATGGGGACTGCACCACGGCTGCCGTTTGCAAATGCGGCTACGTCTTCACTGAGGCGAAAGCCAACCATAATTGGAGCAGCGAAACCGGCAAATGCACCAATGAAGGCTGCGAAGTCACGTGTAAGCACGAGGATGAAACATGGGAGATGACATCCCAGGATGACAAGGTGCATTACCTGGAGAAAAAGTGCAACGTGTGCCATACGGCGACACAGGGCGATGCATATAACCACGATTGGAGCAATTGCGATGGCGTGTGCGCAGAACCCCTGTGCGGCTACGTCTGCACCGGCACCACCGATGCCGATAACGACCACAAGTGCGACGTTTGCGGCAAGGCTCTGACCATCTGCCCCAACGGAACCGATGTGTATTATCGCACCATCCAAGATGATGAAACCCTGGCTCTTGACATGAAGCAACACTTCACCATTACTGCCTGCACCACCTGCGGCAAGGATGTTTCCACCAAGAAAGAAGACCATACCTGGGTCAATGGCAAGTGCAAGGACTGCGAATTGGAATGTGAGCACAAGGACGGAATCCGCAAGGTCTCTTCCGCCTACATCGATCCCACGACCAAGAAAGTGGATCTCTCCAAGCACACTGTAACTACCGTTTGTGATGTCTGCGGCGAAACCCTCTCCGTGACCACCGGCGCCCACAAGTGGGACAACGGGGTATGCACCGACTGCAAGCTGGTCTGCGACCATGCCCAGAATGACAACTGCGCCACCTGCACCCAGTCTGCCGTCTGCTCCGTCTGCGGCAAGAAAGATGTGGAGAAAGCCCTGTCCCATTGGTTCAGTGAGTGGAAGCCCTGTAGCGATGGGTTCCATGCCGCCTACTGCATCCGCAAGGGTTGCGACTGGACGGCCGGTATGCCCTGCGAATGGCATGAACTGACCTTCACCACCTCCGCTGGGGAGGAGATGACCATCTCCATCTGCCCGGTCTGCGGCGCCGTCCGGAATGAGGACAGCGTGTTCCAGGCAATCAAGACCGCAACCGTCAAGATGGGCAAATCCGGCCTGCCCCGGGGCGAACTGATCGTGCGGGGTATGGAGGCACCCAACGGCGACTGCCTGTATGCCCTCACCGTTGGCTACGAGTACTCCGGCTGGCTGGAGAAATTCCTGGGTGACGTGACCATCACCATCCCCGTGGAGCTGGAGGGTGAATTCCGTCTGGTCTACGTGGATCAGAATCTGGAGGGTCAGATCCTCACCGATGTGGAATATACCTACGAAGATGGCAAGCTGAGCTTCGTGACCAAGGATCAGGGCATCTTCCTCATCCTCCCTGTGGAAGCTGAATAAATCCCCTTTTCCCGGATGCATTTTCATGCATCCGGGATTTTTTCGGTCATAAGGAACGGGGAAGTAAGTCCCTTACGCCCGCTTATTTTAGATTGCACCAAAATCGGCACTGTAGGGGAGGCGTTTCGCCTCCCACAAAAGGGTTGCGTGACCGATGGCCAAAATCAAGAGGGACGGGAAACCCGTCCCCTACGCCCGCATCATTAGATTGTGCCAAAATCGGCACCGTAGGGGAGGCGTTTCGCCTCCCGCTTTTGCTTAAATTAACATCATTGGGTTGAAAAGGGGAGAGGATTTTGATATAATTTTCTTAACGTTTTTCCACAGGAGGCATACAAATGGAGAATTTAACGGGCAAAACCGTCCTTTTGGGTATCACCGGGGGGATCGCCGCTTACAAAATGGCCAATGTGGCCAGCGCCCTGCGCAAAACCGGGGCGAATGTCCACTGCATCATGACGAAGAACGCCACCCAGTTCATCACCCCCCTCACCCTGGAGACTCTGTCCAACAACCGCTGCGTTGTGGATACCTTCGCCCGGGATTTTCAGTATGATGTTGCCCATGTGTCCCTGGCCAAGGCGGCGGACGTGATCCTCATCGCCCCGGCCACGGCCAATGTGATCGCCAAACTCGCCCACGGTCTGGCGGACGATATGCTCACCACCACGGTGCTGGCCGCCCGGTGCCCCAAATTGATTGCCCCGGCCATGAACACCGCCATGCTGGAGAACCCTGCCACTCAGGAAAATTTGCAGACCCTCCGGCGCTATGGCTTCCGCATCATCCAGCCTGCCACGGGGGTGCTGGCCTGCCAGGATGTGGGCAGCGGCAAATTACCGGAGCCGGAGGTACTGGTGGAGGAGGTCTACCGGGTGATTGCCCGGGAAAAGGATATGGCCGGGCTCCGTGTCACCGTCACCGCCGGACCTACCCAGGAGGCGCTGGATCCCGTCCGCTTCCTGACCAATCATTCCAGCGGGAAGATGGGCTACGCCATCGCCCGGGAAGCGGTGCTCCGGGGGGCGGAAGTGACCCTGATCTCCGGCCCCGTAGCTCTGAACCCCGTGCCGGGGGCGAAGATGGTGCCGGTCAAATCGGCGGCGGATATGCTGGCGGCGGTGAAAGATGCCCTGCCGGAGACGGATATCCTGGTGAAAGCCGCTGCCGTGGCGGACTATCGCCCTGCAACCGTTGCAACGGAAAAGATGAAGAAATCCGATGCTGACCTGTCCATCCCCCTGGAGCGCACGGTTGATATCCTGGCCTACGTCAGCGAAAATCGGCACCCGGGGCTGTATGTCTGCGGGTTCTCCATGGAGACGGAGAATATGCTGGAAAACAGCCGGAAGAAATTGGAAAAGAAGCATCTGGACATGATCGCCGCCAACAATCTGAAGACCGCCGGTGCCGGATTCGGGGTGGAGACCAATGTGGTCACCCTCATCACCCGGGAGGAAACAGTCGAGCTGCCCCTGATGAGCAAGGGGGAAGTGGCCAACCGCCTGCTTACCGAAATCCTCAGCCGTAGATGATACCGGTGTACCCGGATAAAATCGCAAAATGAGGGAGGCGAAACGCCTCCCCTACAGTGGCGATTTTAGCACAATCTTATGTTAACGACCGTAGGGGACGGGTTTCCCGTCCCTCCTGCGTGGGCTTGCTGAATACGTATCGCTCAAGGGAGGCGAAACGCCTCCCTTACGGTCATGATTTTGGCACAATCTAATAAATGGGCGTAGGGACTGATATGCACCCCATACGAAACCACGGAGGATGCATTTGGGTGTGAAACGGAATCTTTTTTATATGGTTGCAATTTCCACAAAAATCCCCCATGGGGGGATGGAAAATGGTATGATTTTCCTACGATACTGCCAGTTGACATTTGTGGCTGAAATTAGTACAATATTATCGATACAGTGCGGCATTATGTCGTTTTTGTATCGGTTTTTTCATTGAATATCTTTTTTAGGAGGAAATCACTTTGAAGGATTGGGCATATCTGACCACTGTTGAGGAGATGGAGGCTGCCACAAACTCTCTGCTGGAAAACGGCAAGAAGGTCGGCGCTGACTCCTGGCAGCAGCGTGTCAAGAACCAGACTCCCC
>CAZTYB010000146.1:0-3739 GCA_964617595.1 uncultured Oscillospiraceae bacterium | reverse complement strand
CATAGCTAAAGCTTTTTGGAACCACCAGCCGGGCTGGTGGTTTTCTTTAACCAATAAAATGCGGTAGAAGCCAAAATGGTTTCTACCGCATTGTGTTTTTTGAAAATCAATTCCTTTGCATACTTCCACCCAGGCTGCACAGGGCGAACGCTGCAACATCCACCGCAACGACCGTGGAACCCACGGGGGTGCCCGCCAGAATGGAAATCACGATGCCCCCCACGGCGCAAACCACGCTGACCACCGCTGCGCAGATGGTGACGGACAGGAACGACCGGAACAGCCGCATGGCGGACAGAGCGGGGAAGATGATCAGCGCCGAAATCAGCAGCGAACCCACCAGATTCATGGCCAGCACGATGATCACGGCGGTGATCACCGCAATCAGCAAATTGGCGGCATCTGCCTTGGTTCCGGCGGCACGGGCAAAGGTTTCGTCAAAGGTTACGTCAAAAATTCGGTGATAAAAAATCACGAACAGGGCGATCACCAATGCGGACAATCCAATGCACAGCCATACTTCCCCACGGCTTAATGTGAGGATGGAGGTGGAGCCGAACAGCGCCCCGCACACATCCCCGGAAAGATTGGAGGAGGTGGAGAAAATGCTCATCAGCAGATACCCGAAAGCCAGCGCCCCCACGGAGATCATGGCGATGGCGGCATCCCCCTTGATTTTGGTATTCTGACCGGTGCGCAGGAGCAGCACGGCGCAGATAACAGTAATGGGCAGCACAATGACCATCCGATTGGAAATGTTCAGCACGGCGGCAATGGCCATGGCACCGAAAGCCACATGGGATAGTCCGTCCCCAATGAACGAGAATCGTTTCAACACCAGGGTAACCCCCAGCAGCGAAGCGCACAGCGAAATCAAAACGCCCACGATCAGCGCATACTGCACGAATGGATAAGATAAATAGAGTATCAGATTCTGCATCACTGCTTCTCCTCCTGATCCGGCATCAGGGCACGGCGGATGCCGCTGCGGGCATATTCTTCCCGCTTGCCGAAGAACAGCTCCTTGCCAATATGCAGCACATGGGTTGCATCATCCAGTGCGGCGTTGAGATCGTGGGAGATCATGATTACGGTGATCCCCTCCCGGTGGAGCTGGTGGATGATCTCGTACATCTGGGCAGCGGCTCTGGGGTCGAGTCCGGAGATGGGCTCGTCCAGCAGCAGGCATTTCCGGGTGGCGCACAGCGCCCGTGCCAGCAGCACCCGCTGCTGCTGGCCGCCGGATAGCTCCCGGTAGCACCGGCGGGAGAAATCTTTCAGTCCCAATTTCTCCAGATTTTCTGCGGCGGCTTGCTTCTCTGCCCTGGTATAGTAGGGGCGCAGTCCCCGCTGCCCCTGGAACCCGGACAGGACGATCTCCATCACCGATGCAGGGAAATCCCGCTGCACCTGGGTCTGCTGGGGCAGATACCCGATCTGGGTGGGAGCCAGCTCCTCCATGTGGATGGAGCCGGACAGGGGCGGGGTGAGATTCAGGATGGTTTTCATCAATGTGGATTTGCCGGAGCCGTTTTCGCCCACGATGCATAGATAGTCCCCGGAATTCACGGTGAAATTCAGTCCGCTTACAATGGGGTGACCATCGTAGCCCAGGGATACATTTTCACAGATGATTTGAGGCAAATCATTTCCTCCTCAGTTTAGCGCTTGCTCCAGCACCACCAGATTTTCCTCCATGATGGCGAGGTAGCTGGTGCTCTTTGCTTTTTCGGCGGAGATGGACTGCATGGCGTTCAGTGTCAGCACCGGGATGTCCGGCAGCTGGGCATTCTCTGCCACGGTTCCGGCCAATTTGCCGTCACCGGTTTCGGTGATCAGCAGGGCGCTTACGTCCAGTTCCCTTGCCCGGTTCGCCAGAAAGACCACCGTCTCGAAGCTTGCTCCCGTCTCCGCAGAGCAGCCGGGGAAAGCCGCATAATATTCCAATCCGTAATCCTCCACCAGATACCGGAACGGGAACCGGTCACATACGATGATGCTCCCTTTCGCCGCCCCGCCGATGGTTGCCTCATAGGCTTCGTCCAATTCCTGGAGCTGTGCCAGATAATTTTGCAGATTCGCCCGGTAGCTTTCCGCCCCGGTGGGGTTCAGCTGGCATAGAGCCTCGGTGATCTCCTGGCAGAACAGCGCCGCATTTTTCAGCGAAAGCCACACGTGCTCGTCCATTTCGGCTTCGCCCGATGCTTCCTCGTGTTCGCCGTGCTCCATTCCCTCGATGTGCTCCTCTTCATATGCCCGCTCCCCCAGCAGGGGCAGCAGCTGGATCACCCGCCGACTGGCATTGCTGTCCGGCAGCTTATTCAGCCATCCGTCGGATTCGCCGCCCCCGAAAATCAGCAGATCGCACTGGCTTGCTTTCACCATGTCTGCGGCGGAGGGCTGGAAACTGTGGGGGTCAACCCCGTCATCCACTAGTAGCGTGATTTCAACCCCGGGATCTTCACCGACGATTTGCCGCACCCAGTCATATTCCGGGAAAATGGCGGCAACCACCTGGATTTTCGTCCCCTGGGTATTTTGCTGGCCGCAGCCCGCAAGCAGCAGCGCCAGGAGAAATAAGAGGAATATACGTGTTTTTTTCATTTTGTCTCCTTTGCGCATTCGCTACATACCCCGAAAAAAATCGTCCTTACCGGGTCGATGGAAAAGCCGTGGTGGGCGAGGATATGCTTTTGCAGCTCCGGCAGTTCGTCGCAGTGCATATGGATGAGCTTGCCGCATACGCAGCATTTGCAGTGGTAGCAGGTTTCTTCCCCCCGGTGACTGCCCAGATATTCGAAACAGGCGGGGGAGCCTGCATCGATATTGTATTTGGCAACGGTTCCCTCGTCCACCAGCCGCTCCAGCTGGCGATACACCGTGGCCATGCCCATGGGCTTGCCGGACTGGCGGAAATATTCGCATACGTCCCCGGCGGTGATATGTTTCCCGGGGACACTTTCCAGGAAATTCCTCAGTTCGTCCCCCTGCTTGGTCTTGTAGGCGCTTTTATTCGGCATGGATTGCCTCCAGATTTGATAACGGTTATCATATTATAATCCATTCTTCGGAAATGTCAATATGAAAATGAATTTCATTTTTGATTTTGATGAATACCCGCCCTCTGAATGGCAATTGCTGCAAGCAATCCCCATCTTGCGCCATCCGGAGGGGAAACCCGTCCCTTACGCCCGTTTTTTTAGATTATACCAAAATCGTCACCGTAGGGGAGGCGTTTCGCCTCCCTCTCATCTTGCGGTTTTATCCATGTACGTTGAATGGGAATGGCCAAACCGACCTCGTAGGGACACCCCTCCCGGGGTGTCCGCCGCTCCCGATTTCCACCGAATGCGTTGAAAGGTATACGGAAATGAGATTGAGTCCTTGCCCCCCTCGCTGAGGGGGGGGTGTCATGCGAACAGCATGACGGGGGGAGTGTCGTTCGATGGATGGTAACAGCTCAAAATTACCAACGCCACTCCCCCTGTCGGCCTGTCCGGCCGACATCCCCCTCTAAGAGGGGGACAAGGGGCGCTCAGTCTCATTCGCTTTAACCATCCAACGCACCCTGCTCAGCGGACACCCGGGGACGGGTGTCCCTACGGGCAAAAAACGTTCCGGGTGCAAGCGGGACGGGAAACCCGTCCCCTACGCCCGTTATTATAGATTATGCCAAAATCATGCCCGTAGGGGAGGCGTTTCTGTCAAGAGCAACATGGTTTACAGATTGTGCAAGCAC
>CAZTYB010000145.1:0-3798 GCA_964617595.1 uncultured Oscillospiraceae bacterium | reverse complement strand
AGCGGCGGTCTCCAAAACCGTAGGCTCAGGGTTCAAGTCCTTGTGCCCCTGCCATGAAAAAAGCACTTGCGAAAGCAAGTGCTTTTTTTCAACGAAATAAATCCCTTTCGGGATTTGTGAAATACGCTTTGCGTGTGAAAGGTGAAACCCTGAATACCTGCACCTATAGTGCTTTTTTGTACTTTTGGGACGATTTTCAAAACTTCAAAAATATTATGGGTTATCCACGTAAGAAATTCATCAATTCGGTGATCCAACGTGGACGATGATTGCCTACGGTGCGCAGTTCTCCATTGCGGTACTCTGCCAGAACGCCTGTGAAACTGGATTTGCCCACGCCGTTAACGCCGCCGATGATCGTATAGGTTTTCATTTTGCTACCTCCTGTGTATGATCACGATCCATCTTTTCGCCAATGGCTGCGTTGATGTATGCATTCACGCTCATGCTGTGGCGGGCTGCTTCGGCCTGGATAATTTCTTTTTTGCCTTTGGGCATGGTTAGGTTGATTCGATCAAGTTTGTCAGCAATCCACTTGTTCCTATATTCCGAATTTCCGGCCATGTATTCAGCCTCCTTTTGCAAAAATCATGAGGTGGCAGCGATAAAGGTTCATTTTTTCACCATTATGATAGCATAGATTTTGATATTGCGCAATACGCAAAATATACAAATCAAAAATCCCTAACGAATATTACAGGTTGCACTGAGCATCATCTTTCTTATTGCAAATCGGATCGATGACCGGTATAATATATTCTGTGTCAGTTTGCGGCACGATGATCCTACCAAGGTTTTAAGCTGGGCGATAAATGGAATGCACATATCGAAATTTCCCGATGACATATTACTGGGAGTGAATAAACAAAATATGAATATGATCAAGTCAGCCATCATGATACTCATTCTGGTGGCGGCTGCTGTGTGGCTATACCGGGTGGGGTGCCGGTGTTTTGGTGGTGAAACACAAGGACACCGGGGACGAAATGGATTGTGTTTTGCGCTTGCATTCGTGGCTGTTGCGGCGCTGTTCCTTGCCCGGTGGGAGTATGTCTATCCCTTTGAACGGCCGGTGAATCTGGAACAATATGCTGTTGCGAATATTCCGGAAGAACATACATTATCTTACCCGGATTGGTACGCAATCTATGAAAAATGGGGGATTTATCCCGGTTCCAAATGGATGGATACGGAGAGCGTATCGGAGCCATCCCGATTTGGATTTGATTGGCCTGACATGGATTTTGAGAATCACACATATATTGTATCCTACAGGCGGGAAATGACGGCTTTAACGTACAATGTATGGGATACTGTTGATTCACCGGGCAGAACCGGAGCGAAAGCGGGGCATCCGGTATTCAGCGATGTGTTTGAGCCAAATCGAGTGTACATCTATGAAATAGAGAAAATGCGAATTGAAAATGATGCATAATATTCTGATTTGTGATGATGATACGGCAGCACTTGGGGCAATAAAGGAAACGACGGATCGTATTTTGACGGAATTGGATCAGAAAGCGAAAATCCATGCATTCTCCGATCTCGCAGCCATCCATGAACAGGTTCTATCCTGCTGCGATATTGCTCTTTTGGATATCGATTTTGATGGCGCCGGTTACAATGGTATGGACATCGCAAGGAGGATGCGCTCCCTGCGCAACGATACCGTTATCATCTTCGTTACCAATTTTATTGAATATGCGCCGGAGGGGTATGAGGTGCAGGCGTTTCGCTATATCCTGAAGCGTAATTTGGAAAGTGACCTGAGAGCGGCGCTCTCCCTTGCCCTGAAACAGCTGCACCAGGAGACATTGCCAATTCAGGTCAATGGGGAAATCATCAGATTTCCATTGGATGATATCCTGTATCTGGAAGTGCAGCAGCACAATGTAACCCTGGTAACGCAAATGATGACACCGGAGCGGAAACAGAGGGAATATTGTTTTTATGCGACACTGTCCGATTTGGAAGAACGGCTGGAACCCCTGGGCTTTTTACGGATTCATAAAAGCTATTTGGTCAATATGAAGCATCTGAAAATATTTCGGTGCCGGGAAGCCATATTGGATAATGGAACGACTCTGCGAGTGGGGGAGAAGGGCTATGCTGAGAAGAAACAGAAATTCCTCCTCTGGAAAGGGTGGCAATGATGGAATATCTCGTCGGTGCGCTTTGGAGCGGATTGGAGCTGATTTGCTGCTATCTTTTTAACAGTGCATTTCTGTCCCCCAAAGAGCTGAACAAAAAGCGGATATCCGGCGCTCTGCTCATCTGGCTGTTTGCCTGTTTCTATACGAATATTACGATCAATCAGTATACCAAATTGGCGCTTACGCTGGCGGTTTGCACGGGGTTATCCGTTATTCTTTTACAGGGGAATTGGGCGGTACATATTTGCCTGGCGGTGATCGATAATATCTTTCTATCGTCCATGGATACGGTTGCGGTGCATGGGATGTGTTATCTGCTGGGGATTAGTTACAATACATTCGTCTGGCGTAAATTATCCTATACGACACTGGTTACAGCGGATAAACTCCTGGCGGTGTTCCTGGCGTGGGTCTTGCGCCACTTTCGCAAGAAAGGGAATCTGGGGAAACAGCACAATAAGTGGGTGCTCTTATCCAGCCTGTTCCCAGGGGCAAGTATCGTCATGCTTGCAATTTTGTTTTATACTGCCCCACGGGACGGAGATGCCCCGTTGAGTGTCGTCATTTTTGCATTCATTTTGATGGTCACCAATATAGCGATCGTGTATGTCATCAGCAGCATCGAAAGAGCCACGCAGCAGGAGCAGGATCTTCGCTTGCTCCGGCAGCAAATTTCCATCCAAACGGAAAACTATGGGGCGCTGAAAAAGGATTACAGTATGCAGCGAAAGACCACCCATGATTTTGAACGGCACATTTCGGTTCTTCGTGATTTGCTGGAGCGTGGGGAATATACGAGCGCAAGGGAGTACGTTTGTCAGCTTCAGGCGGATCGGACACTGAAAGTTTTCAGCATCTCTTCCTATCATCCGGTTGTGGATGTGGTGCTGAACCAGAAGCACCAGATTGCCCAGGAACACGGGATCAATATGCAGGTGAAAGTGAATGACCTGTCATCCGTTGAGATACCGACCAATGAATTGGTGGTGCTGCTGTCGAATTTGCTGGACAATGCGATTGAAGCATGCATGAAATTGCCCGGCGGCGGTGAGATCGTATGCAGCATCGTAAAGGAAGACGGAATCTATATCTCCGTCCGCAATACCTCCGAGCCTGTGAATATCTTTCACGGCGAAATTGCCACTACGAAGTCGGATACCACCGAGCACGGCTACGGTTTACCGGCGGTGAAATACATCCTGAATCAGCTGAATGCCGAGTATACTTTCGCCTATCAGGATGGCTGGTTCCAGTTTGTTGCGGAAATACCGGAGTAATTTTGATAGACCGGGAAATGCACACGGCGCACATTAGGTTGCAGCGGTCGGATGCATTTTTTGAATAAAACGCTTTTAGCCACTTGCAGATAGATGTAGAAATTGGCGGAGGAATCCTTTTGGAAATCCTCCGCCCTTTTTCAGCTAGGGCTGCTTTGATGCTTTGCAGTCTGGTTGCTGCTTATTAGAAAAATACACATTTTTATTTCAGCATTGTGGCGCACCAATAAACTGCCCCATACACCACGCTTGCGCCGACACCGTACACGATCACGGGGCCGGCGATGGTGAACATCTTTGATTTATACCCTCATATATCGCTGATTTCTGCTGTTTGGCTTATCCGGGATCGTCATCCGAATCAAATT
>CAZTYB010000144.1:0-3818 GCA_964617595.1 uncultured Oscillospiraceae bacterium | reverse complement strand
TGCAACCACCAGGATGGCGATATCCGTGGATTTGACACTACGGGCACGCATGGAAGTAAAGGCGGCGTGACCCGGGGTATCCAGGAAAGTGACCATGCTGCCGTTCACATCCACGGTGTAAGCGCCGATGTGCTGGGTGATGCCGCCGGCTTCGCCGGTGGTGACGTTGGTCTTGCGGATGGCATCCAGGGTAGAGGTCTTGCCGTGGTCAACGTGACCCATGACCACCACCACGGGGGCACGGGTGACCAGCTCCTCGGCGGAGTCCACATGGTCGTCGATGATCCGTTCCTCGATGGTGACGGTGACTTCCTTTTCTACCTTGCAGCCCATTTCGGTGGCCACATATTCCGCAGTATCGTAATCGATGGTCTGGTTGATGGCGGCCATCACGCCGTTCTTCATCAGTAGTTTGATAACTTCGCCCGCCGTCTTCTTCATCCGGGAGGCCAGTTCGCCCACGGTGATCTCCTCCGGGATCTTTACGGTCAGGGGTGCCCGGCGGGCAACCTCCATTTGCAGGCGGCGCATCTTCTCCTGCTCCTCGTTGCGGGACTTATTGCCACGGAATTTGTTGTCTTTCTTATTCTGCTGCTGTCCCTTCTTGCCGCCGATGCGCTGCTTGCCGCCCTGGTAATTCTGGACACGTTCGCTGACCAGACTGTCCACCCGGTCGTCAAAGCGGGCGGAGTTGACCTGAACGGCGGAGGTATCCACAATGCGGCGCTCCCGCTTGCGTTCCGGCTCCTTGGGCTTTTCGGGCTTGTTCTCAGCCTGCTTCTGCGCTGCGGGCTCTGCCTTGGGGGCGGGGGCGGCAGCCTTTTCCTCTTTTTTCTCTTCTTTCGCCGCATCCTTTTCGGCCTTGGCGGGTTTGGTGCTCTGCACAGCAAATACCTGCTCCAGAGAGTCAATCTGATTCTGCTGGGTCACGCAGTCCAGCAGAACGTTCAGTTCCTCGTCGGTGAGGACCTGGGTATTGGATTTGGGTCTGTCGAAGTACTTTGCCAGCACATCCGCAGCCGCCTTGGGGGTCATGCCCAAATCCGCTGCGACCTCTTTCAATCGAACCTTCACAATACTCATATACTATTCGCACCTCCATAAATACACAAACACAACGGAAATTCCCTGCTTGAAATTTCCCCGATTCCAATTTTATTTCTTCCCTTTTCGCACATTGCGCTGGTGGGCTTTGGCTTCCTGCTGGCGCTTTTTCAGCTTCTTGGATTTCTCTTCCAGCAATTGGATGGATTTTTCATACCGCTCCGGCTGGGGCAGGCTTTGCAGCAGCGCCAGCGCCAGGGCCGCATCGGTAACGGCGGCGATGGCCAGACTGGTGCGACCCACGGCCAGTCCCATCTCGTCCTTGGAATAGGGCAGACGGACACATTGCTGCTCCGTCCCGGCGGCGTAGGCCTTGGCTCTGCGCCAGGTATGGTCGGAAGCATCGGCGGCAACGGCAATCAGGTAGGCCTTGCCGGTGCGGGCGACGTCCCCCACCGGTTCCTCCCCCAATTCAGCCAGACGGGCTTTCTTGGCCAGGGAGAGGTAGTTAAGTGCTTTCGCTTCCATTGGCCATCTCCTTTTCCAGCCGGGCGTAGACCTCCTCGGGAATGGTCACTTCCAGGCTCCTGTCCAGCGATTTGGAGCGCAGTGCTTTTTTCAGGCAATCGGGATTGGGGCAGATGTATGCCCCCCGGCCGGGGGCTTTGCCGCCGAAGTCCAGGGTGACGTTTCCGTCGGTACCCCGTACCACCCGGATCATCTCCCGCTTGGCCTTGCGCTCCCGGCAGCCCATGCACTGGCGCTGCGGAATTTTCTTCTGCATGGTGATCCCCTCCTATGGTTGAAAAGGAAATCAGATTTCCTCGTTCTGGATTTCTTCCTCGTCCGGTTCCGTCTCTTCCGGCTCCTCCATCTTGGGTGCCTGGGAGGCGGACTTGATATCGATCTTGTAGCCGGTGAGGCGGGCGGCCAGACGGGCGTTCTGCCCCTCCTTGCCGATGGCCAGACTCAGCTGATCATCGGGGACGATGACACTGCAAGCTTTCTGCCCGGGGATCAGGGAAACGCTGATCACATTTGCGGGGCTGAGGGCAGCCTTGACATATTCGCAGGGATCCTCACTCCAGACAACGATCTCGATTTTTTCACCATGGAGCGCTTCCACCACTGCGGCAACACGGCCGCCACGGGGGCCAACGCAGGCACCTACGGCATCGACACCCTCCATGGTGGCACGGACGGCCATCTTGGAGCGGGAACCGGCTTCACGGGCGATGTTGCGGATCTCCACCTGACCGTCGGCGATTTCCGGGGTCTCCAGCTCGAACAAACGGCGGATCAAATTGGGATGGGTACGGGAAACGTGAACCAGCGGACCACGGGTGGGCTTGCGCACTTCCATGACGTAAACCTGGATCAGGTCACCCTCGGTGAACTGTTCCCCGGGAATCTGCTCAGAGGCAGCCAGCAGCGCCTCGGAGGCATCCGAACCCTGGCCGATGCGCACGATGATGTCCCCGGTGCCGGGCATAATGCGCAGGACGGTGCCGGTGAGCAGCTCCTGCGCCTTGCTGGAGAAACTCTCGAACATTGCGCCCCGCTCCGCTTCCCGGATGCCCTGGATGACCACCTGCTTGGCGGTCTGGGCGGCGATGCGGCCAAATTTGGCAATGTCCACGGGGATGAGGATGGAATCACCCACCTGGGCATCGGGGTTGATGCGCCGGGCGGCATCGATATGGATCTCCAGTGCCAGATCTTCCAGCTCTTCCACCGCGGTCTTCACCTGGAACATATTCAGTCCATGCTCGTCCAGATTGACGATCACGTTATCGGCGGGCACATCCCGGTGATCCTCCCGATCCTTGCGGTAGGCGTTGGTCAGTGCCTGCTTCAGTCGCTCCACCATGTAATCCACGGGGATGCCTTTCAATTTTTCCAATTCCCGGAGACTGTCAAAAATCTCCGCACCGATATCCACCTTGGGTGCTTCGGCCTGCTTTTTGGCTCTGGTATTTCTTGCCATGTCTATCCTCCTGTCAGAATTCCACCCGAAGCCGCACCAGTGCGACCTGGGATTTTTCAAATGTAATGGTTTCGTTTCCGGTTTCGATGGTCAGGCGGCCATTGTCGTAGCCCCGCAGGATGGCGGGGAGCTCTTTCAGCCCGTTGTGGGGGCGATAGAGTTTGACGGTGATGGGGCTGCCCATAAAGCGGGCGAAATCCTCCGGCCGTTTCAGCGCCCGCTCCAGCCCGGCGGAGCACACCTCGAACTGGTAGCTGTCGGGGATGGGGTCGTGCTCGTCCAGAATGGGATCCAGGGCACGGGAAACCGCCTCGCAATCGGAGATATCCACGCCGCCCTCTTTGTCGATGGCCACCCGCAGAATATAGTCCGAACCCTCCCGGACGTATTCCACGTCCCAGAGCTGGCAGCCCTGGGCTTCCACCACGGGTTTGGCAAGCTGGGTGACGATGTCGGTAATTTTCATGTAATTCTTCCTTTCGTCAACAAGAAAGAGAGGGGTCGCTACCCCTCTCTTTGATTCACTCCTATACGAACACCCCTATTATAGCACCATTTGCAGTGCTTTGCAAGTGCTTTTTTGATATTTTTATTGCCGCTTATGCCGGGATCTCCACCATGCTGATCTTCCCAATCAGAATGGACGTATTTATTCAAGATTTTATAATAGCGTAGGTGTTTTCATCGATTTGCTTCCACATGGATTCTTTCAGCACCTTTGGATTGATATTGAAAACCTTGCAGAACTCCTGATAGTCCGGGAAATCATCCCGGAACCAGAGGGGTG
>CAZTYB010000143.1:0-3821 GCA_964617595.1 uncultured Oscillospiraceae bacterium | reverse complement strand
CTCCACCTATCAGGCGGTATCCGGCGCCGGTGCCGGAGGCCCCATCGAGCTGATGAACGAGGTGGAAGCCCTGTCTAAGGGGGAGAAATATGAACCCAAAGTATTCTCCCACCAGATTGCCTATAACCTCATCCCCCAAATCGGCGGCGAACAGGTGGACGGCTACACCAGCGAGGAAATGAAGATGCAGAACGAGGGGCGCAAGATCATGCATCTGCCCGACCTGCGGGTCAGTTGCACCTGTGTCCGGGTGCCGGTGGTGCGCAGCCACTCCATCTCCGTCAGCCTCCATTTCGATACCCCCGTCACCGTGGAGCAGGCACGCACCGCCATTGCCGCCGCCCCGGGGTGCCGCCTGGTGGATAATCTGGCCGCCAAAGAATATCCCATGCCCCTGGATACCAGTGACCAGGATCTGGTTTACGTTGGCCGCATCCGCCCCGACCTGACGGATGACAACGGCCTGTGCCTCTGGTGCTGCGGTGACCAGGTGCGCAAGGGCGCCGCAACCAACGCCGTCCAGATTGCCGAATTGCTGATCTGATTGCTTCCCAAATATCCATCATCCCCGGCAGATGCCCATTCGGGTTCCCCGCCGGGGATGATTCTTTGTGGGAGTGCTATATCCAAAAAAACGTGCCGGGAAAGTTTCCCGACACGTTTTGATTTTTGGGGATTATTTGGCGAATTCGATGGCCTTGGTCTCCCGGATGACGTTGACCTTGATCTGGCCGGGGTATTCCAGCTCGGCTTCGATCTTCTTTGCCACGTCCCGAGCCAGCAGGATCATATTATCCTCGCTGACTTCCTCGGGCTTGACCATGATGCGCACTTCCCGTCCGGCCTGGATGGCGTAAGCCTTGTCTACGCCGGGATAGGAGCCGGTGAGTTCCTCCAGCTTTTGCAGCCGACGGATATAATTCTCCACATTCTCACGCCGGGCACCGGGACGGGCGGCGGAGATGGCATCGGCGGCCTGAACCAGCACGGCGATGACGGTCTTGGGTTCCACGTCCCCGTGGTGCGCCTCGATGGCGTTGACGATGACGGGATTCTCCTTGAATTTCCGAGCCAGATCGGCACCCAACTGCACATGGCTACCCTCCACCTCATGGTCGATGGATTTGCCCAAATCATGCAGCAGGCCGGCTCGCTTGGCCATGGCCACGTCCACACCCAGCTCCGCTGCCATGAGCCCGGCAATATGAGCCACTTCGATGGAGTGATTCAGAACGTTCTGGCCGTAGGAGGTGCGGTACTTCTGGCGACCCAGGATCTTGATCAGTTCCGGGTTCAGATTGTGGACACCCGTCTCGTAGCAGGCACGCTCGCCCTCTTCCCGGATGGTGCGATCCACTTCTCTGCGTGCTTTTTCCACCATATCCTCGATGCGGGTGGGGTGGATGCGGCCATCCATGATCAGCTTCTCCAGTGCCAGCCGGGCAACCTCCCGGCGAACCGGGTCGAAAGAGCTGACGGTGATGGCCTCGGGGGTGTCGTCAATGATCAGATCGACACCGGTAATGGTCTCCAGGGTGCGGATATTCCGGCCTTCCCGGCCGATGATCCGACCCTTCATCTCGTCATTGGGCAGGGTGACCACGGATACGGTGGTCTCCGCTGCATGGTCAGCGGCGCAGCGCTGGATGGCGGTGGCGATGATCTCACGACCCTTTTCCTCCGCTTCGTCCTTGAGCTGCTGCTCGATCTCTTTGATTTTCTGGGCGGCCTCGTGGCGGACATCCTGCTCGATGGATTCCAGCAGGAATTGCTTCGCCTGCTCCTGGGTCAGTCCGGAGATCTGCTCCAGGGTGGCCAATTGCTGATTGCGGATCTCTTCCGCCTGTGCCTGGGTCTGGGCTACGTTGGCCAGACGGCGGTTCAGTTCCTCTTCCTTCCGCTCGAAGGCTTCGGTCTTCTTGTCCAGGGTGGACTCTTTCTGCTCCAGACGGCGCTCCTGCTTGGTCAGCTCCGCCCGGCGCTCCTTGACTTCCTTGTCGTGTTCTGCGCGAGATTTATGGATCTCATCCTTGGCTTCCAGCAGCATTTCTTTCTTGCGGTTTTCGCCGGTGCGGATCGCCTCGTTCACAAGGCGGGTCGCCTCCTGCTCAGCCGAACCGATGGCACGCTCGGCAACTTTCTTGCGGTAAAGAACGCCGCCGCCGAAACCTGCGGCAATGCCCAGGATGGTTACGATTACAGTGATTACCCAAACCATAATTCTTGCAGCACACCTCCTTCCTAAAATTTGCGGCCAGGGGTGTGCGTTTGCCCCATGTGGGAAAAAATATTCAGTTCTTAATTGCAAATGCATCACGCTGGGATGATTACAATAAAAAACGCCACTTGGGCGATGAACGCAATACCCGGCCAATGCCGGTTTGAAAAATGAAATACAGCCCGCCGGAGTTGGCATCCCACGGCAGTGTACAACATACCACGTTTATTTTACCTGCATCGCACCCCATTGTCAAGCTTTTTTTCCCCCGCCTGCCGGAGGGGAAATCCGGCGGGCGGGGGAATTTTTTACAATGTGCTGCTCATCTGCATCCAGTATTCCGCCTTGGCATCGTCCCGGGGTACCGCTTCCGTTGCGCCGGTGGCGCACCAATCTGCCAGGAGCCTGAGCTGACAGGCGGTTTCCTGCTTTCCCAAATTGGTGATATAGGCACTCAGGATGCCGTCCCGGTCGGTTCTGGCGGGAGCAATCCCCTGGTCACAGGCTCTGTCGAACCAGTACAGTGCGGCCAGGTCATTCTGCTCCACCCCCGCCCCGGCATTGTAGGAAACAGCAAGATAATTCTGGCACAGGCCGTCGTTGCCGTATTCGGCTCCCGCCCGGAAGAGCTTGGCGGACATGGCATAATCATTCTTCATATTGAAATAATAGAATCCCAATTGCTGAAGATCTTTCTGGGCGGATGCCCCCTGATTCCCCGGGTGATAGACCCGCTGCGCAAATGCCAATAGGCAATCGTAGATTTCCTTTGGGGTTTTTGGCCGCAATACCGTATTGGCATAATCCAGGAGGGATTTGGAGGTCATTTTCTCGGCGCCCTCTTCGCCCTTTTGGGCGGCCAGATTGAACCAGTATGCCGCCTCCACATGATCCTGCTGGATGCCAAGCCCCCTGGCGTACAGGATGCCCAGATTGTACTGGGCCAGAGTATCTCCGGTGTTCTCTGCCACCAATTTGAACAGGTCGAAAGCCTGCTTGTACTTCTCTTCATTAAAAAATTTCAGAGCCATGTTCAGATGGGCATCGGATATTTTTCCGATGTCACCGTCCGTGCCCTGCTGGGGAGGGGTACGCTTCTGATCAGCGTTCTTCTTGAACCAGTTTTCAAACAATCCCATACAGCCATCTCCTTTCTTTTCTGTATTCATTTTACCAGAGAACGCAGTCCCTGTCCATCCTTTTTTGTTCCCAATTTCGTATTTTTTTGTGGGAAAATGAATGGTAAGAGCTCAAAAATACCAACGACACTCCCCCTGTCGGCCTGTTCGGCCGACATCCCAGCCCAAGGGCATGGCTTCGCACACCTCTAAGAGGGGGACAAGGGGCGCTCTTCTTCATTCGCCCCAACCATCCAACGCACCCGGTCAGCGGACACCCCGGGAGGGGTGTCCCTACAGTTCGATTATGGCCGTTATCATTCAAAGTACCTAAATGAAACCGCATAATGAGGGAGGCGGAACGCCTCCCCTACAGTGACGATTTTAGCGCAATCTAATGTTAACGTCCCTCTTGCGTAGGCTTACCGGTAACGCACCGCCCAAGGGAGGCGGAACTGTATAGTGTAGTAACATAGTTTACACAT
>CAZTYB010000142.1:0-3823 GCA_964617595.1 uncultured Oscillospiraceae bacterium | reverse complement strand
GCTCCTCCTCCGTTCCCGCTCACGTTGAGATGATGGGCTTCCTGGGCATGGGCAATAACCCCATGGTCGGTGCTACCGTTTCCGTGGCTGTTGCTGTTGAAGAAAGCCTGAAGTAAGAGGGCAGAACCTTTCCGCAAATAGAAAATCAGGAAGCACATCCAACTTGGTGACATTCAAGTGATGTGCTTCCTATTTTTGCAAGTTTTTGTGATTCCCCTTAACACATGAAGTTTTATGTAAAAATCGAACTGCTGCAAAAGGAATTCGCAGCAGTTCGTTTTTGCATATCTGGTGAAATCAGGCAATCAGTTCTACAATTGCTTTGTTCAGAGAGGGAAGATTGACATATTCTGTAAATTTGCTGCTGGGTTCGGTGCTACCGTCTTTATAGGTGTACCAGACGATATTGAACTGGCCGCCCTCAGCGCCCTCGACAAGCACCTGCTGCCCCTTGTAGCCATCGGCGATGTTCTTCCGGACGGTGGTGGTGTAGTACTTGGAAGTGGAGAGCTGATTGATCTCCATTTTGACTTCAAAATCCACATCTTGTTCACTGAAAATCCGGATGACCAACTGGGTGTCCGTCACTTTGGCACGGATCATGATGGTGGTAGTGAGGGGATTGCGGAACTTGAGGTCACGCCAGCTGGAGACGGTCAGCTCCGTACCCTTTGTGGTATAGGGGCAGACATGGGACGCATTGTGCCGCTCAGTCAGAGTCATACCGCTGCTCATAGCGGCAACATAGAGGGTGGTTGCAACCTGATCAGCGCCGCCGCCAACTTCCTCTTCCAGGCACTGGTCACCGTGAGCTGGTGCCAGCAGATAGCCATTGTCCTCAGTGCGTTTGCTCACCAGATTGTTGAAACTGAACGTTTCGCCGGGAGCGAGAGTGGTTCCGTTGAGGATCTGGCAGATGTGCTCCAGATTCTGGTTATAATCATCATTTCCGCTGATGGGCGTGGCGTAAGTTGCCAGTTTATAAGCAAATGCCCCGTTGTTGCTGAGCTTCTCAGGAATGATGTATTCCATGGGAATGGTGACCACGTCACCATAGGATGCATCGTTGAGCTGCTGCCGGGCATCTTCCAGGGAGAAAGTATAGCCGCAGGAGCCGGGAACACCCTCGTCTGAACCGTTGCCCTGAATCGCCTCAACGGCATCCACATGGAGCTCACTATAAATGGCATTAATATCCAGTGCTGCCGGAGCGATCAGTAAATATTCTGTGGGAACCACGGGCTGGAAATCACGGCGGCTGTAGGCATCGGCAATGGTATTCAGGATGCCAGCTGTATCATATTCGCCACCCGGGGTGCCAATGGTCAGTACAAGATTCTGGCAGGGAGTGGTTTCGTCAAATTCGTCCGCATCCAGAGCGGGACGGGTTCCCTCCAGTGCATAGCCGGATGGGACATAGGCGGTGGTGGGTTGGCTCAGGAAATTGGAAATCACGGAGCGGATATAATCCGAATTCAAACTCAGGCTGGATCCCAGGGGGATGTCAATGGGGGATTCCAGAGCTGCTCGATACTCCTGCTGCATCTGCGTTGCGCTACCGGTGCGCCCATAGGCGAAAGCCAGTTCGACGGCCTGAGTCACATCCAGAACGGGGGTGGTTTGGGATGCGGCCAGGACGATCTCTTCCTGCCCAAGGGTCACCACCATATCATTGCTGGAGTAGCTGCTGCCAACGGCGGAAGTAACGGCGCTGATGGCCTGTTTCTTTGTCATACCACCGACATAGACACCGGCGACCCGCACGTTGCCGATGATCTTGTTGCCATAGGGGTCAGAATTGTTTTGAATCAGGAACACCGCCGCAATACCGGCGACCAGAAGCAGGGCTATGATCGCCAGAGTCAGATTGATTCCCCGGTGATGCCGATTCACCGTGCCATAAAATCCATCCGCGGGCTGGTTGGAAGTATCCTTTTTCTTTTTAGTGGATTTCTTACGGGGAGTGCTTGTACGCCCCTCGCCGGAATTGCCCGGGGCAATCTGAGCTGCATCGGCTTCCTGTTGGGCGTATTCGCTTGCAGCAAATTGTGCCACAGCCTGGGAATCAAAATCCGGTGGGAAATCAACACGCAGCTGTGACAGAAAATCATCCAGATCCAGCTCGTCTGCGCCGGTACTGTCGGTGGGGGAGTTAAGGGAGTTTAAAATATCATCAAAGTTGTCGAAATCCTGGTTATCAACCATGATAGAGCCTCCTGATATATTCATTTGTTTAGATTGCATTATACCATGAAGAAAAGAGAATTACAACCGTTTTTTGCAACGATTGCAGAAATAACGCTCTTTTACGTGCAAACTGACTGATACCGCTGGACGAATATTTTGCTCTGCTTCAAACTGTCCACACCGCTGGAGAGTTTGAGCTGCAATGTGGGTTCCTTTACATTGGCCAGGAAGACGATGCGCTGCTTATAATCCGGGTCGGCGCACAGAGCGCTCACCGCCTGGAAATTCAGATTGGTCAGCACGAACAGGACATTGTCGCCCTTTTGGCGGATATCCTTGATGCCCGCTTTTTTTGCCTGAGCACGCAGGAGCGCAATATCGATCAAATTCAGCACGCCTTTCGGCGGTTCGCCATACCGGTCAACGATTTCGTCCAGCAGATCATCCGCATCCTCCTGGCTGCGGATAGCGGCCATGCGCCGGTACAGATCCATCCGTTCCTCCCCACGGGAGACGTAACCCTGATCCACATTCGCTGTGACGTTCAGGTCTGCGGTGCAATCCGGTGCCTGGGGTGCTTCGCCCCGTTCCTCCAGAACGGCTTCGTCCAGGAGCTTCAGGTACATATCATAGCCAACACTCATCATGTGACCGGACTGTTCTGCGCCCAGCAGATTGCCCGCACCCCGAATTTCCAGGTCACGCATGGCGATCTTGAATCCGGAGCCGAATTCGGCAAAATCCCGGATGACGGCCAGGCGCTTTTCGGCGATTTCCGTCAGATTTTTGTCCGGTCGATAAGTGAAGTATGCATAGGCGTGCCGGGTGGAGCGCCCGACCCGCCCCCTGAGCTGATGCAATTGGGAAAGGCCGAAACGGTCTGCATTTTCAATAATCAGCGTATTGGCGTTGGGGATATCCAGCCCCGTTTCGATAATAGTTGTGCAGACAAGAACCTGGATGTCGCCCTCTGCCATTGCCTGCATCACATCACCCAGGGCATCTTCCGTCATTTGCCCGTGGGCAACGGCCACATTCAGCCCGGGGATGCGCCGCCTCAGCGCACCGGCGCATTGGTCGATGGTCTCCGTCCGGTTGTGCAGATAGTATACCTGGCCGCCCCGCTCCACCTCCCGGCGGATGGCATCGTCGATGATAGCGGTATTGTACTCTGTGACGAATGTTTGAACCGGGTACCGGTCAGAGGGGGGCTCTTCAATGGTGGACATGTCCCTGATACCGGACAGCGCCATATTCAGTGTCCGGGGGATGGGGGTTGCGGAGAGGGTCAGTACGTCCACGCCTTTGGAAATTTCTTTCAATCTTTCCTTGTGACTGACCCCAAATCGCTGCTCTTCATCCACGATCAGCAGCCCGAGATCCTTGAATTGGATGCTTTTTTGCAATAATTTGTGGGTTCCGATGATCAGGTCAACATTTCCGCTGCGCACATCCTGGAGCGTTTGACTCTGTTGCTTGGGGGTGCGGAAGCGGCTGAGCACATCGATATTCACCGGGAAGCCACGAAAACGGGAGATGGCCGTCTGGTAATGCTGCTGCGCCAGTACGGTGGTTGGAACCAGGATGGCGGCCTGCTTGCCGTCCATCACGCATTTCATCACCGCCCGCAGGGCAA
>CAZTYB010000141.1:0-3860 GCA_964617595.1 uncultured Oscillospiraceae bacterium | reverse complement strand
CTGTCCCTCTTCCTCTGGGCGGCGCTGCTGATGGCAAGCTTGAAGAAAGAGAAAGCGTGATCAAACATGAATTTTTTCTACTATACCCTGTTCGCACTGGCAATCGCTGGTGTGGATCAATTGACAAAGATCCTGACCGTCTCCTCTATTCCCCTTTGCGGGGAGATTCCCCTGCTGCCGGGGGTGGTCAGCCTGACCTACCTGCAAAATGACGGGGCGGCGTTCTCCTCTTTCCGGGGGATGGGATGGCTGTTCGTGGGCGTTTTCCTGGTGCTTACCGGGGCGATCCTTTATGAATATTTCCGCCGCCGGATGCCTTTCACCGCTTTCGAGCGGGGGTGCATCGCCGCTATTTACGGCGGGGGACTGGGGAATCTCATTGACCGGGTTCGGCTGGGATATGTGGTGGACATGATCCAGGTGGAATTTGTCCATTTCCCCGTTTTCAATATTGCGGACTGCTTCATCACCTGCGGCTGCATTGCGCTGATGGTGCATCTGGTTTTCTGCAATAAGCAATTCTGGAAGGAAGAGAAAAAATGATCTTAACCGCCGATATACCCGGGGAGCGGCTGGATGCATTCCTGGCACGAAGCGACCTGGGGCTGAGCCGGAGCGCTGCCCAAAAGCTGATGGATGAGGGCTGCGTGACCCTACAGGGACGGCCGGGGAAGAAGAATGACCGCCTGAACCCGGGGGACAGAATTGAAGTGACGATCCCGGAACCGAAAGAAGTGGACGTAGCCCCGAGGGAGATCCCCCTGGACATTGTCTACGAAGACGATGACGTTGCCGTCATCAATAAGCCCAAGGGGCTGGTGGTGCACCCCGCCCCGGGGCACGAGGACGATACATTGGTCAACGGGCTGCTGTACGCCCTGGGCGGGAGCCTTTCCGGCATCAACGGGGAGCTGCGCCCCGGCATCGTCCACCGCATCGACAAGGATACCTCGGGGCTTCTCGCCGTGGCGAAGAACGATCTGGCGCATACGGTGCTGGCCTCCCAATTGGTGGATCACTCCATGGCACGAACTTACGAGGCCATCGTCTGCGGCAACCTGAAAGAGGACAGCGGCACCGTGGATGCCCCCATTGGCCGCCACCCCAGCGACCGGAAGAAAATGTGCGTCACCCAGCGCAATTCCAAATCCGCCGTCACCCACTGGGAGGTGGTGAAGCGCTACCGGGGCTATACCCACATCCGCTGCAAGCTGGAAACCGGCCGCACCCACCAGATCCGGGTGCACATGGCCTATATCGGCCACCCCATCCTGGGGGACACGGTCTACGGCCACAAGAAACGGGAATTGGGTCAGGATACCCAGTGCCTCCACGCCGGGGCGCTGTGCTTCCGCCATCCCCGCACGGGTCAACCCGTGCTCGTTTTCGCACCGCTACCGGAGTATTTCACTCAGGTGCTGGACAAATTGGAGAAAATGGGGTAGGATACCCCGCTGCCTATGTAGCGCAATTCTATTTCATCCGGAGGGGGCATATCGATGCGACGAATCTTAATTGCAGACGATGAAGAGATCATCCGTCAGGGAATGAAATATCTGTTGGACTACGATGCCCTGGGCTATACCATCTGCGGCGAAGCCACCACCGGGGACGAGGCCTTGGAAAAACTCAATACCCTCCAGCCGGATGTGGCGCTGCTGGATATCCGGATGCCGGGGCCAACGGGGCTGGAGGTGGTGCGCCAGGCACGGCAGCAGGGCTTCCGGGGAAAGGTCGTTATTGTCAGCAGCTACACGGATTTCAAGTACGCCCAGGAGGCCATCCGCTACGGCGTGCAGGATTATATCACCAAGCCCATTGATGATGAGGAACTCACCGCCATTCTGAAGCGCTTTCAGGAGGAGTTCGCCGGGGCGACGGTCGCCCCCTTGTCGCCTGAACCTCAGGCGACAAGAATGGATGCTGTGGAAGCGCTGCTGCGGGGGGCGCCACTGCCCGGCGGAGTGAGCTTATCCTCCCTGGGGCTGAACGAGGAATATTTCCAGGTGGTGATGCTCCACAGCCCCGGAGAACATTCGGAGAAATGGATCACTCCCGCCATGGGGGACGAGCTGGTGTCGGGGGAGCAGCGCATCCTGCTGCTGAAAGGCAAGGAAGCCATCGACCATATGAAGAGCCGGGTGGATTTCTATATCCAGTCCCATCGTGGCACCCCGGAACGGATCCCCTTTTTCGCTTTCGGCGAAACGGTGTCCTCTATAAAGGAGATCCCTACTTCCTATGCCATCGCCCGGGCGCTTCTGGAGCGGCAATTCTTCTGCGGGAAGAATGTCTTTTGCCTTACTCCCGGGGATTTGCTGGAGGCATCCGGGGATGCACTCGTCACCGGGAACGAATTCGTCAGCCGGTATGCATCCACACTGCTGGACTGCATCCAGTCATTCAACCGCCGCCGGATCACCCAGGTGCTGGGGGAACTGGGGCAGGCACTGGTATCCTCCCGGGAGGATGTGGATGGGGTCAAACTCTTCCTGACGGATCTGTATCTGCAAGTGCGGGAGCGGATGTACCATCTCTACCCGGACAGCGAGATTCCTTTCTTCTCCAATGCCGCCATTATCTCCACCATTCAGGAGAGTAACCGATTGGAGGATATTCTGGAATTCTTCCGGCAACGGTTCGAGACCTTTATGGATTCCATTGGCATCTCCACCCGGGAGAGCGTGCTGGACGATGTGCTGCATTACATTCATCATAATTACGCCAGCAATATTACGCTGGAAAACATCGCCCCCCTCTTTGGCTATAACCGTTCCTATTTGGGTAAAATCTTCACCAAGAAAATGGGGCAGAATTTCAATTCCTACGTGGACTATGTGCGCATCGAGAAATCTAAGGAGTTGCTCTTAAACGACGATATGAAAGTCTATACCATCGCCGAGCGGGTGGGGTACAAGAATGTGGATTATTTCCACATCAAGTTCCGGAAATATGTGGGGCAAAGCCCCGCCGAATTCCGGAAGAAGCACAAGGGAACCGCCGAATAAAGAATTAAAAATTCCCTGCAAAGCAGCGCTTTGCAGGGAATCGGTTTAACTGGGGACGATGAAAGTGGGATTATGCCATTGCGGCGGTGATGATGGCCATCTTGTAGACTTCCTCAGCATTGCACCCACGGGACAGGTCATTGATGGGGGCGGCCAGACCCTGCAGGATGGGGCCGTAACCCTCGAAACCGCCCAGGCGCTGGCCGATCTTGTAGCCGATGTTGCCGGCCTCGATATTGGGGAAGATGAAGGTGTTGGCGTAGCCGGCCACGGGGGAACCGGGGAACTTCAGCTGGCCGACTTCGGGAGCCACGGCGGCATCGAACTGCATCTCGCCGTCGATCATCAGGTCGGGAGCCATCTGCTTGGCGATGATGGTTGCATCGTGGCTCAGCTTCACGGTGCCGCCCTTGCCGGAGCCGTTGGTGGAGAAGCTCAGCATGGCAACCTTGGGGTCGATGCCGAAGACCTTGGCGGTCTTGGCGGATTCGATGGCCACTTCGGCCAGCTTCTGGGCACCGGAGAGGACAACGTTGCCGTCCTTGTCCAGGGTGTCTTCATAGCTCAGGTTGATGGCGCAGTCGCCCATGGCCAGCTTCTCTTCTCCACGAACCATGATGAAGCAGGAGGAAACCAGATGAGCGCCGGGCTTGGTCTTCACCAGCTGGAGGGCGGGACGGACGGTATCGGCGGTGGAGTAGGTAGCGCCACCCAGCAGGCAGTCCACCTTGCCCTGCTTGACCAGCATGGTGCCGAAATAGTTGCCCTTGCGCAGAGCGGCACGGCACTCGTCGGCGCTCATCTTGCCCTTGCGCAGGGCGACCATGGTCTCGACCATTTCGTCCATGCCCT
>CAZTYB010000140.1:0-3876 GCA_964617595.1 uncultured Oscillospiraceae bacterium | reverse complement strand
GCCGAGTCCAGACAGCGGTTGGAGGCGATCTATCAGCGTGGCTAACCTTGTGATTCTGGAACCCGCCCAGCGGGAATTGGAGGAAATCGCTCAGCTCCACATGAATTTGGTAGGGCCAAACTCCGCAAGAAATATCACGAATCTGATTCTGGATACCCTGGCACGCTTGGAAACATTTCCGCTGTCCGGGCACATTCCCCGTGACCGGGATCTGAGAAACAGCGGCTACCGATATGTGATTGCCGGAAAATATATCTGCGTCTATCGTGTGATCGTGGAAACGGTGTATGTCTATCACATTGCCCACGGTGCCAGCAACTATCCGACCCTGTTCAAAAAGCTCCTGAAAGAAGAAAATCAATCATAAACCCAAGAAACGTCTTTCCGATTTGGAGAGGCGTTTTTCTTTTCTCCGGAGGTGAAAATTATCGCTTATGTAACGGTCCCGAAGGACCTGACGAAAATTAAAAGCAAAATGCTGTTCGGGTTGACCAAACGGCAAATCATTTCTTCTCTTGGAATTCGGCGGTGCTTTTTTCAGAAATCAGGCAAGAAAGATAAAGCTGAAACAGCGTTTGCTCATTGGCAGCGTGGAAATTCATACCAAGGTACTCCTCCATACGCTCAATTCGATAAATCAACGTATTTCGATGCACATGTAGTTCAGCCGATGCTTCGGAGTAATTCTTCCCATGCATCAGGAAAATACGAAGGCTGTGAATGAAATCCATACCATTTTTCTTATCTTTCAGATTAAAAATATACGGATTGCAAAGAGCCGTCAGGCTGATACTGTCGGACATGGCTGACAGGACGCAATCCTGATACTTTTCATCAAAAGAAAGCACACCCGGCTGGCACGGGGGCGCACACGCAAGCACCATTCTGCACTGTAGATAGGCATGTCGAATATAGGAAAACGGATAAAACGACAGACTTTTGATGCACAACAGTTGCATGTCATGTAGAATACTGTTCAAACATGTTCTGTCTTCGGGGTCTGTCACTGCGGAAACGATCACAATGCAGTCCTCGAAGGGGAATATGAGTGAATCGTGAAAAATATCTTTAAGTCTGTGGATCGTTGACGAAATTTCGCCATCTCTCAATGCAGTGCCCGTTGCATTGGTGAGTATCAGGAGACAGAATTGTCTGCATTTGTGCCAGGATAGCGATTTCAGGTAATAATCGATCACGCTTGTTTCTACGGAATAACCAAGCAGTAACCGAGTTAGCAAGGTGCTGAATCGCTGTATACTATAAAAAAACCTATGAGACTCAAAAATCGTCTGTATTGCATACAGAATCGAAAGTTGTCCATCCGTAATCGGCGCTTGTAAGTTGGTCATACCAAGGTATCCTACAATATTTCCCTGACTTCGGATACAGGTTGAGGCTTTTATGGTATTCCCCACTCTGGTACGAAACGGCTGATGTGCATTCCAAAGAAGGTCTTCTTTTTTTCGATCCTGCACACCCATAGGAAAATATCCCTCACGCATCACATCAGCCCAGGTACTGTCTAACTGGCCGGCAGGGATTTCACCCCCGGTTGCAATCAGAACAAACGATACATCGAAAAGCGCAAGCGGGTTGTATAGAGGTTGCGCAGCAATTACCATCAGTTCTTCCATGCTGCACGAGCGGATCATCCCTTGCAGCAGTGCCGACTCCCACAGCCGAAAATCATGAAAAACTCTCTGTAAAGCTGAGAATGCAGATTCAAAACAAATCCCGGGAGAAAAGATAAAATACTCCATTTCTTCCGGGATGGTTATCTCAGGATCGCAACATGCAACCGCAAAACAATCAGATACGGACCGTTCAAAATAAGAAGAAAGCTGCTCGGGGCGTAGCAGATACAAAATCGTCCCTCCTTCCTCGCAGGCCGTGTCATCTGGTGAATATAATCTTACGTCAGATATGCACAAATCTATGCTCGAGCGAATGTGCACAAAGCTGAGCTTTGCAGAAAGCGTTTCTACAAGGATTGCCGGACTCAAGTTCATTTTTTATCATATTCCTTCCTGTTTGTGCAGATATTGCATGTCCTAAATATATCATACTTTCTTTAAACTCGCAAATAAAACTATGGTTATTTCCTACGAAATAAGCCGGTGATTTTTTCAGGAATTCCATATACCGCATAGTCTTAGGCAGGAATATAATGAACATACAGAATTCGGCACAAATAAATTACCAGGAGGGATTTTAATATGTTCAAGCCGGATAGTAAAATTTATGAGGGCAGTATTACCAAACTGCAATTTGGGCCTACACTCGTTCCCTACGAATTTACGGGATCGAGAGATGAGTACCTTGCATGCAGAAGAAGTGCATGGCTCGGGTCTGCGCTGAACACAACACCGATTTATGATGTCACAGGCCCGGATGCTGAAACGCTTCTGAACAGGGTGTGCGTCAATAAGGATTTTCGGAAAATGCCAGTTGGCGGATCAAAACATGCTTTAATCTGCAATGACAAGGGCCAGATGCTTGCCGACGGCGTGATCATGAAACTGGAGGAAAATCTGTTCAGAACCTACTGGATGGCACCTGTCCTTCAGTATCATGTTATGACATCAGGTTTGGACGTTCAGGGCGAATACAGAAGCGACGAGTTCTTCTTCCAGCTCGATGGCCCCAAGTCTCTGGAAATTTTAGAGTCAGCCACGAGAAGCGACTTGCATGACATCAAATTTGCACGCAATCGAAAATCGATCATTGCCGGCAAGCCTGTCGTGATCCATCGCTTGGGTATGTCCGGCGCACTGGCCTACGAGATTCATGGCCACATGGATGATGTTGAAGATGTGTACGAAGTACTCCGCAGCCTGGTATTTCAATATGACGGTAGATTGCAGGGATTCCGTAACTACTGTACTGTCAACCATACCACGGCCGGATATCCCAACCAGAACATTCACTTTATTTATCCATACTTTACTTCCGGTGAAGGACTTGCGAAGTTTGCTGAGCAGGTTCATCCAAATGAAAGTGTCATTGGCTCTGCAGCGGATGACAAGGAAAATGCCTATTGCACTCCCTATGATGTAGGCTGGGGGTATCTTGTCAACTTTGACCATGATTTTATTGGCAAAGAGGCGCTTCTGAAAATCCATGAAAATCCCCCCTACAAAATGGTCACGCTTGAATGGAATGCTGATGATGTTGCTGAGGTTTTCAAGTCCCAGTTCACCGGGACAGAAGACGCCATGTATGAGCCGATTGAGTTCTTTTCCGGCTTTGATGACATGTCGCAGCGCTTTGCGATCCATGCAGATTATGTGATGGATGGAGAAAAGAAAGTCGGCGTAGCCACTGGCAAAACCTACGCATACTATGAACAGCGAATGATCTCGCTTGCAAAGCTTGCCCCCCAATATGCCGTCGAAGGTCGAGAATTAGAAGTGTTGTGGGGTTCTTCTGAGTATCCACAGAAGCGGATACGCGCCACAGTTGCACCTTTCCCCTACTATAACGGGGAGTACCGCAATGAAACATTTGATGTTGAAAAAATCCCACGTCCGCAGTTTTGATATCTATTGTGATAGATGTGACACTGATGTGATAATGCAGAACAATCCATATCCCCAGCCCAAAAATATTGATAATACTTCTCTATGAAAAACAAAGGCACAGTCACCGGTTCATCCAATGACTGTGCCTTGTTTAATTTTTGACGGTCGCACTGGCCACAGGTGCCGAAATTCCGGGACATCACTACTTTTACAAAGGAGGCGTTTTTTGAAAAAACAGGATTGGAAACCGTTACCGTCATCTCCGGGGGATTTCCCTGTCAGCCCTTCTCAACAGCCGGGCGAAGGAAAGGCTTTGCGGATGAACGCTACTTATGGCCGGAAATGTGCAGAGTTA
>CAZTYB010000139.1:0-3958 GCA_964617595.1 uncultured Oscillospiraceae bacterium | reverse complement strand
ACTCTCTGGGCAGAACATGGCAATGCGGCACCATCCAGCTGGATATGCAGCTGCCCGAGCGGTTTGAGCTGGAATACGTCGGCGAAGACGGTCTGAAGCACCGCCCCGTTATGATCCACCGCGTCGTGCTCGGCTCGATCGAGCGCTTCATCGGCGTGATCACCGAGCATTTCGCAGGTGCGTTCCCGCTGTGGCTGGCACCCGTGCAGGTGAAGATCCTCCCTGTGACCGACCGCGCACACGAATATGCCAAAATGCTCAACGAGCGACTCAACGATGCGGGTATGCGCAGCGAAGCCGACCTGCGCAGCGAAAAGCTGGGCTATAAGATCCGCGAAGCGCAGATGCAGAAGATCCCGTATATGCTGGTCGTCGGCGACCGCGATATGGAAAACGGTACCGTCTCCGTCCGCACGCGCGGCGGCGAGGATCTCGGTGCCATGACCCCGGAAGCCTTCCTGGAAAAATGCATGGAGCAGATCGCCTCCAAGAGCAGAGATATCTGATTTCCGCATACAAAGAAACGCCGCGGCCGATCCGAAGATCGGTCGCGGCGTAATGCTTATCGGGCAGCGGGGACTGCGCGTCAGCGGCTCCCCTGATCGTAGGGGATGCCCTCCGCCTTGGGCGCGCGGGATTTTTTGGAGGTAAACGCCAGCACCACCAGCGTGACCAGATACGGCAGCATCCGATACAGGTGCGAGCTGATGCCCAGCTCCGCCAGCATGTAAATGCCGTCGCCGTTGATATCCAGCGTGGAATAGGCCGCCGCGATGCACTTGAACAGGCCGAACAGCAGCGAGGCCAGCGCGATATTCAGCGGCTTCCAGTTGCCGAAGATCATAACGGCCAGTGCGAGGAAGCCGAACCCCGCCACGTCGCCGTTGGCGCTGCAATTGGCGGTGGTCAGCGCGTAGACGAAGCCACCCATGCCCGCGAGCGCGCCGGAGATGACCGTGCCGGCATAGCGCATTTTCAAAACGGGGATACCAAGGCTGTCCGCTGCCTGCGGATTTTCGCCGCACGCGCGCAGGCGCAGGCCGAAGCGGGTGGTATACAGCAGGATCGACAGCACCACGAAGATCAGGATGCAGACGTATGTCGCAAGATAGACCTTATTCAGGAACGTCTCCCCCAGGAAGCCGAGGTCGACGCTCTTATCGATGCCCAGCGTGGTCTTTTTTATCATGAACCAGGAGGCAGCGTCGCCCGTTTTCATTTGCAGGACGTTCTGGTTGGCGAGGATACGCACCAGGAACAGCACCAGCGCGGGTGCCATCATGTTCAGTGCCGTGCCGCCGATGGTCTGATCCGCTTTCAGGTTGATCGAGGCAAAGGCCAGCAGCAGGGAAAATGCCGCGCCCATGATCGCCGCGACCAGCATGGCGGCCAGCTCCAGCCCCTGCAGAGTCAGCCATTGGCCTCCGCGCACGGCGTTGGTGAATACGTCGAAGTTCTGCATCAGGCGCACGAACAGCACCCCGATGAACGCGCCGAAGATCATGATACCTTCCAGCGCCAGGTTGATGATGCCGCTTCGCTCGGCGAACACACCCGCCAGCGCGACGATCATCAGCGGAACAGCGTACAAAAGCGTCTGCTGGATCAGAAATGTCATAAAGCAGTGCCTCCTTCCGTGGCTTGCAGCGCGTCGGCCTTGCCGGGCGCAGCGACCTTCTTCTCGCGCTTTTTGCGCTTCTTGCCCGTGATCCACATGCGGATCACCAGAGAGAACGCGCTGAGGTAGACGATCACGGCGATGATCACGTCGGTGATGTACTCGTTATAGGCGGTGAAGCCGGTCAGATTTTGCCCGACGATGTTCAGCATGGCCATGAAAATCCCCGTGAAGATCACGCCGATGGGATTGTTGATGGCCAGCAGTGCGACGGGTATGCCGTTAAAGCCGATGGCAGGCAGGGACTGATAGGTCGACCAGTAGAATTCGGTATTGCCCGACAGCCAGTACAGCGCCGCGCCCGCAGCGGACAGCGCGCCCGCAATGGCCATGGACAAAACGATCTTCTGCCGATCGTTGATACCGGCGTAGCGCGCGGCATGGCGGTTGGAACCGCAGGCCTTGAGCTCATAGCCGAGGGTCGTCTTGGTCATCAGGATGTACACCAGCACGGCCAGCAGGATCGCGATGAGGATGCCGCCGTTGACCTGCGAGCCGGGGAAAATTTTATCCAGCCCCATCTTGGGCGTGGAGACACCGTTGCCCTCGACATACGTCCAGACACCGTCGACCTGCGTAAGGCCGTAGGTGGTTTTATAGATATAGCCCGTTTTGGTGCCCTCGACCATGTTTTTCAGGTTGCTGCGGTCGAACGCCCAGGTAACGAGGTTGGCCGCCAGCCAGTTGGTCATAATGCAGGCGAGCACCTCATTGATATTCAGGAACGCCTTCAGAACGCCCGGGATCGCGCCCCAGATCGCACCGGCAGCCATGCCGCCCAGGAAGGCCAGCAGCCAGATCATCCACGCGGGCAGCGCGCCGGAAGGGATGCTCAGCGCGATCATCAGCGTTGCCAGCGTGCCCATCAGGTACTGGCCGGGCGCGCCGATGTTGAACAGACCCGCCTTGTTGGCGATGGCGACGCTCAGACCCGTCAGGATCAGCGGCGTGGCGCGGAAGAGCATATTGCCCAGCGACTGCGGGTTATAGCCCCAACTCAGCTTGCCCGCTTCGCGTCCTGTGGAGAGGATACCGGCAAAGATCAGCCGTACGCCGTCCCATACGCCCTTGATGCCGATGTTGCTTTTGACCAGGCCGACCACGACCACGACGATCGCGCCGACCAGCATACCGATCAGAATGGACAGCAGCGAAGCCAGCAGCTTTTGCATGCCTTCTTTTTCAAGCAGATTTTTCATTGCGGCACCGCTCCTTTCGTATCGCGCTTCGCGCCTGCCATATACAGGCCGAGCTCCTGCACGGTGGTTTCCTTCGGGTCAAGCTCGCCGACGATCTCGCCTTCGTACATGACGAGGATGCGGTCGGAAAGGTTCATCACCTCGTCCAGCTCCAGCGAGACCAGCAGCACGGCCTTGCCTGCGTCACGCTGCGCCACCAATTGGCTGTGGATGTATTCGATCGCGCCGACGTCCAGACCGCGCGTGGGCTGCACGGCGATCAGCAGCGGGTTTTCGCGATCCAGCTCACGTCCGATGATGGCCTTTTGCTGGTTGCCGCCGGACATACTGCGCGCGATGGTAACGGGTCCCTGCCCGCTGCGCACATCATACTGCTCGATGATGCGTTCGGCATACGCGCGGACGGCCGATTTGCGGATAAAGCCCATCTTCTGGAAGTCAGGCTCGCGGAACGACTGCAAAACGATGTTGTTTTCCAGCGTATCGTCCAGTACCAGGCCGTGCTTATGCCGGTCTTCGGGGATATGGCTCAGGCCTGCGGCGCTGCGCCGATGGATAGACGCTTTGGAAATATCGTGGCCGCAGAGCATGACCTGCCCGGCGGTCGCCTTTTCCAGCCCCGTGATGCCGTAGACCAGCTCCGACTGGCCGTTTCCGTCGATACCAGCGATGCAGACGATCTCGCCCGCGCGCACATCAAAGGAAACATCGTGTACGGCGTTCTTTTTGCTGGTTTTGGAGGGAACGGTCAGGCCGCGGACACTCAGGATCGTTTCCCCCGGCGCAGCGGGCTGCTTTTCGACCTGAAGCTGAACGGGGCGGCCGACCATCATGTTGGACAGCGCCTGCTTGTCCGTATCGCAGATATCCACGGTGCCGACATATTTGCCCTTGCGCAGCACGGTGCAGCGGTCGGCGACGGCCATGATCTCGTTGAGCTTGTGGGTGATGAAGAGGATGGATTTGCCCTCTTTGGCGAAGCCGCGCATGATCTCCATCAGCTCGTCGATCTCCTGCGGGGTGAGGACGGCGGTCGGCTCGTCGAAGATGAGGATCTCGTTGTCGCGGTAGAGCATTTTGA
>CAZTYB010000138.1:0-4073 GCA_964617595.1 uncultured Oscillospiraceae bacterium | reverse complement strand
GCGGTGAGCTGATCGAAGATCTTGTTGTTCTTGGGCTGCTGCCACTCGAACTCCATGTTGTAGCTGGGGTCGATGGTTTGCAGGTAAGCAATGAACAGGGGCAGAGCGCTCTTACCACGGCTGGAGTTACCAACGCCGTAGAACATGGCGCCGTTGGATTCTTCGATGGCTTTCTTGGCCAGCTCTTCCAGGGTCATGGTTTGTGCTTCGGCGATGATCGACTTGACGTCGGTCTCAGCGGAAGCGGTGGTGCAAACGGCCATAGCCATGACCATGCACACTGCCAGAAGCATAGCGATGATTCTTTTCATATCAGTGTTTCCTCCTGAAATAAGATTGTTGGACTCCAGGGGGGCTTACCCCTGAGTACATTCGTATTATAGCAGCAGAATTCACAAAATGGAAGTGGCAATTCTGATATTTTTTGTTTTATTCAGCTTTTTTTACAAAACAGGGTGAAATCTGTTCCGGGAAATGATATAATTCAGCAAAGTTACCCCAATAAACATTCAGGAGGACACATTATGAAAAGAATCTTCCTTTTTCTGCTGCTCAGCCTGACCCTCTGTGGCTGCGCCAGGGAGCAGAATACCGGCGATTTCCTCCCCGGCGAAAACCGCCTCGTGATCTATACCTCCCATAAAGAGGAGGTCTACCGACCCATTATCCGGGAATTCGAGGAGCGCACCGGCATCTGGGTAGAGCTGGTCACCGGGGGCAGCAATGAACTGCTGACCCGACTGGAAAGTGAAAAGGATGCGCCCCAGGCGGATATTATGTTCGGCGGGGGCGTGGAGAGCCTGGAAAGCTACCGGGAACTGTTCGAGGCCACCCTCTGCGCCGATTATGACCGGGTTCCCGTTCAGCTGCGTGACAGTGAAAATGCCTGGGTGCCTTTCTCCGCCCTGCCGGTGGTGCTGATTTATAATACCATGTTGGTTGACCCCGGGCAGCTGACCGGGTGGGAAGACCTGTGCAAGCCGGAATTTTACGGCGAAATCGCTTTCGCCGACCCCAATCGATCCGCCTCCTCTTTCACCGCCGTTGCAACCCTGCTGCAATGCTGCGGGGAGGATACCCTGACCCGCTTCGGGCGCAATCTGGGGGGAAAGCAGCTGGATTCCTCCGGCGATGTTCTGACCCAGGTGGCAAATGGAGAGAAATTGGTGGGCATCACGTTGGAGGAGACCGCCTTGCAGCGCATCGCCGCCGGGGACGACCTGGCACTGGTCTACCCGAAAGAGGGAACCAGTTGCGTACCCGATGGCACCGCCGTCCTCCGGGGGGCACCTCACCGGGACAATGCTCAGAAATTCCTGGATTTCACCCTGAGTCGGGCGGTGCAGGAGATGCTGGGCAGCCGGTTCTACCGCCGCAGTGTCCGCTCCGATGTGACCGTTCCCGATTCCCTGCCCACCGGGGAAGCACTGGTTCTCATGGACTATGATACCCCCTGGGTGGCGCAGAATCGCAGTTCCATATTGGCTCAATGGACCCAGGCTGTGCAGGAGGGGGAAACATGGACATAAAGCAGAGAATGCATTTCCGCTCTTTCCGCCACCGGATCTTTGCCGCCATGCTGCTGGCATCGTTGATCCCGCTGCTGCTGTGCACCGTGCTGACGGTGCAGATCACCCGGCTGCGGATGCAGAACAAAGCGAAACAGGCCATGGCGGAGCAGGCGAATGTCCTTTGCCAGAGTTTGGACAGCATCCGTGATGCCCTCACCGCCGCCTCCACCCGCCTGATGGATACGGACATCGCCATCCACGCTCTGGGCACCGGCACCGCCAGCCGCATCCAGGTAAACAGCCTCCTGTTCGATGCCACGGACAGTTATCGGAATCTGGCCGTATTCGACCTGTATGATTCCGGTGGCATCTGCCGCTACTCCACCCGGGGCAGCGTGTCCCAGGATTTGGCAACGGATTGGGGCGTGCTCTATGGTGCAGCCCAGTCCCCTGGGGAGCCGGTGTATTACGCCACAGAGAACCCGGAGGATACCGCATCAGCCCTGCTCCTTGGAGCAGTCCAGCTGGAGGCGGAGGACGGCTGCCGGGGATTTCTGGTCATGCGGATGTATCTGGCGGGATTCCATGCGCTGCTGGACGGCAAATATGTCCAGAGCGATATCCTGCTGCTGAATCAGTTCTTCCGCCCCATCTATGGTTCACAGACCACCCTGACTCAGGTTTTGGCTCCAACGATCCGGGAGTCCCTCCTCCGGGGCACCATGCCGGAGGACGGTAACTATGTCTACTATCTCGCCACCCATGCCCCCACGGGATTAAATTTGGTGCTTCGCCAGCCCCAGATGTTTACTGCACGAACTGTCTGGATGCTGTATACCGCCGCATTCTTCTGCGTGCTGGCCTGCATTGGGGTATCGGCACTGGTCAGTTTCCCCCTGAGCCGTCAGATCGCCTCCCCGGTGGAGGGGCTGATGAAAGCCTTTGACAAAGTGCAGCGGGACGATCTGGAAATTCAGTTGCAGGTGGATCGCCAGGATGAATTCGGCCAGCTGGCCGACCGATTCAACCGGATGGTTCACGCCCTGAGCATCAATCGCCAGGAGCTGATCTCCAATCAAAAGGAGCTGAACCAGGCGCAGATCCGGATGCTGCAAGCCCAGCTGAATCCCCATTTTCTGTGCAATACCCTGGATACCATGAAATGGATCGGCAAAATCAATAAGCTGCCCCAGGTGGCGCTTATGTCCACCAATTTGGCGGATATTTTGCGGTTCTGTATTTCGGCGGAGGAATTCGTCCCATTGTATCAGGAGATGGACATTCTGCATCGGTATATCCAGATTCAGGAAATTCGCCTTTCCGATGATTTTACCTATCAAGTGGACATCCCGGAGGAACTGTATGATACCTATGTGCCCAAGATGATTTTGCAGCCCATTGTGGAGAATGCCATCGTCCACGGCATCGATGGCCTCAGCGGCAGCATCATCCGCATCTGTGCCCGGGAACGGGAGGGAATGCTGCAAATCGAAGTGACTGACAATGGCAGGGGATTCCCACCGGAGATGCTGGGGCAACCCTACCGGCAGGATAAAACCCTTGCAAAAGGACATCTGGGACTATATAATGTAGATACGATTTTGCGAAGACATTTTGGGGAAAGCTGCGGCCTTGTGCTGGGTTGCGGCGACGACGGGAGGGGCGCTCGGGTGACTGCCTCCCTGCCCATTCGACTGGAGGAGGAGCAGCCATGCTGAAAGTGCTGATCGTTGAAGATGAGGAGATGATCCGCAAGGGGATCGTGCTCACCGTGGACTGGGCGGCGCTGGACTGCGTTGTGGTGGGGGAGGCGGCCAACGGTGCCCAGGGATTGGAAGCTGCCCGGCGCTTAGATCCCGGGCTGATCATCACCGACCTGAAAATGCCCCAGATGGATGGCATCGAAATGCTGAAAGCCCTCCGTGCCCAGGGGTGCGCCGCCAAGGTGATCATCCTCACCGCCTATGACCAGTTCTCCTATGCCCAGAGCGCACTGCGCTTGGGGGCGGTAGACTACTTGCTCAAGCCCTTCCACGATGGGGACTTGGAGAACGCCATCACTCGCATCCAGCAGCAGGAGCGCAACGACTCCGCTCCCGCCTCTGCCATTGGTTCCCTGCGCAAGGGGGACAAGAGCAAATACGTCCAGGAGGCCATGGACTATATCTCCCGCCACTATAATGACCCGGAGATCAGTGTCGGCACCGTGGCGCAGAGCCTGAACATCAGCGAGGGGTACCTCAGCCATACGTTTAAGAAAGAGACAGATTACACCCTGTTGAACTATATTACCCGCTACCGCATTCACAAGGCGATGGAATTATTGAAAGATTGCCGTGTGAAAGTTTACGAGGTGGCGGAGCAGGTGGGCTACCGGGATATCGCCTATTTTTCCTCCACGTTCAAGAAACATACTGGCATCTCTCCCTCGGAATATCAGCTCTCCAGCCGGTGAGGGGAGATGTCCCCCTCGGAGCAGCGGGCATCCTGTTCACTGATTGGTAAAGCAATCATAACCACCGGCCGTGCCGGTGGTTTGCACTAGCCCCCTTAGGGCATTTT
>CAZTYB010000137.1:0-4082 GCA_964617595.1 uncultured Oscillospiraceae bacterium | reverse complement strand
TGAAGAAGATCTGCAAAGAGCGCCTGCGTCTGGAGCGCTCCGTCAAGAGCCGGGAGGACGCTCTCCGTTGGGCTGACGAGCACAACGAGCCCTATAAGCGGGAGCTGATCGAGGACCTGCCCGAAGATGCCGAGCTGTCTTTCTACACCCAGGGTGAATACACCGACCTGTGCGCCGGCCCCCACCTGGACCACACCGGCCGGGTCAAGCACAACGGCTTCAAGCTGACCACTTCCTGCGGCGCTTACTGGCGTGGCGACTCCAACCGCAAAATGCTCCAGAGAATTTACGGCATCGGCTTCCCCAGCAAGGACGAGCTGGAGCAGTACCTGGCCCAGCGTGAAGAAGCCCTGAAGCGAGACCACAACAAGCTCGGCCGGGAACTGGAGTTTTTCACCACCGTCGAAGAGATCGGCCAGGGCCTGCCCATCCTGCTGCCCAAGGGCGCACGGGTCATTCAGACCCTGCAGCGCTGGGTGGAGGACGAGGAGCAGAAGCGTGGCTACCTGCTGACCAAGACCCCCCTGATGGCCAAGTCCGATCTGTATAAAATTTCCGGCCACTGGGATCACTATCTGGACGGAATGTTCGTCCTGGGCGACCCCAATGACGAGACCAAGGAATGCTTCGCCCTGCGCCCCATGACCTGCCCGTTCCAGTATCAGGTATTCCTGAACCGTGCCCGGAGCTACCGTGACCTGCCCATGCGTTTGGGTGAGACCTCCACATTGTTCCGCAACGAGGATTCCGGCGAAATGCACGGCCTGATCCGTGTCCGCCAGTTCACCATCTCCGAGGGGCACCTGATCCTCCGCCCCGATCAGTTGGAAGAAGAATTCAAGGGCTGCCTGGAGCTGGCCAAATACTGCCTGGATACCGTGGGTATGCTGGAAAACTGCACTTTCCGCTTCAGCCAGTGGGATCCCGCCAAGGCCGGAACCAAGTATATCGGCACCCCGGAACAGTGGGACGAAGCCCAGAGCATCATGGGCAAAATCCTGGACGATCTGGGGGTAGAATACTCCATCGGCATTGACGAAGCCGCTTTCTATGGCCCCAAGCTGGACATCCAGTACAAGAACGTATTCGGCAAAGAGGATACCATCGTCACCATCCAGGTGGATCAGCTGCTGGCAGAGCAGTTCGGCATGGAATACACCGATGCCGACGGCCAGAAGAAGCGCCCCTATATCATCCACCGCACGAGCCTCGGCTGCTACGAGCGCACCCTGGCCTACCTGATTGAGAAATACGCCGGTGCCCTGCCCCTGTGGATGATGCCCACCCAAGTGAAAGTGATGCCCATTACCGACCGGGCGCACGAATACGCCAAGGGTCTGGTTGAGCAGCTGAACGCCGTGAACATCCACGCCGAGGGCGACTACCGCAGCGAAAAACTGGGCTACAAGATCCGGGAAGCCCAGATGCAGAAGATCCCCTATATGCTGGTGGTGGGTGACCGGGATATGGAGAACGGCACCGTCTCCGTCCGCACCCGTAAGGGTGACGACCTGGGGGCAATGACTCTGGAAGCATTCCAGGCAAAGTGCCTCATGGAAATCGCCACCAAGACCAAGGATATTTAAATATTCATCCCGACTGCCCCAAAGTGATGTTACCGGTCACTTTGGGGCGGTTTTTGCCAAATCAGTTCCCCTCACCCTAAAAAGCAAACGCCTCCGGCGGCGCCCGAAAAAGGCATCGCCGGAGGCGTTGTATAACCCAAGGCTATGCAAAAACTTTTATCAAGAGGAGTTTTCCTTCTTTTACCGACACCTCTGCTGCAAGCCTCGGCAAAACTTCGTTGCTGATGCCATACTGGTATTCGCAGGTAATTTCTCCATCGGCAAGGGGGTATTTTGCTCCTTGAATCGTAATTCCTTTGGCACAACCAGAAACATTCAATAAAGAGAAAAATGCGTAATGGTCAGGAATGTAGGCGGGCTTAGCCGAAACAATCTCCATTTCCGAATAATCATCCATGATTACCGCTTTTTTACCCAGCGAATGCAGGTACAGCAAAATGGAAACATTGCCCAGCGTATGGTCAAGCCTTGCTCCCACAACACCAATCAAGAGGAAATCGTCATAGCCTCGTTTTACAGCTTCTTTAACTGCATAGACCGTATCAGTATCGTCTTTTTCACAGGGAAGCACAATGGTCTCCACACGCAAATACGGATTCTCGTGAGAATCAAAATCCCCCACAATCAGGTTTGGCTCTGCTTGCAGTGTCTCCATGTGTTTTAGTCCACTGTCGCAGTATATGATAAAATCATCTTTTCGCAAGCAAGAACGAAGATATCCATAATTCCCAATGTCCGCACCGCCAATAATCACGCATCGGCTCATTATTCTCTATTCCCCCTGTAAATTAAAATTGTGCATCATGGGGCCAGAGCCTTTGCCCAAGTCCAGCATGGCAGAAAGAGCGCCGGAAATATATTCTTTTGCTTTCAACACGGATTCTTCCATAGAGTAACCCTGAGCAAGATTTGCGGCAATGGCAGAAGAAAGGGTACAGCCCGTCCCATGGGTATTGGGGTTATCAATTCGTTTTCCCACAAACCAGCGCATGGAGCCGTTCGAATACAGTAGATCATTGGCATCATTGATGCTGTGACCACCTTTTAAGAGAACCGCACATCCATAGGTATCTCCGATGTGTTTTGCGGCTTCTTGCATATCGTCTTTGCTATGAATGGTTAAACCGGATAAAACCCCCGCTTCGGGAATGTTTGGTGTGACCAATGTGGCAAGGGGCAACAGTTCCGATGCAAGGGTCTGGACTGCATCGGTTTTGATCAGTGAAGAACCGGCAGTTGCCACCATAACGGGATCGACCACAATGTTCTTTGCCTTGTAATAATGCAACCGTTCGGCAATTACATGAATCAATTCCGTGGAAGATACCATGCCGATTTTTACCGCATCGGGGAAAATGTCTTCAAAGATCATGTCTAATTGGTCTTTCAAAAATTCAGGTGTAGATTCCTGAATCGCTCTTACGCCGGTTGTGTTCTGCGCTGTCAGTGCTGTAATCGCACTCATAGCATAAACTCCATTCATGGTCATCGTTTTGATGTCCGCTTGAATACCGGCGCCTCCACTGCAATCACTTCCTGCAATGGTCAATGCTGTTTTCATTTTCATGTGAATACTCCTTTCATTTTTCAGCATAGACCAAGTTCCTTAGCCCGTGCTTTCAGTTCCATTGCTGCTTTCTTCGGGTCATCGGCTTTCATAATGGCAGAAACGGCACAGATTCCGGCAACAGGGATACCTTTCAGGATATCAATGTTGTCTTTATTTAAGCCGCCGATGGCATTTGCCGGAATGGGGACAGCATTGCAAATATCACGGAGGGTATCAGTTGAGGTCAGAACTGTTTTGACCTTTGTTGTCGTGGGGAAAATTGCCCCCACGCCCAGATAATCTGCGCCCTGCTCATAAGCTTCCTTTGCCCAGGGTACCGTCTTTGCCGTTGCACCCACGATTTTTTCCTTGCCCACGAGTTTTCTTGCAATCGCTACAGGCAAATCCGATGCACCCACATGAACGCCCTCGGCATCCATGGCAAGGGCTACATCCACACGGTCATCAATGATCAGAGGAACACCGTAGCGTTTGGTAATGGCGTGGACTTTTTCGGCAAGCTCCAGATAGTCCCGGGTACTGCGTTTCTTTTCCCGGAGCTGCATCAATGTCACGCCGCCCTCCAGTGCCCGCTGGACACGATAGAGGAATTCTTCCTCCGCATAGTCCGTGCTATCGGTGATAAAATACAAACTCGGATCAAATTGAATCAATGTCTATTTCCTCCATGTTCAAATTGTTTTGCAAATCTGCCATTTGCAGCGTAGAAAGGGCATCCAGCAAGCGAACCGAAAAACTCCCTGCGCCCTTTGGGGTTTGGGCATACTGTCCGCAAATACCCAGCATGGCGCAAGCTACGATCAGTGCATCCAGATTTGGCCGCACTGCAAGGCAGGCTGCCCCCAATGCCCCCAGCAGGCAGCCTGTTCCTGTAATCGATGCCAATTGTGCCGTACCGTTTTTGATATGTACCAGGCGCATACCGT
>CAZTYB010000136.1:0-4106 GCA_964617595.1 uncultured Oscillospiraceae bacterium | reverse complement strand
GTCCGCGATCCTCATCGCCGAGGGCGAAAAGGAATCCGCCATCCTGCGGGCATCCGCCGAAAAGGAAGCGGCCATCCTGAAAGCGGAGGCTGAGAAGCAGGCCGCCATCCTGAAAGCCGATGGCGAAGCCCAGGCCATCCGTGCCGTGCAGCAGGCACTGGCCGATTCCCTGGAAATGCTGAACGAGAAAGCGCCCAATGACAATGTCCTGAAACTCAAAGCCATCGAGGCCATGCAGCGTGTGGCCGATGGCCAGGCGACCAAAATCATCATCCCCAGCGAAATGCAGGGGCTGGTGGGCTTGGCCAACGGCATCGTCGAGGGTACCAAAGAGAAGTAAGATTGCACAATTAAGAGTGACAAATATTGGGTAAATCTCTGATTTTTCAGAAAAAACCAATTTTTATTAGCTCTTTTGTCCGCAGCCGTGATATAATGAACGAACCGCCTCCGGGGAGACCTCAGCTCCCCGGAGGAAAAACGTCCCCTGAGCCAAGAAAGGAAAACCCGAAATGAGCAAAGAGAACCTGTCACTGGAAAATTTGTGGACATTTTTGCAGAATTATCCCGGCTGCCTATTTTTGAAAGACGAACAGGGGCGCTATCTCTACGCAAGCGACCTCTGCGACAACCTGGAGCAGTGGCCAACCGGCGGAATCGTGGGCAAGAATGAGCTCCAGGCGCAAGCCGATCACGATCTGGGCAGGGAGTATTACCGGCAGGATATGCAGCTCCTGCGCCAGGGCGGCACGCTGAAATGTTACAGCGAAGTCAAGCACCCGGAGGGCTCGACGTTCTACGAGATCAATAAGTCTGCGGTACAGGACAATCAGGGGAACCGAATCGGAATCATCGGTACCGTGGTGGATGTAACCCGGGAATATCAACTTCAGGAACACATTCAGCGGGAGCTGATCACTGACCCCATCACCGGCCTGTATAACAACACATTTCTGGAACACTGGAAAGAGGAGGAGCGAACGGTCCTACCCCTTTCGGTCATTGCGGCGGACTGCAATTTCCTGAAACACATCAACGATACTTTCGGCCACGAAAAGGGGGACGAGCTGCTGAAAGCCGCAGCGAAATTATTTACCGATCTTCTCCCCGATCACTGCTACCCGATTCGAACCGGCGGCGATGAATTTGTGATTCTGTGCAATCACACCACATGGCAGAATGCCCAGGAGTACATCACACTTTTACAGCAAAAATCCGGGAATATTTCCATTTGCGGGATACCCCTGAGCATTGCCATGGGTAGCTGCACCATGGATGCCCCATCCCGGACACTGGACGAATGCATCCAGCTGGCCGATGCCCGTATGTACGAGAACAAACGCACCATGAAGCAGCGCTATTTGGAAGAAGAGGGCAAATCCAATCCAATTTATAACGAGTCCCTGATGAGACGAATTCTGGATCAGATGCCGGTGGTGCTTTTCTTTAAAGATACCCAGTGCCGATACCAGTATATCAATGTTTTCGATGCCAGAAATCTTCGGAACGAAAAAGAAGCCGGATTGGGAATCGGTTGCACCGATTTGGAAATCCAGAAAGATCCCGCCCTGGCCAGAGAGTATTACGAAGATGATTTGAGGATCCTGCAAACCGGAAAAGGCAGCGTGCTCATGAACGCCATCTCGGGAGAGGACGGCATTCGCCACTACCAGATCACCAAATCCGCCCTGCGGGACGAAAAGAACAATATCATCGGCATCGTCGGTTCTGTCATGGACATCACCGCTGCAAAGCTGGATTTTCAGGAAAATTCTTGAATCAGCCCCAATCGTCCCCCTAAGATTCCTCTATAATGTAACGTCATCAACTTAAGGTTCAACACGGTAGCGCCCTTGTCCCCCTCTTTGAGGGGGATGTCGGCCGAACAGGCCGACAGGGGGAGTGCCGTTCGTTGAATGGTAACAGCTCAAGAATAATCAACGATACTCCCTTAGACTTGCGTTAGTTTGGCAGCTCTGCCTTGCTGTTGCGCCGGATGAAGACGGAAAAAGGAAAGGAATAAATCGATCATCAGCCCCCCGGAAGTGCCCGCTTCCGGGGGGGCAAAATTGTATGCTCGCCCGCCCCCAATCCGACTGCATCTTTTGTCCGCCGGTGATAGAATTCCCTCATCACGAAGGAAAGGCTGGTTGGAAAGGATGGCTTCTGTGGAAACCGTGCTGCAACAGGTGAAACGGCGGGGGGAACGGATGATGGAGCGACCCGGGGTTCGCCCGGCGCTGGAGGGGGCGGCCTGTTTCGGTGCCGGTGCGCTGCTGGGCAGTATGAACCTGTGGGGGCGGATGCAACCGGCATCCTTGGGGCTCGTCGTCCGTCTGCGGGGGTGGCGGTGCTGTGCGGCGGCGGCGGGGAGCGTTGCCGGATGCATTCTGTTCTGGGGCAGGGCGGGGCTACAGGGAGCCTGCTGGGCGGCGGGAGGGATCGCCCTGGCGCTACTGCATACCACCGGGCAACCCCGGGGACTGCTGATTTTGGAATGTATCGGTCTCACCATCGGGGTTGGGATGCTCTTCGGCCTGACCGGTTGGCCGCTGGCGGGTCAGGCGCTGGTGGCGGGGTTGAGCGCCGGGGCAGCGGTTTCGCCCCTGGCGGGGGCGGCGGGGGCATTCGGGTGCGCCCTGGCGCTGGGGAGCAGGAGTCCGGAGCTGGTCGCATTGGCCGGTGGTTTTGCCGGGGCGGCGCTTCCTCTGGGTTGGGCGCTGGCGCTTTCCGCCGGGGCGGATGTGGGCGGAAAATGGCATTATTTTACGATGACAAATTCCATCGCATTCTTATTCATCAGGAGTAACCCTCATAAAGATTGGCTCCGGGGATGCGCCCCCGGACTGTCCCTGGGGCTTTTGCTGCTCCTGAGCGGGGAGCGGCAATGGGGGTTGCTTCCTCTGGTGGCGCTGGGAGGCTGGCTGGGTGCCCTGGTGCCCCGGCGGATACCCCAACGGGGGCACCTGGGGGCGGCGCAGGTGCAGTTGGAGGGTGTGGCACGGGTACTGACCCGGCTCCAGCGCCAACTGCTGGATTGGGCATCCCTGCCGCCGGATGTACCGGAACTGGTCAGGGAATTGCGCCACAATACCTGCGAAACCTGTCAGAACCGGAGCGCTTGCCTGGAACAGGAGGGAATGAATGGTGCCCTGATCACCGGGGAGGGGAGCTTCCTCTGCCGCAAATCCGCCCTGGTGGAGCCGGAACTGCGCCGCACTCGGCAAATACTCAGGCGGATGCAACAGTTCCGAGCCAGGCAGGAGGAGTATCGTAGCGCTCTGGTGCAGCAGTATGGTTTTCTGGCGGATGCTTTGGGGGAAATGGCCGATCGTTTGTCCCCTGATGGGCGCCTCCGAGCCGGGTTCCGGGTGCAGGTATCTTCCCGCTCCCGCAGCGCCCATCTGTCCGACGGGGACCGGGTGGCGGCGTTCCCTGCGCCAGGAGGGAAATTCTATGTGCTCCTGTGTGACGGTATGGGCACCGGGGTACGGGCGGCGGAGGAGAGCCGGGCTTGCGTGGAACTGATCACCCAGATGCTCCGGTCGGGGCTGTCCCCGGCGGCGGCCATGGGGAGCCTGAACAGCCAGCTCACCCTAACGGACAGGGGCGGGGCGGTGACCGTGGACTTGGCGGAGCTCCACCCGGATACGGGGCGGGTCTTTTTATATAAATGGGGTGCCCAGTCCAGCTGGGTGCTGCGCCATCGCCGCTGGATCCGCATCGGTGCCCCGGGGCCGCCTCCGGGATTGGAGATCGGCCGGGGAAAGGAATCGGTCAGCCGGGTGCATCTGCTCAGGGGGGATACGCTGCTGATGCTCAGTGACGGGGTGAGTACCAATGGGATAAAGGATTGGGTGAAGATCCATCGGGACAATCCCCCCGGGGAACTGGCTGCGCTGATCCTGCGCACCGGTTCCGACGGGACGGACGATGCCACGGCGGTGGTCATCCGCATGGTACCAAAAAGCAAACAAGTGTCATAACCGGGACGAAACAATGGGGCGCTCCTGCCCCGTTGTCCGCCAGATTGGGTCAAATGTCCGTGGTGAAAATATACAAAAATAAATGGCAGAATTTGTAAAAAAGTGCTTGACAAAAGGGGA
>CAZTYB010000135.1:0-4175 GCA_964617595.1 uncultured Oscillospiraceae bacterium | reverse complement strand
ATCGGTTCCGAAGAGCCGATTTTGCCAGCTCCCTTTACACAAGGGAGCCTTCCTCAGTCCCATTCGCCTTAAGCAACCAAAGTTCCCTCTCAGCGGACACCCCGGGAGGGGTGTCCCTACGGGCGTTCATTTAGATTCCATCTTTTATACATCCGCTCTCCACCTGAATGGTTTTGCCCAGGCGGGTGAACCGGCCGGGTTCGCAACAGGTGATGAACACCTGGCCGGAGGTGATCTGGTTCAGGACGAAGTCCTGCCGCCCGGCATCCAGTTCGCTGAGCACATCGTCCAGCAATAGCAGCGGTTCATATCCCAGTTCCCGGCGCATCAGCTCCCGTTGCGCCAGCTTCAAACTGATGGCGGCGGTGCGGGTCTGCCCCTGGGAACCATAGAGCTTCAGATTGATTCCGGAAAGGCTGATCTCAAAATCGTCCTTATGGGGTCCCGTGAGGCACTGGGCGCTGTCCAATTCCGCCCGATAATGGCTTTGCAGATGCTCTTCCAGCTTCTGCCGCAGTTCTATCACCGGGGCAAAAGGGTCAGTAACGGTGGAGACGGTTTTATATTCCAATTGGAATTCTTCTTTTCCCCCGGTAAAGCTCCGGTGGAATTCCCCGGCGCTCTCTGCCAGCGCCTGAAAGAATCTCGCCCGGTAAGAGATCAGAATGGCGCCCACGTGGCAGAGCCGCTGATTATATTCCGGCAAAATTTCCAGCACGGCGGGATTTTCCCGTCCGTCCTTTAATATCCGGCTCTTTTGCTCCAAAATCCGATTATATTCCATCAAAGCGGAATCATAATTGGGTCTGAGTTGACATAATGCGCTGTCGGCGAATTTCCGTCTCTGGCTTGCCCCGGTTTTCAAGATCATCAGATCCTCCGGGCAGAACAGGACACTGGGCAGAATCCCATTTAAACTGGCGGAAGCGGATTTCTTCTTCACCCCGTTGAGCCAGAGCTGCCGGGGTCTTGCACCGGGGAAGAGAAGCCAGCGGATCTCCTGCTGCCGCCCCTGGGAAGTGAATTTGCCGCTGATTTCGGCGAATTCTCCGCCGAAACCGATCATTTCGCCGTTTTTGTTGGCGCGCATACTTTTTCCGCTGCCCAGAAAGGCGATGGCCTCCAGCAGGTTTGTCTTCCCCTGGGCGTTCTGGCCGACGATGAGATTGACCCCCGGGTCAAATTCCAGCCGCTGCTCCCGGTAATTGCGAAAGCAGCGCAGGTAGATTTCATTCAGCGCCATGGATGACAAATTCCTGCCCCTGGCAGGCGAAAGTATCCCCATTGCGCAGTTTCTTCCCCCGCATGGTGCATACCTCTCCATTGACGGTGACCAACCCATCGGCCACCATTTCCTTGGCCTCGCCGCCAGTTCCGGCCACGGCGGCGAATTTCAGCGCCGCATCCAGTTTGATATATTCCGTGGAGATCACCAGGGGCAACGCCTGGGTCTTCTTCTTCACTGTAACTTTCATATTGCTTCTCTCCTCAATTGCGCCAAAATCGTCACCGTAGGCGGTTACGTATTCGGTAATCTCACGCAAGAGGGACGGGAAACCCGTCCCCTACGGTCGCTAAATTAGATTATGCCGAAATCGTGACCATCAACCCTTGATTCTCACGGGCAGGATCATGTATGCGAAATCCTGTTTCTCGTCCACGGGGGTGAAGACGATGGGGCTCAGGCCATTGGTCAATTCCATGGTGACCTCCTCGGCGGGGACAGCCCGCAGGGCTTCGGCCATATAGCGGACATTGAATCCGATCTCCAGTTCCTTGCCGTCACCGGCGAAAGAGCATTTGTCCTCCGCTGCACCGATGGCGGTGGAGGTGCGCATGAGCAATTCCTGTTTTCCGAAAACGCAGCGGATGGGGCTCTTGTATTTTTCGGAGACGATCAGACCCACTCGCTCCACGCTGGATGCCAGATCATGGACACTGGCAATCAGCTGAATGGGACAATTGGTTGGGACGACTTTCTTCCAATCCAGGAATTCCCCCTCCAGCAACCGGCAGACCAGAATGGCGTTGCCCACCTGATAAAGAATGTGCTTCTTGCCCAGGGTGAATTTGGCCACATCGTCGGTATCCGTCAGGATCTTCTCCAATTCTTTCAGACCTGTGGCCGGAACCACGAAACTGATCTCCCGTTCGGTGGATTCCTCCGGGTGATAGGTGCGGCGAGCCAGACGGAATCCGTCCACGGCGATGGCGGTGATGGTCTCGTGGGTCACTTCGAACCGGACGCCATTGTGGATGGGTCTGGCCTGGTTATCAGCCACGGCGAAAATAGTTCCGCCGATGAGCTCTTTCAGCTTGTTCTGGGGGATGCGGATGGGGTGCCCGTCCCGCACGTCCGGCAGGTCGGGGTAATCGTCGGCGGATTCGGCGCTGATGGTGAAAGAGGAGTAGCCCGACCGGATGGATACCCGGTACTGCTCATCCACCACCACCGTCACCTCCCCCTCGGGCAGGCGGCGGATAATATCGCTGAACAATTTGGGGAACACGCATTCCCCCTGATCGGATACGTCGGCATCGATGGCATAGGTGATGGCGGTTTCCATATTATATCCCGTCAGGGTGATGCCGGAGCCCGCCTGGCAGAGCACTCCTTCGATGGCCGGAAGTGCGCTCTTCTGAGCGACGGTACGCCCGGCAATGTTCAGTCCCTGGAGCAGGGCATTTTTTTCACAGGTAAATCGCATAGGCTCGTCCCTTCTTTGTCAAATAATAGATAGATATATCTATCTATAAATAAGTTATGCAGTAATAGGGGTAGTAGAGGAAAGTTATGTGGATAAGTGGGGAAAGTCCAGATTTGGCGGGGATTTTTTATCCACAGGCCAAATTTGAAATTGAACAGCTTTTCCACAGGCACTGTGAAAGAAATTTTTGGACGAATTTTGTCCACAGAAAAATTTTCCACATTCCACAGCCCCTGTGGAGAAAATTTTGAGTGCAAAATCTGTATTTCGCCAAAATCATCATTGTCGAATTGCGATAAAATCATGTCCGTAAGGGAGGCGTTTCGCCTCCCTTGGGCGGTACGTTACCGGTAAGCCCACATATGAGGGACGGGAAACCCGTCCCCTACGGACATTAACATTAGATTGCGCCGAAATCGTCACCGTAGGGGAGGCGTTTCGCCTCCCTCTGGAATCGGTCATTTCGTCCCCGTAGGAACACCCCTCCCGGGGTGTCCGAATCTTTCGTTTTTTTCTATGTAGGATGAACGGGAAAGGGGGATGAGATAGAGTCCTTGCCCCCCTCAGTGAGGGGGGTGTCATGCGATCAGCATGACGGGGGGAGTGTCGTTCGTTAAATGGTAACAGCTCAAAATTACGAGTGTCACTCCCCCTGTCGGCCTGTTCGGCCGACATCCCAGCCCAAGGGCATGGCTTCGCACACCTCTAAGAGGGGGACAAGGGGGCTCAATCCCGTTCGTCTTATGCCCCAACGCACCCGGTCAGCGGACACCCGAGGACGGGTGTCCCTACGAACCTCCCATTCTAAAATCACAAACTGGAATTGATATTGGCTGTAATATCCCGGACATTATTCTGGATGGTTTCGTCCTTGGCTTTGATGCAGGCTTCAATGCGGCGGATGGCGTAAAGGACGGTGGTATGGTCCCGGCCAAATTCCTTGCCGATATCCGGCAAACTCATATTGGTCAATGTACGGATGAGATACATGGCAATCTGCCTTGCTTCGGCGATATTCTTCTTTTTCAGGGTGCCACGGAGGACGGGCTCGTCGATGGCATAGAATTTGCAGACCTGGGTGATGACCAGCGCCGCCGTGGGCAGGGAGCTTCCCTCGGTTCGGTAGGAATCCTCGATGACCCGTGCCACATTCTCTAGTGTCAGTGGCATATTGTCCAGATCCCGGTATGCCATGAGCTTCTTCACGATGCCCTCGATCTGCCGGACGTTATTGGTGATCTTGGAGGCGATATAGTTGCATACGTCGTCCCCCAGTTGGATGCCCAGGCTCTTGGCTTTGTTTTTCAGAATGGCCATTCTGGTTTCGTAATCCGGGGGCTGGACGTCCGCCAGCAAGCCCCATTCGAACCGGGTGCGCAGCCGGTCTTCCAAAGTGAGCATATCGCTGGGTTTCCGGTCGGAGGTCATGACGATTTGCTTATGCTCCTCATAGAGCTTGTTAAAGGT
>CAZTYB010000134.1:0-4225 GCA_964617595.1 uncultured Oscillospiraceae bacterium | reverse complement strand
CAACGACACTCCCCCTGTCGGCCTGTTCGGCCGACATCCCCCTCAGAGAGGGGGATAAGGGGAACTACCGTATCAAACCTTGGAGGCAAGTTTGTACTTATTCATCAATCCGGCGGGTGCTCTCCCGCTGGCACAGGGCATAGGTGACCGACTCATGACAGTTGGCTCCCCCCTGCTCGATATGCTGGATCAGCAGCTCCACACTGCGCTTCGCCATCTCCCGGGCAGACTGGCGCACGGTGGACAGCTGGGGCACCAGATAGGAGCCCAGCGGCAGCCCATCGAAGCCCATAACCGACACATCCCGGGGCACCCGTAGCCCGTTATTATGCAGCGCACGGATGGCACCGATGGCGATCACATCCGCCACGGCAAACAGGGCGGTGAATTCCCGTCCCTCCGCAATCAGCTGCTGGGTGGCATTGTAGCCGTCCTGATAGGAGTAGCGGACACTGGCATAGTCCCGCTCCTCATCAAATTCGATGCCATGTTTCCGTATGGAATCCAGGCATCCCTGGTAACGCAGGCGGCTGGTATCGGATACGTCCCGGTCACCGCCCACGATGACGAATTTCCGGTGCCCCAGGGCAATGAGGGAATCCATGGCACACCGAGCCGCCATCCGGTCATCGGTGGAAACGCTGGACAGATTCGGGAAAGGCAAATCGGATGCATCGTTGGACACCAGGACACAGGGAATATCGATCTTATCAAAATCCGCCCAGAAATTCTGGTTATTTCCCCCCAGGAACAGGATCCCCAGGGGCTTCTTCTCCCGGCACAGCTGCACCGCCCGCAGAACCTCGTTATTATCCTCGTCCATGTAGTCCACATAGAGGGGGTACTGGGTTCTGTCCACCAAACTCTGGATGGTTTCAATCATTTCGCTGAACAGCTCATTGGAGGTGCCCTTGACCACCACGAGGATGGAATTGGCGTGCTGCTTCAACTGGCGGGCATTGGTATTGATCTGGAATCCGCTCTCCTCCACCGCCCGGTTGACCTCCCGGCGCACCTTTTCACTGACATTGGGGTGATTGTTCAGCACCCGTGAGACAGTGGCCACGCTGTAGCCGGTCTTTGCTGCCAAATCCTTGATGGTCATTGGGGTTTCTCCTTTCATGTTTTTATGGTTCCCATAGAGAGTGGCGTTCGTTGAATGGTAGGTTTTTACAGAATTGGGTCCTTGGCTCCTCCTCTGGGGGAGCTGGCAAAATCGGCTCTTCGGAACCGATTTTGACTGAGGGAGTGTCCTATCATGAATGGTAACAGCTCAAAAATATCAACGACACTCCCCCTGTCGGCCTGTTCGGCCGACATCCCCCTCAGAGAGGGGGACAAGGGGCACTACCGCATTGAACCCCAAGTTGATGACATTACCTGAAAAGGGGACACAAGTTGCCTTTTATCCCTTAACGGCGCCTGCCACAACGCCTTTGATGATATGCTTCTGGCAGAAGAGGTAGATCACGATGATGGGCAGGACGGTCAGCATGATGCAGGCCATCATGGGACCCATCTCCACCTTGCCGTAGCTTCCCTTGAAATACTGGATTAAGATGGGGATGGTCTGATACTTCTTCCGATCCAGCACCAGATAGGGCAGCAGATAGTCGTTCCACACCCACATGGTTTCCAGAATGCCCACGGAGATCATGGTGGGCTTGAGCACGGGCAGGACAATGCGGAAATAAATCTGGATGGGGGAACAGCCGTCGATCATGGCCGCCTCCTCAATTTCCAGGGGGATGGACTTCATGAATCCGGTGAACATGAATACGGCCAATCCGGCACCGAAGCCCAGATAGATCACCCAGATATTCCAGGGGGTGTTCAATTTCAACTTATCCGAGGTGGAGGCCAGCGTGAACATCAGCATCTGGAAAGGCACCACCATGGAGAACACGAACAGGAAATAGCACGCTTTGGTGAAGAAATTCTCCACCCGGGTGATGTACCATGCGCACATGGAGCACAGCAGCAAAATAGCCACAACGCTGGTGACCGTAATGATCACGCTGGTCATGAATGCATTGGCGAACCCCTTGGAGCCAATGGCATCGGCGTAATTCTCCAGCCCGGCAAAGGTATCCGCCGTGGGCAGTTCAAAGACGGAGTTGGTAGAGATGGCGCTGCCCACTTTCAGGGAGTTCAGCAGAATCATCACGATCGGGTACACCCAGGCAACGCACAGGATGCTCAGGATCACGGTCAAAGCCATGTCGAAACGGGATTCTCTCTTCTTCATTACTGCTGCACCTCCTTGGAGCGGGTCGCTTTCAGCTGGATCATGGAAATGGCAATGACCATCAGACAGAATACAACCGCCTTTGCCTGGCCGATGCCTTTCCATACCTGGCCGGAGCGGGCATAGAAATTATTATAGATATTCAGCGCCAGCATCTCCGTGGCGTGGTTGGGGTCGCCGCCGGTGAGGGCGAGGTTCTGGTCGAAGAGTTTGAACGAATTGGTCAATGTCAGGAAGAGGCAGATGGTGATGGAGGGCATCACATTGGGGATCTTCACCTTGAATAGAGTCTGGGCAGTGGTGGCGCCGTCAATCTTGGCGGCCTCCAGCAGCTCTCCGGGGATGGACTGCAACCCCGCAATGTAGATGATCATCATATAGCCGATCTGCTGCCAGCACATCAGGATGATCAGTCCCCAATATCCGGCGGAGGTATTCAGCGCCAGCAGGGGCTGGCCGACCAGGCTCAGCAGACAGTTGATGAGGATATTCCAGATATAACCCAGCACCACGCCGCCGATCAGATTGGGCATGAAATAGACCGTGCGGAAGATATTGGTGCCCTTGATACCCTTGGTCAATGCCAGAGCAACGGCGAACGCCAGCACATTGATCAGCACCGTGGACACCACGGTAAAGGAGCAAGTGAAGCCCAGGGAATGCCAGAACTGGGAATCCTGGAACACTTTCACATAATTGGAGATGCCGACCCAAGTTGCCTTATTGATGGTAGTGAATTTGCAGAAAGACAGATACAGTCCCTCAACAAAGGGTACGATGAAACCGATGCAGAACGCCACAAATGTGGGCAGGACGAAAATCGGCCACCATTTTTTTGTTGCCTTAACCAAGAGAACTCCTCCTTTTTATTTCCAAAAATGGCAAAAGGCAAAGCACGAATGAGCCATCCATGCGCTGCATTATGCCATTCTTCTTAAACCGAGATATGTATATCTTTCCCTATAGCCCCAGCCTGTCCCCCTCTCTGAGGGGGATGTCGGCCGAACAGGCCGACAGGGGGAGTGTCGTTCGTTGAATGATAACAGCTCAAAAATACCGCTGTCACTCCCTCAGACAAAATCGGTTCCGAAGAGCCGATTTTGCCAGCTCCCTCTGAGAGGGAGCCAAGATTCGCCTAAGTTGACACGCTCCCTAAATGCCGTTTTTTAAAAACGAGGGTGAGTTTCCCCACCCTCGTTGCTATTCATTAGCCCAGCAGAGCGTACTCGGCAGCCCAGTTATCAACGAATGCGGTGACAACGGCATCCCAGTTGGCATCGGTCTGATCGGCAGCATAGGCGGTCAGAGCGGAGCCGACAACGTTCTTCCACTCTTCGGAAGGCATGGTGGTGAAGTTCCAGGACACGGGGTTCTTGCCCTCTGCGGTGTAGGCCACATCCTGCTTGACGAACAGGTTGGGGGACTCAACAGCATTCTCAAAGGGGATAACGAAGCCCATTTCATTGGCCATGGCGGTGGTGCCCTCTTCGGAGTTGACACACCAGTTCATGAATGCCAGGGTAGCAGCGATGTCTTCCTCGGAAGCATCCTTGTTCACGCACCAGTAGTTCTCAGTGCCGGTGCACAGGCCCTGATTGGCCTCGTCGCCCACGCCGATGTAGATGGGGATCATAACCAGCTCGTCATCGGAGTAGGTGGAGGACAGGTTGCCATATTCCCAGGAACCATTCTGGAAGAACACAGCCTCACCGTTCAGGAACTCGTTGCGGGAGTCGTCGCCGGTCTTGGCGGACAGCTCAGCGGGATCGCAGGTGGAGTTGTTGATGTACAGGTCGAACATATTGCGGTAGTTGTCCAGGTAGGTGCCCTTGAGCTCGGTGGAGGTGATGACACCCTCATCCTGATACTCGAAGTAGATGGGCAGGTTGGCCAGGTGGGTCTTGAATCTCCAGTCGGAGGAGTCGTCCATACCGGCGGAGGTGAAGGCGGCGAAGCCCAGCTCATCCTTGCGGGCGG
>CAZTYB010000133.1:0-4335 GCA_964617595.1 uncultured Oscillospiraceae bacterium | reverse complement strand
GCGCATCGGAAATTGCGGATAAGAGTAAGGATATCTGAGAAAAAAGCCTGTTGCGCTTACACGCAACAGGCTTTTTGTGGTCTAAGCGGTCATCCACAGGGATGACCGCTCAGCGTGTCGGAAAACCGCCTTTCTTGGCTCCCCCTCTGGGGGGAGCTGTCATGCGATAGCATGACTGAGAGGGTTTATCGGATATTTATCATACAAATATCCGACTTTTCTGGGTTTTTAAAGAAAATTCAGAACCCTCTCCGTCACGGCGTTCGCCGTGCCACCTCTCCCAAAGGGAGAGGCAAGGGGTTTTTCTACGGTCTAAAGCGGTCATCCACTGGGATGACCGCTTTTTTGCCGATCAGTTGAAGATCTGCGTGATGCTGCTGTCGGGGAGGGCATCGGTGCCGCCCAGGGCGATGCCGCTGCCTAAGCCCCATTCCGCCACATACTCCGCAGCCTGGGTTTCAAAACCGGCTGCCGTCAGGATCAGGGGAGCACCCATGGCGTGCGCCAGAACACCGCCGCACAGACCGTCAGGGAAGTCCCATGCGTAGGACACAACGGCCGCAGTGGGATCCCGGAAGTATTTCTCAGCGACCTTCACGGATGTCTCCAGTCGATTCTCGCCGGCAATACGAGTGACCTTGCCATAGCTGCTCAAAACATTCTCAAAGTTGCTACCAATGGCATCCTGGCCACCAATGATCGTGAACGTGCAATCCTGCAGGCTATTCAGGAAGACCGCCTGCTTGCCGTAGAGGCTGCCACGTTGGTTCCAAAGCAGCAGGATCGGTTTTCCCGTTGCGGAAGCGCTCAGAGAGTCGGCAAAATTGCTGCCGTCGCAGACAAGGACTTCACTTCCGGCAGGAACACCGGCCTCCGCCAGAATGGCAAGATTCGTGGCAAAGCGGTCATTGCCTTCCAGACGCTTTACGGTGATACCGTTGTTTTTCAGCGTTTTGTCATAAGAATCGGGCACGGCGTTGGTGCCGCCAAGAATGTAAACCACACCGTTTGCCGCCAGATTTTTCTGAATATAGTCGATGTTATCCGTATCCAGATAGGCATATTTGCCGCTCTGCCCCCAACTCAGCAGGATAGGTGCGCTCTTGACATTGGCCAGATAAGAACCCACCAGCGCATCGGCAAAGTCCTGACCGGAAGCGAGGATAATAGCGTTGAATTTCTCAACTTCCCACGTCTTCTTCAGTTCATCAGCCACGGCAAGGGCCGTGGCATAGCGATTCGTGCCGGAGACACGGCCGCATCTTTGGCAATGCACCTGAGCCGCTTGCAGCAATTCGTTGTGCGCCCCAACGGTGAGCCGCTCCCACTCTGTTTTCGTTCCGCCAAAGTATATGTTGGTCAGGCTGGTGCAGCAAAAAAACGCATACTCATCAATACTGGTCACGGCGGCAGGAATCGTGACGCTTGTCAAATCACCACAAGACAGGAATGTATGGCTCTGAATACTGGTTAGGTTCTTTGGAAGCACCACACTGGTTATCTTGGTGCTACTAAACGCACTGCATCCAATACTTGTAACACTATCCGCAATGACAACGGAACGCAAACTGTCGCAACCGCTAAACGCAAACCCTCCAATGGAGATGACGCCTTCCGGAATTTCTACATCGGTCAAATGCTTGCATACAAAGAATGCATAAGACCCAATGCTGGTCACGCTGTCTGAGATTTCTATGCTGGTCAGATTTTGGCACTCAGCAAATGCCCACTCACCAATATGCGTTACGCCCTTGTCCAGAACTACTGTCTTGATAGAATCTTGCTTATCGTACCATGGTGTCAGGATTCCTGTTGGCTCGTGGTAGTTTGCCATCTCTCCTGTGCCGGAAACGATTAGTGTCCCCTCGTCATCCAACATCCAGGTAAGGTTTTCACCGCAGATGCCGGAATCGATAATAAAGTGAATCTTTGCGCTGGTCAGGCATTGATTGGCTTCTTCAATGTCAATGCTATTCCATTCTTCCTGCGTTCCGTTGAAGTACACATCGGTCAGGTTGGTGCAATTTCCAAATGCACCCCAGCCTATGCTAGTCAAGTTTTTCGAAATTGTCACGTTGGTCAAGGCACTACAGTGTGCAAACGCCTCTCCGCCAATTTGAGTGACATTTTCCGGAATTGTTATACTGCGCAAGCTGCTGCAAGTAGTAAACGCAGTAGCACCAATACTGGTTACACTCTCGGGAATCATCACTTGGCTCAGGCTGCTGCAACCAGTAAAGGCACTGGAATCAATGCTGGTTACACCTTCTTGAATTGTCACACTGACTAGACTCTTGCAGCCAATAAATGTGCCCTGGCCAATGCTGGTTACGCTACCCGGAATCGTTATCTCAGTTAATGCACTGCAACCATAAAACGCAACTTTCCCCATACTGATCAAACTGTCAGGAATCGTCACACTGGACAAGTTGCTGTATCCCTGAAATGCCGCAGAGCGAATGCTGGTCACGCCATTGCTTATCACTACTGTTTTAACAAGCGTTCTTCTATTTTCTCCAAAAAGAGGGCCTTCACCTGGCATATCCCCTGTGCCGGAGATGGTAAACGTCCCCTCGCTGTCCAATGTCCAGGTGAGGTTTTCGCCGCAAGTGCCGGAGGCTACAGGGGATGCGGTAAAATGGATATCTGCGTTGGTCAAACAGTCGTTTCCCTCGCCAATGGTGATCTTATTCCACTCTTCCTGCGTTCCATTGAAGTACACATCGGTCAGGCTGGTGCAACCATAAAATGCTGCTTTGCCAATACTGGTCACGCCGCCCGGAATCGTCATGCTGGTCAGGCCGCTGCAACCGGCAAAGGCACTGTCGCCAATGCTGGTCACACTGCCGTCAGATGGGATTGTACTGGCAGAGCAGCCTTGAATCAGGGTTTTTGTTTCTGTTTCAATAATGCAGTTTCCATCGCTGTGATATACAGGATTGCCACTAACCACAGTCAAACTCTTCAAACCACTGCAACGATTAAATGCTCCCTCCCCAATGCTGGTCACACTTTTCGGGATGGTCATACCAGTCAAGCTGCTATCGTCGCTGAATGCAAACTTACCAATACTGGTAACGCTATCCGGAATTGTGACGCTGGTCAGACTGCTACAATCGGAAAAAGCATACTTACCAATACTGGTCACGCCGTCCGGAATCGTCATGCTGGTCAGGCCGCTGCAACCGACAAAGGCACTGTCGCCAATGCTGGTCACACTGCCGTCAGATGGGATTGTACTGGCAGAGCAGCCTTGAATCAGGGTTTTTGTTTCTGTTTCAATAATGCAGTTTCCATCACTGTGATATACAGGATTTCCCTCAGCTACATTCAAACTTGTCAAGCTGTCACAATATCCAAACACCATACCGCCCAGACTGGTCATGTTTTTGGGGATTGCCACATCGATCAAGCTGCTGCAATACGCAAATGCGCTGCCGCCAATGCTGGTCACATTTTCCGGAATCGTCACATCGGTCAGGCTGCTACAGCTGTGGAACGCATTATAGCCGATGCCCGTCAGACTTTTCGGCAGTGTTATGCTGGTCAGGTTCGTGCCAACATAAAATGCCCATTCGCCAACATATGTCACACCCTCTTCCAGAACCACCGACTTTATGGAAGTGCGATAATCTCTACACGGGGTGGTGATTTCTGTCGGATCGTGATAATCATCCATTGCACCCTTGCCGGAGATGGTAAACGTTCCCTCGCTATCCAATGTCCAGGTCAGGTTTTCACCACAGGTACCAAAAAGGGTCGCCAAATGCAGCGTTGCATTGGTCAGAGGTTCGTTATCTACCATGATATTGATGTTGTTCCACTCTTCCTGAGTGCCGGTGAAGTACACATCCGTCAGGCTGGTACAGCCGGAAAACACACCATTGACAATGGAACTCAAGCCTGTCGAAAGTCCTACGCTGGTAAGACTGCTGCAACCATCGAATGCAGCAGGCCCAATGTTGCTTACACTTGCCGGAATTGACACACTTTTCAGGCTTGTACATCCGGAAAATGCGCTTCCTGCGATGGCAAATACGCTATTGGGGATCGTCACACGAGTCAGGTTGGTATAATTCGAGAAGGATCCTGCTCCAATGACGGTCACGTTGCCGGTGATCTCCAACGTTTTTATGGAGTCACGATGCTCATCGCATGGTGATGTTACCAAGGTTCCCTTACCACAAATGGATAAGGTTCCCTCACTATCCAGGATCCACGTCAAATTCTCGCCGCAGGTGCCGCTGTCTACGATGCTTGTCTCCTCGGCAAAGGCGGCCGGGGTGCATAGCAGCAGTGCCAGCAGGCACAGCAGTGGGATCCATAGTTTCTTGA
>CAZTYB010000132.1:0-4640 GCA_964617595.1 uncultured Oscillospiraceae bacterium | reverse complement strand
TGGGAGACGGACATATCATAGATCTTCTGATCGGGGTCAACGTCGAAGCCGTAGGCATCGCAGATCTCTTTGATTTTCTTCCTGGCTTCTGCCAGATTCAGCCGACCGGGCAGACCCAGGACGATGTTCTCGGCAGCGGTGAGCACATCCACCAGTTTGAAGTGCTGATGGATCATGCCAATGCCGTGGGCAAAGGCATCCTTGGGGGAGGCGATGAGCACTTTCTTGTCGTCAATGGTGATCTCACCCTCGTCCGGGAAATAGATTCCGGACAGCATATTCATCAATGTGGTTTTGCCGCTTCCGTTTTCTCCCAGCAGGGCGAGGATCTCCCCCCGGTAGATGTCCAGCCAAACCCGGTCATTGGCCAGCACGGAGCCAAAGGATTTGGTGATGTTGCGCATTTTTACGGCGGGGGTCTTCTCCTCCACGGTGGGATGGATGGGGGTTGCTTGTGTGTTTTCCACGCTTATTTCACGCTCCCAAATATAGTGATCAAATCCAAACAGAAAGAATGGAGTATTGAAAAGGGAAGTGAAGAATGACAGTTCCCTTTTCAATGCTTCATTCATCAGGTGGCCGAAACGGGCAGCGCAGAAAGGTTCGCTGCGCTGCCCGTGGCAGTTGGAACAATATCGAATTAGAATGCGGTATCCAGCAGATTGATGCCGTCAATTCTCAGATCGAAGTAAGGAGCGGAGCGGAACTGGGATTCGCAGAATGCGCCGTCCAGGATCACTTCGGTGTCGCCGGTGAAAGCGGCATCGGTATCCACGTCAGCCAGGTAGGTGGTGACTTCTTCGCCGCCCACGGTGAAAGCAGCGGTGTCGAAGACCTTGATGGAGCCATCCATCAGACCGGCTTTCACTTCGGCCAGCTTGTCGGCGGTACCGGCGGCGGCAACAGCCTCGTTCACATCGGTGAGCACCACGGAATCGTCGGCCAGGGAGCCGGTCCAGTCGGTGGCGATCTCTTCACCGTTGGCAACGCAGGTGATGATGTACTCGAAGTAGGGAGCCCAGTTGATCCGGGAGGAAACGATGAAAGTATTGGGGCAGGCATCAATGGTGGAGCCATTGTAGGAGACATCGGGCACACCGGCATTTTCGCAAGCGGTGGGAGCGCCCATGGAGTCGGCGTGCTGGGAGATCAGCTTGCAGCCGCTCTCGATCAGCTTGGTGGCGCCTTCCTTTTCGGCGGTCTCGTCATACCAGGAGCCGGTGAAGGTCACGTCCATGGTAACGCTGGGGCACACGCTCTTGGCGCCCAGGTAGAAAGAGGTGTAGCCGGAAACCACTTCGGCATAGGTGAAAGCGCCAACGTAGCCCATTCTGGCTTCCTCGGCGGTGAATTCACCGGCCTCGATCATCTCGTTCAGCTTCAGACCGGCAGCAACACCGGCCAGGTAACGACCCTCGTAGATGGAGGAGAAAGCGTTGTGATAGTTGGCCAGGTTCTCGGTGTGTGCCTTGGTGCCGGTGGCGTGGCAGAACTGCACATCGGGGAATTCCTTGGCAGCTTCGATCATGTAGTCCTCATGGCCGAAAGAATCGGCGAAGACGATATCGCAGCCGCTGTCGGCCAGGTCGGCGGCAGCTTCGTAGCATTCGTTGCCCTCGGGGATGTTCTTCTTCATGACGTACTCAACGCCCAGCTTTTCGCAAGCTTCCTTGGCGGCGTTCAGGAAGTTCAGGTCGTAAGTGGAGTTCTCATCGTGGAGGAAGATGAAGCCGATCTTCACATTGGAAGCATCGGCGGCGGCGCTGACGGCGAACAGGCTCATCACCATTACAGCAGCCAGAACCAGAGAAAGTACCTTTTTCATGTTTGTTTGTCTCCTTTTTCCTTAATAATGATTCTATGTTAAGGGTATTTGCGACATTTTCTCAGCGGCGGAACGTAATCCCGTCCTCACCCATGGCATCGATGATGGCCAGCGACTCCACCCGGATGCCCTGATTGCGCAGCCGGTCACCGCCCCCCTGGAATCCCTTTTCAATGGCGCAGGAGGCACCGGCCACTTTTGCCCCCGCCTGGTTCGCCAGGTCGATGAGCCCCAGCAGCGCCTTGCCATTGGCCAGGAAATCATCCACCAGCAGCACCGTATCGGAAGCAAGCAGATAGTCGCTGCTGACTACAACGGTATAGTCCGTATTGTGGGTATAGGAGTGGACAACGGAAGAATAGGTGCTCCCGTCCACGTTGCTGGACTTGTGCTTCTTGGCGAATACCATGGGCACGTCCATTGCCATGGCTACGGCGGCGGCAATGGCAATGCCGGAGGACTCAATGGTGAGTACCTTGGTCACGCCGCTGCCCTGAAAGAGCCGGGCGACTTCCTCACCGATTTGGCGGAGGAAGCGGGTATCGATCTGCTGATTCAGGAAACTGCCAACTTTTAGTATTCCGCCGGGGAGAACCTTGCCCTCCCGGAGGATCTTCTGCTCCATCTGTTCCATGGGAACCCCCTTGTGATCGTAAGAAAATAAGAAGGGCGAACCATCGGGCTTTGCGCCCACGATCCGCCGAAAAAGACTATGGTTGAGGGAAATGGAGAAAACTTCCCCCACGGATACCAATAGTCGTGACTTCGGCAGGCGTCACGGTAGAGACTTTCGGGCCATTCATCCGAAAATATATCGGCACTTCTTTTTGATTTGTTCCCATCGTAATTCATTTTTCGGCGAAAGTCAACCCAATCCGGAACCATTCTTGCTTTTCCTCTGTAATGCACAAAGAAAATTGGATTTTCGATTCTTTTTCCGTCAAAAATCATTTTTGCTTTGGATTCGTAACAATGCCCCAACCTAAGGCGTGGGAACACCCCCTTTGCCTCTCCCCTTGGAAGAATGTCATCAGCTTAAGCTCCGATATGGTAGCGCTCTTGTCCCCCTCTTTGAGGGGGATGTCATGCGAACAGCATGACAGGGGGAGTGCCGTTGGTATTTTTGAGCTGTTACCATCCATTATAGGACACTCCCTCCGCCCCTGCGGGGCACCTCAGCCTAAAGGCATGGCTTCGCACACCTCAGAGAGGGAGACGAGGGGGCGTGCTTAAGTTGACAGCATCACTCTTGGAAGATAAGATGGTTGCAAGTTTCGGAAGAATATGGTATGATTTGAACTATAATTAAGAAAATGAGGGTTTTTCTATGAAAGAACACCGTAAATTCTCCTCCCGCTGGGGATTCATTCTGTCCGCAGTTGGTTCGGCCGTGGGCATGGCGAATGTCTGGGGCTTCCCAGCGAAGATGGGTGCCAATGGCGGCGGGGCGTTCCTGCTGGCGTACCTGATTTTTGTGGCGCTGTTCAGTGCGGTGGGACTGTCGGCGGAGTATGCCATCGGGCGCCGCTCCCGGACGGGCACCCTGGGTTCGTATGAAAAAGCCTGGGCTTCCCGCAGCCCCAAATTGGGCAAAGCCGGTGCAACTTTGGGTTGGCTGCCCCTAGCTGGCTCCATGTGCATCGCCCTGGGATATGCGGTGATCATCGCCTATGTGCTGAAAGCCTTTGTCCAGTCCATCAGCGGTGAGCTGATGCAGGTGGATACCGGTGTCTGGTTCAGCGCCTTTTCCACCCAGGGTTATTCCGTGGTGGGGCTCCACGTGGTCGTTGTGGTGGGTACGCTGCTGACCCTGCTGCTGGGTGCCAGGAGCATTGAAAAGAGCAATAAAATCATGATGCCCCTGTTCTTCATGATTTTCCTGGTGCTGGCGGTGCGGGTGGCGTTCCTGCCCGGTGCGGCGCAAGGGTACCGTTTCATGTTCACCCCAGATTGGGCTGCGCTGCGCTCCCCCATGACCTGGATTTGGGCAATGGGGCAGGCATTCTTCTCATTGTCCGTTACCGGCAGCGGCATGATCGTCTATGGTGCCTACCTGGACGAAAAGGAGGACGTGGTGAAGCTGGCGGTGCGCACAGCGGTATTCGATACCATTGCGGCGCTGGTTGCCTCCCTGGTGATCATTCCCGCCTGCTTTGCCTATGGCCTGGACGTGGGGGCGGGGCCGTCGCTGCTGTTTGTGACACTGCCCCGGATTTTGCAGGACGTGCCCCTGGGTCAGCTTTTTGCCGTGATTCTCTATACCGCCATGGTCTTTGCCGGGGTGAGTTCCCTGCAAAATATGTTCGAGGCGGTGGCCGAATCCCTCCAGCATCGCTTCCCCAAGCTCAGCCGGGTGAGCGTGCTGGTGATCCTGTGCGTGATCTGCCTGGGCATTGGCGTGAATATGGAGCCTATCTCCAGTTGGGGTCCCTGGATGGACATCGTTTCCATTTATATCATCCCCATTGGCGCAACCCTGGGCGCCATCTCCTGGTTCTGGGTCATGAAGAAAGAAGACCTCTTAGACGAGGTGAACAGGGGCGCAAACCGGAAGCATGGCAGCGGATGGTACTACGTGGGTAAATTCGGCTATGTGCTCTGTGCCCTCGTCCTGTGCCTGGTGGCGCTGGTGATGCAGGTGGCGTTCTGAATGCAAGAAGCCTTTGAACAGCGGGAGGAGACATTGAAACTCCGGGCAAAGCTGGAAGCAGCGGAGGCTGCAAGAGTTTCCGGCGCACCCACCTACACGCTGGCGGAGTCCAGAAAGCGGTTGGAGGCGATCTATCAGCGTGGCTAACCTTGTGATTCTGGAACC
>CAZTYB010000131.1:0-4775 GCA_964617595.1 uncultured Oscillospiraceae bacterium | reverse complement strand
TGGGTGCTGGACTGCTATTCCATGTTCGGCGAACTGAGCCGCATGACTCAGTTCAAGGACAAGTCCGCAAAAAATGCGGATAATATCAACGCCGGCCTCTTTACCTACCCCAGTTTGATGGCGGCGGATATCCTGCTGTATCAGCCGGATCTGGTTCCCGTTGGCGAGGATCAGAAACAGCACGTGGAGCTGACCCATGTGATCGCCCGGCGGTTCAATGGAATTTACGGGGATGTGTTCAAGATTCCGGAGCCTTTCGTCCCCAAGGTCGGCGCAAGGATCATGAGCCTGACCAATCCCACTGCCAAAATGTCCAAATCGGAGAATGAGGATACCGGCCGTGTGCTGCTGATGGATGATCCCACTGTGATCATGAAGCAGTTCAAGCGAGCCATTACCGACTCGGATACGGAAAATTGCATCCGCTATGACAAGGAGAATAAACCCGGTGTATCCAATCTGATGACGATCTATTCCGCCGTTACCGGGAAAACTTTCGAGGAAATCGAGCATGAGTTCGCCGGTTGTGGATATGGCAAATTTAAGCCCGCCGTGGGTGAGGCAGTGGTGGAGCATCTGCGCCCCATTCGTGAGGAAGCCCAGCGCCTGATGAAGGATAAGGCATATCTGGAAAGTGTCTACCGGGACGGCGCAGAAAAGGCCGGATATGTAGCGGAGAAGACTCTGCGCAAGGTATATAAAAAAGTTGGTTTTGTGGCCAAATAAAAACCGAAGCCGTTCATGGAGAAATCTTTCCGTGAACGGCTTCGCTCATAAGAATAAATAGATGATAAGCGTAAGAAAGGTGGCATTTTGATCTTTTCCCCCATTGCCCAGCAGCAGGAGCAGCAGAATAATGATCATATCCTCCGTATCGAAGCTCTGGGGGAGCAGGCCGCTGAGAATATTGCCCATCCCGCTGCCGGGGGGCGGTGCGCTGTTCCGGGGTGGGGAATGCTCCGGCGGCGGTTGCGGAGGCGTTGGATTGGGAGCCGAGTTCGGGAACGGATTTGGCTCCGGCGGCTTACTGACCTGAACATCCGGCATCTGATTTTTGCGGAAAGAGCCGTCTGACTGTGGAACATACCGATTATACATATCCTTACCTGCCTGTTGGGAATGTTTGCCCCCTGGCGTTTACCACGTCGGAGGCGATGCCCGCCATTTTGGCTGCGTGCATTGCCCGCTCCAGCTTCTGTAATTTCTGGCCGCTCAGGTAGGGGCGCAGTGCCTGCAAGAGGAGCTTTTGATCCTTGTCGATGCTGCCCCGCTGAACCAGCCCCGCCATTTTGCTTAGCAGTGCCGGGTCTATCCCTCCCTCTGGAAGTCCGCCGCCGCTGTTTCCTGCCGCCGGTTGGGGTGTGGGCGGGGCTTGGGTTTGAGTTTGGTTCATGGACTGGGCGAGGGACATGATCTGCTGCATCATTTGCGGATTGGACAGAATGGAGTTGAGTTTGTCGTCCAATTCGCTCATGGGTTCCCCCGAATCTTTTCAACCAGATCCTTTGCTTCCGGGTTATTCAGGAAGCGGGAGATGATTTCCTTTGCATCGGCATAGTCTCCCTGCTCGGCCTGCTCCATTGCCTGGGGGAGTGCATCGCCGCCATATTGCCGGAACAGGGAGAGGAGCTTCTGCCCCTCCGGAGAATTGGCGATCTGCATCATTTCCTCGTAGCTGCCGTTGTTCAGCGCATCCTTTTCCATCCGTTCTCCTCCTGTCATAGGGTACTTCCCTTTACTATATGCCCGTGCATTGGGAATGGTGCCCCGGGAAAAGAAAAATATTTATGAATGACCCAATGGGGAGTAGAAATGCGGCGCTTTCTGTGCTATAATGATTCGAAAAGATGATTGGGGGATGTCCTTGAAGCTGCTTGTTTTGTCCGATTCCCATGGCGCACAGTTTTTTATGCAGAAGTGCGTGGATGTGATCAAGCCCGATGGGGTGCTGCATCTGGGGGATCTGGTGCAGGATGCTGAGGAGCTGGCCTCCAATAATCCCGGATTGACGGTGTACCGGGTTGCCGGGAATTGCGACAGGAACAACATTGCCTGGAACTATCCGGAGAATGTGGTGGAGAATTTCGGGGGCGTGCGGGTTTTCATGACCCATGGGCACCGGCAGGGAGTCAAGACCTTTCTGGGCAAATTGATTGCCGATGGTCGGCAATGCGGTGCGGACGTGATTCTCTATGGCCACACCCATGCGCCGGATTGCCACCGCCTGGACGATGGGGTATGGGTGATGAACCCCGGCTCCTCGTACTATGGTGGGACGGCGGGGCTGATCACCATTCGGGGGAAGCAGGATGTTTCCTGTAATATTCTCCGCTATTCAGATTTGGAGGCATTATGATTATCGCAGTTGACATTGGCAATTCCAATATTGTCATCGGTGGGATCCTGGGGGATGACATCCTCTTCGAGGCAAGGCTCCGCACGGATGCCACCAAAACATCCGATGAATATGCCATTGATTTAAAAATGATATTCGAGATTCACCATCTCCCCTTGGGGCAGATCGAGGGCTCGATCATCGCCTCAGTGGTGCCCCAGGTGCTCAATTCCATCAAAACGGCGCTCTGGAAACTGACGGAGAAACCGAGCCTCGTGGTTGGCCCCGGGGTGAAGACCCACCTGAATATCAAATTGGAGAATCCCGCCCAAACCGGTGCGGATTTGGTGGTTGGCTGCGTTGGGGCGCTCCATGGGCATACACCTCCGCTGATCGTCGTCGATATGGGCACCGCCACGACGATGGTTGCCGTGGATTCCACTGGGGCGTTCATCGGCGGGTGCATCTGCCCGGGGGTGAAGATCTCTCAGGAAGCACTCACTTCCCGCACGGCGCTGCTCCCGGGGCTCCAGCTGGATCAGCCAAAGCGTGTCATTGGCCGCAATACGGTGGAATGTATGCGCAGCGGTATTATGTATGGTACGGCATCCATGATCGATGGGATGATCGCCCGTTTTGAAGAAGAGCTGGGCCGCAAAACCACGGTGATCGCCACCGGCGGAATAGCCCGCTTCATTATCCCGCTGTGCCGCACCCCGATCCGCTATGATAAAAACCTGATATTGAAAGGGCTTGCCCACATCTACCGGGAGAATACCCGCCCTACGACAGCAGAACGATGACCGCCATCAAAAAGACAATGAATGCACCAAAAATCAATCGCTCCAGAATGATTTTTCCAATCTTTTTCAATAGTTCTACCTGCACCATGGGTGCATACGCCCCGTGATCGGGGGAAAAATGTCGATGGATGTCAGCATATCGGTTCATGATTCGTTCCTCCTTTTGCCGGGTGCTTACCGGCTACGGGGAAATCATAAAAAACAATATGTCCAAATGATTGGACAGTAGAAAGCCGCACTGCGGCACAGGAGGTTCTCTTATGGCGAAAGCAGTAAAAAGTAAATTTGCCCGGGTGGACGAAACTGTCCATTCCGCCGCTCCCGTTCAAAAGGCCATTGGCAAAGTTGTCATGTTCTTCTATCGCTCCCGCAAGATCGTTATGGCGCTGCCCGTGGCGATTTATGCGTTCTACCTTGCCTATCAGAACAGCATCCGCCTGCCAACGGAGGTGGGTCTGTTCATCCAGAATAACGGCAATTTCCTGCGCATGATCGATCGGGGGACGGCGGTGGTTTTCCCGCTTATTGTTACCTTTGGCTGCCTGACCCTGATGATGTTTTCCCGCAAGGCCATGTATGCCTGGGCCATCAGCATTTTCTCCCTGACGTTGCCGCTGATCATTCTGATCAGCAATACGTTCCCTGCATGACAATTTGTTTGCCCTTTGTTCAATCATTCTTCACCAATCGCCACCGGAATATGGTATACTATTCCAGACGGCGCTGGTAGAGAAAGCTGATGCTGCGGAAATCTCTGCGGATATTCCAACGGCTCTTCCCGTGACAAACCGGCTCGTATCAAAAGAAATAATCACGGTAAAGGCAGCGGAAAGATTCATCCGCTGCCTTCAAGTTTCCCTGCCTTTGCTGCTCCCGGAGCAGAGCAAAGAGCGGGCAAAGGGAACGGAACCGGCGGCCAACGGAGCTTGCTGCCTGTGCAAAACAGGCGGCGAGCTCCGGTTTTTGCTGCCATCGGAGAGAAAAGGGATGAATAAACGGGGAAGTGAAAATGCAAAATAATGGAGCAATATTTCTGCTTTACTATTGACTTTACAAATATTTTCGATATATTTATATATGTCAAATTTTGACGAAAAATCGGTAAAAGAATCGGGGGAGGATAATGTCCAAGGAACTCATCAGGCTCCGTGATTTGGTTATGGAGTTCGACGGGGAGCGTATTCTAGACGGAATCAATCTTTACATCAACGATCATGAATTTTTAACCTTGCTGGGGCCATCCGGCTGCGGCAAGACGACCACCCTGCGGATTATCGGCGGCTTCCTGTCGCCCACGTCCGGCACGGTGACATTCGATGGGAAAACGATCAATGATGTACCGCCCTACAAACGGCAGATCAATACGGTCTTCCAGCGGTATGCGTTGTTTCCCCATCTGGATGTATACGACAATGTGGCTTTCGGCCTGAAAGTCAATAAGGTTCCCAAAGAGGAGATCGATACCCGTGTCCGGGAAATGCTGGAGATCGTCAGCCTGAAAGGCTACGAGAATCGCCGCATCGATGCCCTCTCCGGCGGGCAGCAGCAGCGGGTTGCCATCGCCCGTGCGCTGGTCAATCGGCCGAAGGTACTGCTCCTGGACGAGCCCCTTGGCGCACTGGATTTGCGCCTGCGCA
>CAZTYB010000130.1:0-4844 GCA_964617595.1 uncultured Oscillospiraceae bacterium | reverse complement strand
TTCCATGGTGCTCGCTTTGATGATGATCCTGTCTCTGAGCGTGACCGCATTCGCAACGGAGGAAGTACCTTACATTGAGGTGAAAATTGAGGGCGATTCCACAGTTTACACCTACCAGGCGTACGAAGGCGAGAGCCTGTACAAGGCGGTAGAAGACACTGGCTTGGCAAAATGGGATAAGGTCAAGGACTATTATGATCCCGACACAATCCACTATGCACTTACTTCTTTCATGGGCAAGGGATCCGCAGGCATCCAAAACAATGACACCGACAAAGCTAAATTGTTGGCCAAGGGATATAACTACGACAGCATTACTTGGCTGGGAGATAGCCATCCTGGCTATGGCCTGATTAGTTCTGTAACCAACGGTGATGTTACCACATATACTTATATCTATGCCGGCTATGATTGGACCTATACTAGTAGCGTTAATGGGCAGATCTGGAACTATATGTGTTGCTACTATGTTGATGCCGAAGACGTTATTACAATGAACTACTCTTTTAACGTCTCTGTTTGGTCTACTACCACTCCTATCGTATAAAACATAATCGACTGAGATTAAATAGCTTGTGGCGGCTCCCAATTTTGGGAGCCATTTCATTTATGAGGTGGAAAATGCGAATAAATATGTATGCTAGGACAGGCAAAAAAACAATGTGTTTGTTGCTTGTTTTTGCTATTCTTTTTTCTAATATACCACTTGCAGTTGGCGCAGAAGGAGTATCCGATGAATTAACTAATTTGCCACTGGAAGTCAACAACAACGAAGATTCTTTAAACAGCATAGACGATTTTGGTAATAATGAGTTGCTATCAAACGATGTGCTGTTTGATTTAGATGATACGAACAATACTATAGACAGCGAATTCAACGCATACTCTGTGGATATCCAAATCAATGCAAGTGAAGCGGAAGTGGATTATGCACCCGAAATCACAACACAGCCTACGGATGTTTCCTGTGAGAAAGATGGTAATGCAACCCTGACAGTGGTGGCAACTGCTCCGGAAGGTGCAGCACTGACTTACCAGTGGTATGAGGTTGTCGGTGAAACTGGCAACGCCATTGATGGTGCTACACAGGCCAGCTACACTGCAGCTACTTCTGAAATTGGTGAGAAATCTTACTACTGCGTAATAACAAACACGGTGAACACAATCGCATATACTGCCCAAAGTAATACTGCGAAGGTAACTGTCGAAAACGAAGAAGAAACAACACCTGTTGTTACTGATCTGAAGATCATTGCAGGCAGTATTACCGGCAAATATGTGGATATGTTAAACAGTTCTTTCAGCCGTGATACTGTCGAGTACAAAGATCTTACTATCACCGATATTGGTGGTGGTTTCAAGATTCATGTGACGCTGAGCGATGAAATTAAGGCAAAGGGTACAGTATACTATGCAATCGCTTACAACGACGAAGAAATTGCAGCTACCACTCCCAATGTACTACCCACAGGTTCGCCGATTCAGTTTAATACCAGCAAATTCAAATTGGGCGAAGAAAATGCAGTTTCTCTACAAATCGGAACAATGGATGCATCTGGTTTCGATATTTCTGAGACCTATACTTTCCACATTGCGTTCATCCGTGGCTTATCCATGCTGAAAGTATTTGAGGGTGGAAAAAATGTTCTGAAACCCACTTCCACCACCTCTGTTAATACCTACAACAACCAATTCACCGGAAATATTGCTTCTGGCACAGAAAGTCTTTCTGTGCAGGTCAAGCCGGTGGATGGAAACGCAATTGCCTATATTGGGAATACGGAATTTACAACGACAAACGACAAGGGAAACATCACTCTGCGTGATTATATCGCTGAAGATGGGAAAACCGCAAATATTCCTGTGGTATTGAAATGGTCTCCGACGGACAGCAACAAACCCATGCAGACCAGAACCTACACGGTAATGCTGACGTTTGTGGATTATGCACCCGAAATCACAACACAGCCTACGGATGTTTCCTGTGAGAAAGATGGTAATGCAACCCTGACAGTGGTGGCAACTGCTCCGGAAGGTGCAGCACTGACTTACCAGTGGTATGAGGTTGTCGGTGAAACTGGCAACGCCATTGATGGTGCTACACAGGCCAGCTACACTGCAGCTACTTCTGAAATTGGTGAGAAATCTTACTACTGCGTAATAACAAACACGGTGAACACAATCGCATATACTGCCCAAAGTAGCACTGCGGAAGTCCATGTATACGATTGGGATGTTGAACCGCCTCGAATTGTAACTCAACCGCATGATATTACATGTGCCCTTAATGGAGCAGCAACCCTGTCCATACAGGTAGAGAGTCCAGAATCCGGTGAATGGGGATTGACATGGTTTGATGAAGATGGAAATGCATTGCGGAGCAACGGCTTGCGTGTATGCGACGTAGATACTTCCACCGTTGGTTCCAAAAAATACTATTGCCAAATTCGCTGGGATTATAATGGTCAACGCTATTATTTCAATTCTTCGATAGTAACAGTAACGGTCGTCGAAAACTATGCTGGCCCCAATTATACGCCTGTTATTCTGCAACAACCTCAAAAACTAACCTGCGAAAAGGGAGAAACTTGCACTTTATCTGTTGGAGTTCAGGATCCAGAAAAAGGAACACTGACCTATCAGTGGTATGATGTCGCATATCAACCCGTTGAAGGTGCCACGGATAAAACGTTTACTGTTCCGACCAATCGAGCTATGCGCCGTTTCTATTTTTGCGAAATAACCAACACGGTGGATGGAATCAGTTACTCTGCACTTTCTAATAAGGGTTCAGTGACTATCAATCTGTCTTATATTAGTACGCCCATCATTGTAAAAGATCTCGGTTCTTACTATAAAGAAAATTGGAAATTTGATGTCTTCACGGACTACCAAACCGAGTATGAAACAGGCGAACTGCCTAAAGAGATTTTTATGCAGTTTAGCCAAAACGATTCGGGTGTTGATTTTCGTATAGAAACTTACCACAATACAGTAAACTCCCTAATAGGGGCAGAACTAGTGGATACGGCCACGGCTGAGCCGACTACAATAACAGGTGATCGAGAAAACGATACCAGTATAAAAGAATATTATGTTGAGTTAAACAAAGAATTTGATACAGGAGTCCATTATATCTTCTGCATAGTAACAGCATATAATGAGCTAGATCCCGATATACCTACCGCATCCTTGACTATGGGTCCAGTTGTGATTACATATAAAGATGCCTCTGTAGGGTTTGAGGGCTCCGGCACTGAAACTGCTCCGTATTTGATACAATCGGTGGAAGACCTTGTATTGCTTGAAAAACTTGTTTCACGAGGAAAGAGCTTTTCCGAAACATATTTCAAAATCACTGAAGACATCACACTTCCAGATGATTGGGAACCGATTGGATGCACGAAAGATGGTTCAAACGACGTCAATGGCACCGCCAATCTAAATGCTTTTTCAGGAACAATTGATGGCAAGATTAGCGAAAACAAAAATGCAACAATCACTGTGCCTGCTGGTGGTTTGCCGTTACTTGGATTTGTGCGAAATGCCCACGTCAAAAATCTTAACATAAAAGGTGAGCAGATTGCAGGCGCAGGACTTGTCAATAATTACACAGGTGTCAATATAAGCGGCACAGCAGTAACTATTGAAAATGTAAGACTTCTTAGCGGTACCAAGACGCTAAAATCCGGTCTGGTTGCCTCGGTCGGTGGAAATGGTTTTGCTTGTGCAAGTGCAAACTTTACTGTTACGATCCGGAACTGCGTCATTGAAGAAAATGTTGTTGTTGGCTATGATGGAAAGCAGAGTGGCATTGGATCGTTTGCAGGACGAATCAATGGTATAGTTGAGAATAGTTCCAGCGCTGCTACGGTCAAAGGTGGTAGTTATGTAGGTGGCATTATTGCCGGTAGAGATAACGCCATGAGCCAATGTGAGGTCAAAAACTGCACCTTCAGTGGCACGGTTGAAGCATCTGGTGCCTACGTTGGCGGTATCGTTGGCGGTGGCTACGACAACGCTACTGCTCCTAACGGAGCAAGCCCAACCATTGTTGCCTGTACCGTAACCGGAAATGTAAAGGGTAGTGAATGTGTTGGCGGTATCTTTGGTGGTGACGGTTATGTTGCTCAGACATGGGATAATGTTACCGGATCCATTAGCGCAAATTCTTTTACTGGCACAGTAGAGGCAACGTCTGGTAAATATGTCGGTGCCATTATCGGCTATCGTAACAGCCTGAACAGGTACGACAATATTTCCGGCAACACCTACGCCGGAGACTATGTGGGCATTGGCTTCGTCAAGTATCTGGACACCAGCTACCCCAATCCTAAAACGATGACGGGAACCATCGTTATCAACACGGCCAATGGCACAGATGGATTGCCCGCTGTGGAAGGCTGCGCATGGAAAGCTGACCACAACCGCACTGACGATCCTCTGGGCAATGATGCGGACAAGTTGTGCAAGAAGCTGGGCGGCAGTGCGGTTGATACGCCTACCTGCTATGAGCTGGTCGTGTCCGGCACTTACAAGACCGAGTACACCGCTGGTGAGGAACTGGATCTGACCGGTATCAAGCTGACTGCCAAGTGGACAGCCGGTAAGGCAGATACCACTCTGAGCCTGTCGGATGTGGAAGTTTCCGGTTATGACAAGAACAAGACCGGCGAACAGACCATTACCCTGGCCTATGGTTCGGCCAAGGCGTACATCACAGTGAAGGTTACCCCCAAGTCCAGTAAGATCACCGTAAGCGTCACCATTCTGGGCGACAGCCATCACAGCGATCCTACCAGCAATGGTGGTCCTCACGGTCTGGCTCGTGGTGGCCTGACCAC
>CAZTYB010000129.1:0-4894 GCA_964617595.1 uncultured Oscillospiraceae bacterium | reverse complement strand
ATATCAAGCGTTGCCTTGAGAAGGCAGCAAGCGCCGGTGGGGACAACTACGAATCCATCACCTACGAAGGCTATGGCCCCGGCGGCGTTGCCGTGATCGTGGAAGCCATGACCGACAACCGCAACCGTACTGCCGGTTCCGTCCGTCATCATTTCGATAAATATGGCGGCAATCTGGGAGCCAACGGCTGTGTCAGCTGGTCTTTCGACCAGAAAGGTGTTTTGGTCATCGACAATGAGGATGGCGATCTGGAAGAGGATACCGTCATGATGGATGCCATGGATTGTGGCGCAGATGATTTCGAGCCGGATGAAGATTGCTTCACCGTCTATACTTCCCCGGATGATTTCAACGCTGTTGCCGATGCCCTCACCGCAAAGGGCTACTCTTTCGCCTCCGCCCAGATTGAAATGGTTCCCCAGAACTATGTGAAGCTTTCCGCTGAGGATGCGGAAAAGATGGAAAAAATGCTGGATCTGTTCGACGATGATGACGACGTGCAGAACACCTGGCACAACTGGGAACAGGAGTGATTCCCCATTATATCCCCGCCGCCCCCATGGGGGCGGCGTTTTTTGGCCGGAAAGAATTCCCCCGGCCATGGTGACGGCGTTTTGCCGCAGCGATGGTCGGGGTAATGTTTAAATATTCTCTTCCAGCCAGGAAATCAGATCTTCTCGCCCCTGGGCGGATAGGGGGAATACCTTTTCTCCCTCCATGGTGCTCTTTTCGTAGCAATAGAGCCCGTGCCAGTATTCCGCATGAATGGTGCTCTTCTCGTAGTCCACCTCTTTTGGGGTGGCCATGACGATTTTCGGGGCGGCACGGAAGCGAAATTCCCCCAGCGAGCCGGTAAAGATATTATTCATTGCAAAGGTATGTAATGTGGGAATAAAGAGTTTTTCCAAGAATATTCACCCCGAAATCCAATTCATTTCCCATATCATAGCATACATCGGATTTGAATGCAAGCAGGTGAATTGATTCGGATTCGTTCCACGTATTGCGGCACGAAAGCAGTTTTTTTCAGAAATGCAACTGCGGAATTGATTTATGCTGACAATTATGCTATACTGCATAATAGGTTTTTATGCTAACTTTGCCCCTTTTCAGGAAGTGGGCACATTCTCATAGAAAAGAGGTTCGAGAATATGGATTATCAAGCGCTTGCTCAATTGCTTTTTCCGGATGTGACGGATTCCCCCGAGGATGTGGAGGCACGGTTCCCCGCCCGGAACCTGCCGGAGGGTGCCGTCGTTTCCCGGATGGCTCCGTCTCCCACCGGTTTTGTCCATCTGGGCAATCTGGTTCAGGGTACTATTTCTGAGCGCATGAGCCACCAGAGTGGAGGTGTTCTGTTCCTGCGGGTGGAGGATACCGATGCCAAGCGGGAGGTTCCCGGTGCGGTGGAGGTGCTGATCAATTCCCTGAAGCACTATAATATCCATTTTGACGAGGGAGCTACCATCGACGGGGACAACGGTGCCTACGGCCCGTATCGCCAGCGCCAGCGGGCGGACATCTATCATGTTTTCGCAAAGAAGCTGGTCAGCGAGGGAAAGGCATACCCCTGCTTCTGCACGGAAGAGGATCTTGCGGCCATGCACGAAAAGCAGGAGGCAACTAAGGATAATTTCGGCTATTGGGGTTCGTATGCCATCTGGCGTGACCGCTCCATGGAGGATATCCAGGCGGCGCTTGCAGCAGGGAAGCCCTGGGTGCTGCGCTTCCGCTCCACCGGCTCCATCGAGAATCAGTTCAAATTCGATGATCTGGTGAAAGGGAAACTGACCATCACGGAGAATAATATCGACCATGTCCTACTGAAATCCGATGGTATCCCCACCTACCATTTTGCCCATGCAGTGGACGACCATCTGATGCATACGACCCATGTGGTTCGTGGTGACGAATGGATGGCGACCCTGCCGTTCCATATTCAGCTGTTCCAGGCGTTGGGCTTCAAGCTCCCGAAGTATGTCCATATTGGGCCGCTGATGAAGATGGATGGCAATTCCAAGCGAAAGCTGTCCAAGCGGAAAGATCCGGAGCTTGCTCTGACCTATTACAAGGCAGAGGGTTTCCCCATTGCTGCCGTGCGGGAATATATTATGACCATTCTGAACTCCAATTTCGAGGATTGGCGCCGGGCAAATCCCGATGCCCCCATCGAGGATTTCAAGTTCAGCCCCAAGAAGCTGAATCCCGCCGGCTCCCTTTTCGATTATGCAAAACTGGTGGATGTCTCCAAAAATGTGATCTCCCGCATGGATGCCCAGGATGTATACACCCAGTTGACCCAGTGGGCAAAGGAATTTGACCCGGATTTCGGCGCAAAGCTGGAAGCGGATCCTGCATATGCTACCCGGATTCTGGCCATTGGCCGGGGAGGTAAAAAGCCCCGCAAAGATCTGGCAACCTGGAAAGATGCCAAGGAATACATGGGCTTCTTCTATGACGAGTATCTGGCTCAGCCGGTATTTGACGAAAAATTCAGCACCGATGTCATTCGCCAGGCGCTGGAAAAGTTCCTGGATTGCTTCTGCGATCAGGATGATGCCACGGTCTGGTTTGATAAGGTGAAAGGGATCACTCAGGAACTTGGCTTCACTACGGATATGAAAGCCTACAAGGCCGATCCCGATGCTTTCCCCGGAACCGTTGCGGACGTATCCACGTTCCTGCGGCTGGCCGTCACCGGGAAGACCAATTCCCCCGATCTCTATACCGTGATGCAGATCCTTGGATATGATAATACCGTAAAGCGCATCCGCAATGCGATTTCTTCCCTGTAATGCAGATTTGCGCCGATATTCCCCGGAATGTCGGCGCATTCTCTTTGAAATCAATCCATTTTTAACCATTTAAAGGGGCAAAAAACCATGTACGAAATTTATAGCTCTCCTGCGTTCGAGGAGAAATTCACCTATACCGGCAATGATTTGGGTTCCACCTGGGCGGAAGCAGCAACCGCTTTCCGTCTTTGGGCGCCAACTGCCGAATCGGCCTGCGTGAAGCTCTATTTCGGCGGCACCCAGGGTTCGGATGATCTATTGGAAAGGATCCCCATGCGCAAAGACATTGCCGGAACCTGGATTGCAGAAAAAGAGGGCAACTGCGATGGGATTTATTACACCTACGAAGTGGCCGTCAATGGACAAACAATTGAGTCCATTGACCCCTATGCCGTGACCGCCGGAGTAAACGGGGAACGTGGTATGGTCGTCAATCTGAGCGCCACTGACCCGGAGGGGTGGGAGGGGGACTGCCCGCCCCATTGCCCGGAAAATGATACGGACTGCGTAATCTATGAGCTGCATGTGCGGGATTTTTCGTCCCACGCATCCTCCGGCATCCAAGCCAGAGGAAAATTCCTGGGGCTGACCGAACACGGCACAGCAACCCCCGCTGGCCAAACCACCGGGCTGGATTACCTGCGTCAATTGGGCATTACCCATGTGCATTTGCTGCCCATATATGACTACGGCTCTGTGGATGAGGCACATCCCGATGAGCGCTACAACTGGGGATATGACCCGGTGAATTTCAATCTGCCGGAGGGGTCCTACGCAACCTGCCCCAGCAACGGCCACACCCGCATCCGGGAATTGAAGCAGACGATTCAGGTGCTGCACAATAATGGATTGGGTGTCATTATGGACGTGGTATACAACCACGTATATCACACCTTTGAATTCAGCATGAACAAGATCGTTCCTGGGTATTTTAGCCGGGAAGACGGAAGCGGGGAGCTATCCAACGGTTCTTTCTGCGGCAATGATACCGCATCGGAACGGGCGATGGTTCGCAAATTCATTGTAGATTCCGTAAACTTCTGGGCGGATGAGTACCATATGGACGGTTTCCGGTTCGATTTGGTTGGTTTGATCGATGTGGAAACCATTCAGCTGATTATTTCCACCGTCCGGAAGAAGCATTCCCATGTGATCTTCTATGGGGAGGGATGGGATATGCCCACCCAGGTTACGAAGCCGGGTATCCCATTGGCGATTCAAAATAATGCCCCCATGCTTCCGGAATTTGCTTTTTTCAATGATACCATTCGGGATACCATGCGGGGCTCCCTCTTCGGTGAAAAGAAAAATGGTTACGTGACCGGTGAGGTTATCCCGAAAGAAGCATTGCTCCGGTGCTTCCGTGGGCAGACGGCCTGGAGCAATGACCCCAGGCAAATCGTCAATTACGTGTCCTGCCATGATAATCATACGCTCCATGATCGCATCGCCGAAGCATTCCCCGATGCATCGGAAGCGGAGATTGCTCGGCGCAGCCGTCTGGCGGCAGCGTTCACCCTGCTGAGCGCCGGTATCCCTTTCTTCCAGGCGGGAGAGGAAATGCTTCGGGCGAAGCAGGACGAAAACGGGCACTATGTAGAAAATAGTTATAATTCCCCGGACTGTGTCAACTCCATCGCCTGGGAGCGCCTGGCACAGGAGGGAGTAGCGAAAACCCACCGCTATTACCAGGGGCTCCTGGCCATCCGGAAAGCACACCGGCTATTCCGTCTGGCAACTCCTACTGAAACCCAGGAAAAGATCACCCTCCTCCCGGATCCGGAAGAGAATATCACCGCTTTCCGGCTGGAGGATGGGGAGGAAACCATCCTTGCACTCTACCATTGCGGGAGCACGGTTTCGCCCTTTACCCTCCCTGACGGGGTTTGGACGGTACTTGCTCAGGATGATCAGGCATTTGCCCGGGGAATCACATCTGCCAGCGGAAAAGTGATGCTTCCTCCCATGGCGGCGTTCATCGCCGTGCAGAGCAAATAACCGGGTGCTGCAAGGTTGCCTTTACAAATATGCGCATAGTTGCCAGGTTGAGTGAATTTTTATTTGACATTTTCGGCGAAAGTGACTATAATGATAGTACC
>CAZTYB010000128.1:0-4900 GCA_964617595.1 uncultured Oscillospiraceae bacterium | reverse complement strand
GTCATTTACCATAGTTGACAGCTCCCTCTATGTATTTTAACTACCGGTAGCACAGCCATTATAACACAAATTGTATTTTTGTGCGATTATCGATATAAATTAACTTTCGACTGATTATGACAGTTTGGGTGTTAAGGAGGAATCTTCCATGGCTAAGCGTTCCAGCTACAAAAACAGCTCCTCGCAAACCAGCAAGAAACAACACGGATGCCTTCATGCAATCTGCTTATGCGTGCTGTGGTTTGTTGTTGCCTGTTTTGTCATGTATGAATTGTTTCCGGACGAACTACAAGACAGTTCGCTTTTCTTACCTGCTTGGATGCTGCTTTTCTTTCTGCCTGCCTACATCAAGCCGTTGTGCCGTTTGATTAGCTGGCTTGGAAAGTTGATTCGGAAAAAATACAAAGCACGCAAAGCGAGCGCCCCAGTAGAACCTGTACCCATACAGCATAACATGGTAGCAGATCAGAAGTGCAAAACAGAAATACAGTCCACAAGCCAACTCCCTAGCAAACCGGTGGATAAAAATGCTACATTCGATTCAGCCGCGTATCATAGGCCAGTAACTTACCCATCCGAGCCCCCGAAAACGTATGCACCAGTGGTTCGACCGGCCGAATCTGCAAAGCCGTATGTAGACGTCCTCTCTAACAAGGACGATAAGGTTCAGGCTGAGTTACTATCCATCGACCTTATGGATGGATATCAATTTGAAGCGTGGTGTGCGGATGCGCTGAAAGCCAAAGGGTTTATCAGCGTATCGGTAACACAGGCCAGCAATGACCAGGGCGTAGATATACTAGCTGAGAAAGACGGCGTAAAATACGCTTTCCAATGCAAACGTTACAGCACCGACCTTGGCAACACTCCAATACAAGAGGTTCACTCAGGGAAGGACTACTATCATCGGCACGTTGATGTTGTTATTACAAATCAAGGGTTTACTACTGGAGCTGTTTCACTGGCAAAGGAAACCGGTACTCTCCTATGGGGGCGAAAATGGATTATAGACTATCTCAATCAAAAATATAGTACAGCGTCCCCCATCACAGGGCAATCTTCAATCCAGGCCGCATCGTGTGAGCCCGAACACGACGAAATGTTTAATGCTGCAGTCGATGTCGTTTTGGAAACAAATCAGGCTTCCGTATCAATGATTCAGCGCCGGCTAAAACTAGGATACGCCCGTGCTACTCGCATCATAGACGAGATGGAGGAAAAGGGAATCGTTGGTCCGTTTTGCGGATCAACACCAAGGGAGATTCTTATCACACAAGAACAATGGCACACAGGATTGCACCGCAACGACGAGAAGTGCTGACACCATTTTCGTGGCTCCACGAAAATGATAGGGAGGAGAGATGACGGCTTTGACAACCAAAACCAAGCACGGCCCTAAACTTGAGCCCTCCGGCATTGCTGTCATCTATGCCCGGTTCAGCTCTCACAATCAGCGGGAAGTTTCCATCGAACAGCAGATCAAGGCTTGTATGGGCTATGCAGACCGTACCAACCTGAAAGTCGTGGATACATACGATGACAAGGCCGTATCCGGCAAGACTGACCGCCGCCCCAATTTCCAGAAGATGATGCGGGATGCTGAGAAGGGGAAATTCCGCTATGTCATAGCCTGGAAGTCAAACCGTATGGGACGGAATATGCTGCAGGCCATGGTCAACGAGTCCCGCCTGAATGATCTGGGCGTTCGCTGTCTGTATGTGGAGGAGGATTTTGACGATACCGCCGCTGGGCGTTTTGCTCTGCGGAATATGATGAACGTCAACCAGTTCTACTCCGAAAACATGGCCGAAGATATCATGCGTGGCCTGATGGACAATGCCGAGAAGTGCATGGTCAACAACGGCGGCATTGCCCTGGGCTATAAAAAGGGTGAGGACGGGCGGTATGCCATCGACGAGAAAGGCGCCGCCATCGTCCGGGAGATCTACGAGCGGTTCAACGCCGGGGAGAGTTTCGCAGAGATAGCCAACGATCTGAATGCCCGGGGCATAAAGACCAGCCGGGGCAACCGCTGGAACAAAGGTAGCTTTCACCGGATGCTGACCAATGAACGGTACATTGGTGTGTATGAATACGCCGGGTTCCGAAAGGAAGATGGAGTCCCGGCGATCATCCGAAAGGAGTTGTTCTACGCAGTGCAAGAGAAACTAAAAACGAAAAAGAACCCCCAGGGACGTCACCGGGAGAACGGCGATTACCTCCTTACCGGGAAGCTGTACTGCGGCCACTGTGGGTCATTTATGACAGGGATGTCCGGCACCAGCAAAACCGGCGCACTCCATTACTACTACATCTGCCAGAAAAAGCGGACAGAACGAGCCTGTAAGAAAAAGACGGTCAGACGGGATTGGATTGAGAAGAAGGTCGCTGAAGCCGTCAAAGACTACGTCACCCGGGAAGATGTGGTACAGTGGATCGTTGATGGCTACGAAGAATTTCTCCGGCAGCAACGAGCCGACTCCGCTCTACTGGCTGCACAGGATGAACTGGCATCTGTCACCAAGTCCATTTCCAATATCATGATGGCCATCGAGCAGGGCATCATAACCGCCACCACAAAGGCCCGGCTTCTGGAATTGGAAAGTGAGAAGCGCCGCCTGGAAATGGTGATATCCGTTGAGCAAGCCGCCCAGGGCGAAACCAACCGGGATATCGTGGAATTCTGGCTGAGTAGCTTCCGGGACGGGAATGCAGCCAGTAAGAAGTATCAGGCGAAGGTCATAGACCTGTTCGTTCAGGCCGTGTACCTGTATGACGATAACCTTCGGATCGTGTTCAACTACTGCGGCAAAAATAATAGCGTAACGGTCAATTTCGCCGAAGTCGATGCTTTAGGTAGTGCAGAATCGGAAGTGGATGCAAGTTCGCTTACGCTCCCCATGACTCCATGGTCAAAATGGTCACCCCCATTTGGGGTGACCATTTTTGCCATCCGGGAATCGAACCAATCTAATGCCAGGCTCCGGTGGAGCCTGGCCCGCCGGGTAGGGCCCCGGCGGCTCCTTAGTGTACTCGATTCCCCTCGGTTCCATGTATAAAAATTGCAGCCCGATTATAAAACAAATGAAAAAACAGGAGGTGAAAAGGTGAAACGGTAAAGCCCATTAAAGCAGAGGTATTTATCATCGGTTTGAGCGCTTTAATGGACTTGATTGTTGGCCTACTGCCAATGTTGCAGGAATAGGTGTGGCAATCCGGATCATCGACGATAATGATTTATAAACTTGGATTATTTTTTATTGCTATCGGCCTGGCAAAACTGATTTATGTTACTGCTAAAAGCTGTGGCTGCAACTGAGCTGGCAGACGCAGGTACTGAATGAAAAAAAGCTTGTATTCTGCCTGGGGGTATGATACAATACCCAGAAGAAAAATGCGTTTTATCCCCAAGGAGGTACCATATGGCGGGAAAATACCAAAAAAAGAAAGAAAGCAAGTCCGGCAAGGGCGGGAAGATCGTTCTGATCGTGCTGGGCGTGCTCCTGGCACTGATCCTGGCTCTGGTCATTGCCGGTGTGATTTACTATAACCACACCCTGAACAAGATCAATAAGGTGGAAGTGCCCAAGATCAGCTACACCACTTCTCCGACGGAATACGAGGAAGTGACGGCCCCTCCCGTACAGACCGAGGAAACGGAAGCCGCTACTGAGGCCACCGTGGAAGCTACCACCGAAGCCACCGAGCCCCATGTGGCCTCCCGGGAGGACTATATCAATATCCTGGTGGTTGGCCAGGACTACCGGGAAGGGGAAGAAAACCACCTGGCAGACAGCATGATCCTGTGCACCATCAATACCTATGAAAAGACCCTGACCATGACCTCCATCTTCCGGGATACCCAGTTGCAGGTAGGCAGCACCTACATCGACTCCAAGGGTGGAAGACACACCAGCGGCCGGGTGAAGGTCAACATGATCTATGCCTCCGGCTATACCTACGGCTACGGCACCGCCGATGCCATGGGCTGGATGAACCAGGTGCTCTATGACAACTTCGGCGTGGAAGTGGACTACAATGTGGAGGTCAACTTCGACATCTTCATGGATGCGGTGAATGCCCTGGGCGGCGTGGATATCGAGATCGACGAGGCTGAGGCAACGTACCTGAATGCAGACGATGTGTGGGTGCGTAAGGACGTGGAAGCCGGCATTGCCCACCTGGACGGAATGGCCTCACTGAGCTTTGTCCGGATGCGCCATGCAGAGGGCGATCAGGGCGATATCAGCCGTACCGGGCGGCAGAGACGGTTCCTTGCCGCTGTGGTGGAAAAGCTGAAGACCATGGACCTTGCCAAGGTGCAGAAACTCATCGACAAGGTGCTACCCAACATCACTACCAGTATGACCAATTCTGAGATCACCTCCCTGATCGCAAAGATGCTGCCTATGCTCTCCAGCCTGGAGATCAAACAGAGCGGCACTTGTCCCCAGGACGGCGCTTATTGGGGTGCCATGGTGGATATCTTTGGAAACGGTGTGGAGCACAGCGTGCTCCAGTTCAATCCCGGGACGGTGAAAAAGTATATGCGTGCCCTGACCCTGGGTGAGGGAACTGCTGAATAAGTTTCCTGGAAAGACCTCCGCTTTTGGGCGGGGTTCGTAAAACAGTTATTTTGAAAAAAGCTGAAAACTGTATGGTTTTCAAGGGGCGGCGTGGCGTGAGCCACGCCGTTTCCTTTTGCCTTTATCATTGTTTCGTCAGTTCATCCAACGGAATAAATCCAATTCCATCATAGTGGATGTGGATATTCTGTCTGCGTTTGCCGCTGGACTTGTCAGGTGCTTCCACATAAATCGCTTGCACAAGCTCTCTGAGCGTATGCGCATCCAATTCTTCAATATCCACATACTTTTCAGCGGTCTGAATGAACCGTTCA
>CAZTYB010000127.1:0-4909 GCA_964617595.1 uncultured Oscillospiraceae bacterium | reverse complement strand
GGCAGCTTAGTCGAAGCCAACCTCGTCGACGGCTTCGTCATCGTCAAAGAGGCTTGAATTCTCAAAAACGAACGATGTCCGCCGGACGTCGTTCGTTTCCGCATCTTGAGCGTCTTGTCGGTGTCGGTTATTTGCCGCACGCATTCGGCGCTTTCCGCTGCATAAAAAATAAAAAAACCGAAATTGGCTCTTGACAAATCAGCTGTTGCGCGCTATAATACGAAAGCTGTCCGAAACAGCGAATTGTATATGGGGGTATAGCTCAGCTGGGAGAGCGCTTGAATGGCATTCAAGAGGTCAGCGGTTCGATCCCGCTTATCTCCACCACGAAAATGGCAAACAGCCTTAGGAAACACCTGAAATGGAAACATTTCGGGTGTTTTTCTTTGCATGCCATTCATTCGCCCCCCCAGCCGTTTTGCAACCTTTTGTCATATTTGGAGGTGACTGAGCGATAACCACCCCATTTCTCCCCGATTCTGTGCGTATTCTAACACGATTACGTCGGATATTGAAGCCCCGGGAGATATTAAGAATGTAAAAAAGATTTTCGCTGTTGCTTGCCTTTTTGTCATTTTACAGATATAATTTTAAGAAAAACACTCGGAGGTCAACAATGACGATCGAAGAACTGAAGCAAAAAATGGATGCGGCGCACTATATTTACGATGACACATTGGCAACGGTACTGTTCGTTGCCTTGCAGTTGGGGCGACCGCTGCTCATTGAGGGCGCGGCGGGCGTCGGCAAAACGGAAATCGCTAAGGTCATGGCCATGGCGCTCAATCGCGATTTGGTCCGCCTGCAATGCTATGAAGGCTTGGACGAAAGCAAGGCGCTTTATGAGTGGAATTATCAAAAGCAACTTCTCTCCATTCAGGTCAATATGGGCTCTCGCGACAGCGAGGAGATGACGAGGAGCCTTTTCAGTGATGAATATCTGTTGGAGCGCCCGCTACTGAAATCCATCCGTTCCGAAAAACCTGTTGTGCTACTGATCGACGAGATCGACAAGGCCGACGAGGAGTTCGAAGCATTCCTCTTGGAATTGCTCAGCGAAATGCAAGTAACCATTCCGGAGCTGGGCACCGTCCGAGCAAAAACCATTCCGTTTGTCGTATTGACTTCCAACCGAGCCAGACCTTTGAGCGAAGCTCTGCGTCGCCGCTGTGCTTACCTGTATATTCCGTATCCGGACATGGACAAGGAGTTGGCCATTTTGCGAGCAAAGTTGCCGCATGTGGACGACCGCCTTTGCGCGCAGGTCGCTATGGCCGTGCAAAAAATACGCTCTAATGAGGCGATTCTAAAAAAGCCATCCATTGCGGAAACGCTGGATTGGGCAGCGGCCTTGGATGCCTTGGGTATTCGGGAACTGACACCCGATGCCCTGCGGCAAACGGCGGGCTTCGTGCTGAAAAACAACGAGGATTTCGCCGCAATGGAGGAAGATCACGATTGCAACTGTGGCGGTCATTGCGGAGGACGTCATGCTTGAGCCGATAGTGTATTCGGAAAAGCTGTCCGCTTTTTCCCGAATGCTGCGCTTGGAGGGATTGTCTGTCAGTCCAAAGGAAACGGCCGATGCCTGCCGTATTCTCATTTGCTTGGGGCTGGAGGATCGGGAGCAGGTAAAAACCGCACTGCGTACCGTCTATGCAAAATCGCGGGAAGAGCAGCTGACTTTCGACCACGTGTTCGACGGTTTTTTCCTTTCGGAAGAAAAGATGCGTCGGCAAGCCGAAGAAAAAGCCCTGCAAGAGCAACAAATGCGCGAAGCTATGGATACATTGCAAAAAAGCGGACAGGCGGAGCATTTGACGCAGGAGCAGCAGTACGCCTATGCCTCCCTGCCCGCGGAAGAACGGGAAAAACTGGAGCAATTCGCGCAAAAGTTTCAAGAAAATGCCCAGCGGAACCCCAATCTTTACGGCAATTTCATCCACTCCGTCTTTGCCAAAACACTTTTGGAACAACAGATCCGCATGGAAGACACTGCGATCGGCTGCCAAGCCGCCGATCCGGAGCTGGGATTGCTGTATCGGGATATTTCAAAATTTTCCGACACGGAGATACCCAAGGCCATCTCCGTTATCCAAGCGATCTCCCGACAGGTCAACGGGGAATTGACAGCCAAACGAAGCCAACACGGCCACAGCGGAAAACCGGATTTTCGCCGCACGATCCGCAAAGGATTGGAAACAGGCGGCAGCTTTTACCGACTGCATTATAAAAAGAAACGCAGCCGTCGAAAGCGTTTGGTGCTACTTTGCGATGTATCCGGCTCTATGGTACAGTTTTCGGAATTTGCCCTACGCTTTATTCAAAATTTGAATCAGGTCTCGGATAGCTCCAGAGTCTTTCTGTTTTCGGAAGAACTGTGCGAGGCGGATCCTTTTCAGCTGCAGAACATGGATCTGTTTCGAAATTATGTAAGAGATTGCGGCATATACGGCAAAGGTACCGATTTGGGAACAGCCTTGGGAGAAATATGCACCCAAAAACCTGCCGTGCTCAATCAGTCCACTACGCTGCTGATCCTATCCGACACCAAAACCATCGACCAACCGCGCGCCGTCGAAGCCTTACTCAATGCCAAACGCCAAGCGGGACGGTTGATTTTTATGAATCCGATCCCGCAAAGTCATTGGGCGCATATTCGCAGCATACAAACCTTTTCGGCGCTGTGTCCGATGGTATGCTGCAGTACGTTGCGGGAGTTGGCGGCCGCCTGCCGCCACTTGACAAATGTATAAAAAGGAACAGGCAATGTGTAACGACTGCCTGCGAGAAACATTTCGCCCTTTGGTGGTCGTGCATTCCACCAAAGGGCTTTGTTATTTCATAGTTATGGAAAAAGCTTATTCTGCGCCCAGTTCGGTCAGGACGGCTTTGAGAACATCGTTGCCCTCGTCGAATTTGGCGACGGCGGTCATGGCTCCGCCCAACTGCCACAAGTCCACCGAAGGATATTATTTGTACGAAAACGCCATACTGCTTTCCCCAAACAGTATGGCGTTTCCGTGAGGATTGGGTGTATTAACTGTTAGCTACATCCTATCATATCCTCGCCCCCAACGGAAGCCCCGTGGGGGGATATTTTTTCATTTTTTCAGAACAATTCGGTATGCAGGGTGATAGGCGTTTCGATAGCAATCGCTGTGAGACACCGGCGGAAAACCTGCCTGCTCGTATGCCGAAAGATAAGTGTTCAGCTGTGCCGTGTCAAAGGAGAAAATGCCCTCTGCGGTCAGTTTTTTCAATATGGTCAGCTTGTGAAGGAAACTTTCCCGTGTACCACGATGTTCGCTTGCGGAACGAATAAAGTCGCTACCCAATTGTTCCAATTCTTCCGCTTTGACGGCGGCAAGATAGACACGGACGATTCCGTTGCCGATGTCCTCGTATTTGGGTGTATTGGGGTCGAATTCCGTGGCGGCGTGTTCCTGTTTCAGGTAGCGCATACAGGCTTCTTCGTCCCGTATCAGGTGACTGCCGCCAAATTCGTTCTGGTAAATCAGTTTGACTGCATCCGTCGACTGCATTTGCCGATAACGGAGGGCGTGCTGCCGAAGAATTTGCTCTAATTCCCGCATGATCGATCTGCCCCTTTCGCTGTCAAATACCGTATTCGTCATCGTCGCTTTCGCAAGAAAGCTGTTGGGCGATGGCGGCCAGTTTGGCATTGACCATGTCAAAATCGGAAACGGCATCCATGATCTCGTCATAGACTGCGATTTTGCCCAAACCCTGAAGATTTCGGGCAAGGTCGGCAACTTCCTGCGCGTGAGCATCGTTGTGACTGACCAGATATTTCATCATCACGAGCAGTTCTTCCAGAGGGGTGGCGTTCTCGTCCAGAACATGGGTGTGTTCTTCCTCGCCGTGGACATGGCTGTGGGTCAGGCCGTTGTGAGAGTGGGTGACGGCTCCGTCGTGGCTATGGGCAAGGGGGTCACGCTTGACACCGGAGAGCTGATACATCCGATCATTGGAAATCATGACTTCCACCTCAAAATAGGGGTCGAACATAACGCCCGTGCCGCAGGCCACGTCCAAAACGTCCATGCCTTCGCCCACTTCGGCGTTGTCCAAAATCGTGCCGATGATTTTATCGCTTTTTACCATACCTGCGTCCCACGAGGGAGCACAGCGGTCAAAAAATGCAATGATGTCTTTCTTTTCCATAAGTTAGGCTCCTTTGGGATATCGTTCGGGTATCAGCTTTGCTTTCATCAGCGTCGTGACCAGAATGGGAATGATGATCAGATGACAGATAATTCCCGGCAAAGAGGTGACAAAATAGCTGACGACAATGGCCACGAACGTAAAGGTCTGCCCCGAACCGAGATAGAACAGCGCTTCGGCGAGGCCGCCGACAATTCTGCCTGCCAACATGGCGGTGACCATGCTGATATACAGATCCGCCATCAGATTTTTGGTATGTACCAGTTTCATCATCAGGCCGCTGACGAAACCGAAGATCATCATTTCCGGTACGAAGTAGATCAGCTGCGTGGTACTGGGCATGCCGGACAGGACGCTGCTGAGCACGGGGCCTGCAATGCCGCAAAACAGGCCGTATCCGCCGCCGCAGACCCAGTTGCAGCAGCCGGATCACGGTATTCAAAAAGCGGTGCTGAACATTTTGTTTATCGTTCTGGCAATGCTGACGCTGATTTTGCTGTTTGTTCCTGCAATCCTCAAAGACCGTGCCGAAAAGAGGGCGCAGAAAACCGTGCAGGTTTTGACGACCCCGACCATGCCAAGGCCATTTGCACCATGCTTCTCTACGCGGAACGCTGGCAGAACTTTGGCACCATCTCGGAGAAAGCACCTGCCGATGTTTACAACATCTGGCTGGAAGCGGCCTATTCCGACCACGGTATGACCGAGCAGCAGCGCAAGA
>CAZTYB010000126.1:0-5003 GCA_964617595.1 uncultured Oscillospiraceae bacterium | reverse complement strand
ATAACACGAAAAATGCAGGAAATGGGACTAATCGAAATCATCGGTCGTGGTGCAGGGAAGAAATACAAATTGAAGTGAGGAATCTGCTATGGCGCGCTACAAATGTGCTGTTATCGCAGTATGTACCCTTTCTGCACTATTCGTTAGCCGAATCCAACATAGCAAAGCAGAACTTCTCCAATGGCATCTATGATGTCAGCATATGTATATTTCGGGAAGATATACTGCAAAATTCAAATGCAAAAATCACAAAGCGCCCAGTGGTTATGGTGCGGTACAGGCCAATTTGATCAACTGCGATCAGATCATGCAATGGGATAAGTCGGGGCAACTGGATTGACAGCGGGAGAAAAAAACAGTAAAATAGAAGAAAACGGCAGGAGGGATCCCTATGAAACGTTCCTTTGATATTCGCCCCTGGCTTAAGCCCGGGCTGACCTGTGTTCTGGGGCTGATTTTGATTTTCAAACCCAGTTCCCTTACCCTTGCGATTTGCAAGATAATCGGTTTTATCATCGCTCTGGTCGGTGCTGGGAAGATGGTCGGTTGGATCTGCGCATCCAGCCGGAATCGCACCGGGCGGAGCTTCCTGCAATTGGCAATGGGAATCGTTTTGCTGGTGCTGGGCTTCGCCATTATCCGCAATCCCGCCTCCCTGGAGCAGAAAGTCGGGCGGTTGATTGGCCTTTTGCTGTTGCTTCAGGCCATTCGGGGTTATGCTGATCCCTTTGCCGCCCATGAACGGGTGAGTTCCACACTGCTGTGCGTGATGGGCGTTGTGCTGCTCATGATGCCGGTGGCGATTTCCCGGCTGGCGGTGATCCTGTGCGGTATTGCGGTGCTACTGGTGGGCATCGGCATGGGGCTGGATGTTTACCGGTTCGGCGGTAAATCCAACCATTCCGGCGGCGACGTGATCGATGCGGAATGATTGCCGGGTGCTGTGAGCTTGCCGGGCGTACCGGCCACCGGGCGGGGCGGGAGCTGCTGGCGCAGCTATTCCGGATGGAAACGGGGCTTCCGCTGCCCGAGATCGCTATCTCCCCCAGGGGGAAACCGTACTTTATCCATTCTGATTACCATTTTTCCATCAGCCATACGAAGCATCATGCGTTCTGCGTTCTGGCAAAATGCCCGGTGGGGATCGATGCAGAGGAAGCGGACAGGCCGGTGCGCCTGGGGCTGGCCAAGCGGATATTTTCCCCGGAGGAGCAGAAGCGCTTCGACCAATGCGCCGACAAGCACAGGGCGTTCCTGTCCCTGTGGGTGCTGAAAGAGGCGGCCGCCAAACACACCGGCGAGGGGCTGAATGGATTCCCCAATTTTACTCGCTTTTCTCCAGATGACCCCAGGGTGCGTACCTGGGCAAATTGCCTGGTGGCAATCATCGGGGGAAGCGACGAGGAGGAAGTAATTCTTTATGATTTTTGATACCCATGCCCACTTGGATGATCGGGGATTTGACCAGGATCGGAAAGAACTGATCGTCTCCCTGCCGGATTCCGGCATAGCGCTGGCGATGAATCCCGGGTGCAGTTTGTCATCCTCCCATGCGGCGGTGACCCTGGCCAGGGAATACGCCCATATTTATGCCGCCGTTGGCTCCCATCCGGATGCAGCGGATGAGGTGACGGAGGAAACACTGGCGGCCTATCGCACCCTGGCAAGGAGCACCCCAAAGGTAAAGGCCATTGGAGAAATCGGCCTGGACTATCATTACGAGGATATCCCCCGGGAAATTCAGCAGCGTGCTTTTCGCACCCAGATGGAGTTGGCACGGGAACTGAATCTGCCGGTGATCGTCCACGAGCGGGAAGCCCACGAGGATGGGATGAAAATTGTGGAGGAATTCCCGGAGGTGACGGGGGTGTTCCATTGCTATTCCGGCTCCCTGGAGATGGCGAAATGGCTCATCCGCCGGGGGTGGTACATCGGCTTCGGCGGAGTGCTGACATTCAAGAATGCCCGCAAAGCGGTGGAGGTGGCGGCGAATATCCCATTGGAGCGGATTGTGCTGGAAACCGATTGCCCCTATATGTCCCCGGAACCTTTCCGTGGGAAGCGGAATGACCCGACTCGATTGCATCTGGTGGCGGAAAAATTAGCGCAAATTCGGGGGATGGATGCCCAGAGCGTTGCGCAAATCACACTGGAAAACGGAAAACGGCTATACCGATTGGATTGAATGATATGGAATTACTGGATTATTTTGCGATGCACCCAAAAGCGGCGCTGGCTTTCTCCGGCGGGGTGGACAGCGCCTATTTGCTGTATGCTGCCGTGAAAGCGGGCGTTCAGGTGAAGCCCTATTATGTCAAGACTCCTTTTCAGCCCCAATTCGAGCTGGAGGATGCGAAACGTCTGGCACAGGAGTTGGGAGTGGCGCTGACGGTACTTCCCCTGAATGTGCTGGAGGACGAAACCATTGCAGCCAATCCCGCTGACCGCTGCTACCATTGCAAGAAGCGGATTTTCTCCACCATCGCTCAGGCGGCAAAGGCGGAGGGGTTCTCCCTCCTGCTGGATGGAACCAATGCCAGCGACCGCACCGGTGACCGCCCAGGCATGAGGGCACTGGAGGAGCTGTCCGTCCAGTCCCCTCTGCGGCTGTGCGAACTGACCAAGGACGAGATTCGCCGCCGCTCAAAAGAGGCGGGACTCTTCACCTGGAACAAGAGCGCCTACGCCTGCCTGGCCACCCGGATCCCAACCGGTACGTCCATTACAGCGGAAATGCTCGCCCGGACGGAGCGGGGAGAGGCAGCGCTACAGGAGATGGGCTTCTCCGGTTTCCGCATCCGGCTCCAGGGGGACTGTGCCCGGCTGGAGATGCGGGGGGAGCAAATGCCCCTGCTGATGGAAAAACGGGCGGAAATTCTGCATCTACTCAAGAAAGATTACCATCGAATTCTCTTGGATTTGGAGGAACGGCATGAGAAGTGATATTCGTGACATTTTGCAGGGCGTGCGTGATGGGAACATCAGCGTGGATCAAGCCATGCTGGAACTGAAACAGCAGCCCTTTACGGAGCTGGGGTATGCGAAAGTCGATCTTCACCGCAAACTGCGCCAGGGGGCGGGGGAAGTGATCTACGGTGCCGGGAAGACGGCGGAACAGATCACCGGCATCCTCACCGCCATGGCGGAAAACGGACAGGGAAATGTGCTCATCACCCGCATGAGCCCGGAGAAGGCATCCGCCGTCAGACAGGTGCATCCCATCTTCTATGACCCCCAATCCCAAATCGGCATCCTGGGGGAAAATGCACCGCCCCGGGGGATGGGCACCATTGTGGTGGCTACCGGGGGCACCAGTGATATGGCCGTGGCAGAGGAAGCGGCGCTGACGGCGCAGTTCCTGGGTAACGATGTCCTGCGGCTGTACGATGTGGGCGTTGCCGGAATCCATCGGCTACTCAGCCATACCCAGGAGCTGATGAGTGCCAGTGTGATCATCGCCGTTGCCGGGATGGAGGGGGCGCTGGCCAGTGTGATCGGCGGACTGGTGGAGTGCCCGGTGATCGCCGTACCAACCAGTGTGGGCTACGGAGCGGCGTTCGGCGGCATGGCTGCGCTGCTGTCCATGCTGAATTCCTGTGCCAGCGGAACGGCGGTTGTGAATATCGATAACGGATTCGGCGCCGGCTTCATGGCCAGCACCATCAACCATATGGAGGCGAAGCATTGAATATCTTGTATTTGGATTGCGGCATGGGTGCAGCGGGAGATATGCTGACCGCCGCCCTGGTGGAACTGTTCCCGGATCGGGAGCAGATCGTTGCAGAATTGAATGCCCTGGGAGTGCCCGGGGTGCATTATGCCCAGGCGCAGGTGGAAAAGTGCGGCATCACCGGTACCCATATGCATGTTTACATAGGGGATGCGGAGGAGGGGGAACATCATCCCCATGGCCATTCCCATGAGCATTCCTACGACCATGCCCACAGCGGCATGGAAGAAATCAATCACTGGATTTCCCATTTGCAGGTTTCCGATTCGGTTCGGGAGAATATCCGTGCCGTCTACACCTGCATTGCCCGGGCGGAAAGCAAGGTTCACGGCGTGGAGATGGATCAGATCCACTTTCATGAGGTGGGGACATTGGATGCCCTGGCGGATGTGGCGGCGGTCTGCTACCTGATGGAGAAATTAGGCAGCCCGACCGTATATGCTTCCCCCGTCCATGTGGGCAGCGGCCATGTCAGTTGCGCCCATGGCATCCTGCCGGTGCCCGCTCCGGCAACGGCGGAAATTTTGAAAGACATCCCCATCTATGGTGGGCAGATCCAAGGGGAACTGTGTACCCCCACCGGTGCAGCGCTGCTGAAGCAGTTCGTTAGCCAGTTCGGGAATATGCCCGTCATGACCCCAAGGGCGGTTGGCTACGGCATGGGCAAGAAGAATTTCGCCATGGCCAATTGCATCCGTGCGGTGCTGGGGGAATCCGGTACCGGGGCGGGAGACACCATCGTGGAGCTGTGCTGCAATCTGGACGATATGACCGGTGAAGATGTTGGCTTCGCTACGGAGCAGCTGCTTCACGCAGGAGCGGCGGACGTATTCACCACCCCCATCGGCATGAAGAAGAATCGCCCCGGGGTGATGCTAAGTGTCCTGTGCCGGGAGGACAAGCGGGAGGAAATGGTCAATCTCCTCTTCCGCCACACTACGACCCTCGGTATCCGTGAAACGGTGCACCGCCGCTACTGCCTCCACCGCCGCCAGGAATCCGTTGCAACCGCCTATGGAGACGTGCAAGTCAAAACTGCTCAGGGTTATGGAGTTGTGCGCCGGAAGCCGGAATACGGGGATATGGCCGCCATTGCCGAAAGGGAGGGACTTCCTCTTTCCGTGCTGAGAGAAAAATTGTTCCCGGAATTTCAGGAAAATTGAAAAATAATCCTTGACATTTCCAGAAAATTGGCTATAATAATACCGTTACGAATAGAGAGGATTTGTGTAACGGTAGCACACCGGACTCTGACTCCGTTTGCGGGGGTTCG
>CAZTYB010000125.1:0-5007 GCA_964617595.1 uncultured Oscillospiraceae bacterium | reverse complement strand
AAGTTCCGGTCGCAGGAGTTTCCTGACTCACAAAAGCCCTATTTTGTTGCGTTCGTTGCGATTGGGCACTTTGCACAGTCGATCAGGCTGCTGCGGCGCTCGATCGGCTTCCCTCTTTTGTGCGGGTTGCACAAATTCTTTTCGGTCGGTTTTCCTCTGCTTTTGTTGCGTTGGAAATTTCAGGAGGTCAAATATGCGCTTTTTCTACTGGTATATCCGCGAATGCTACACTTTGCGTGGTCTGAAAGGTGTGCTCACCGGTGTGCGTTTCCTTTTCTCGAAGCGTCGTTTTGCCGATGCTCCGTTTTAGTGCAAAAAGTTAGAAAATTGCCCGGGAACGGTTTTTCGTTCTCGGGCTTTTTATGTCCTTTTGCCGGGCTTCAAGTTTCCATAGCGAAGCTGTAAGGCGGCGGTATGGCGTCCTTTGGTTGCTGTGCGGCTCCCCCGCCGGTCCTTGCGCTCTGATTGCGGCGCACACGCCCCTGCCCGGCCTCAATCCCCTGCGGCGTTTTCGCAAATCGTCGGTATCGATCCGGCGACATAGCCGGACTCGACAACAGCCAATATTTCAGCATCTTAAATCGTTGCGATCTTGATCAGGTTCGTATTGCCAGAAGTACCGTCCGTCTTTCCGCCCGTTATGACGATCGTGTCGCCCGGCTGCAAATTACCGACCGCGCGGGCGGCCTCCTGCGCCTGATAAAACAGGACATCTGTCGATTCAAAGGTACGGCTCAGCACGGGCGTAACGCCCCAGGACAGCGCAAGCTTATACCACACATCGCGGTTTGTCGCCATGCCGATGATATCGACCGGGGCGCGAAATCTGGAGATCATGCGTGCGGTCGTGCCTGAAATAGACGTTGCTACGATCATTTTCGCGCCGATATCGATGGCCATACCGCACGTCGCGTGCGAGATCGCATCCAAACGATTACGAATTTTGAATTCATTGGTCTGAAACCGTTTGGCATAGGCAACGTGATGCTCCGTTTCTTCGCAAACCTGTGCCATGACGGTCAGCGCTTCGACGGGATATTTGCCGGCTGCCGATTCTCCCGAGAGCATCACGGCGCTCGTTCCGTCGTACACCGCGTTTGCGACATCGGATATCTCCGCGCGTGTCGGTCTGGGATTCTGGATCATCGATTCCAGCATTTCCGTGGCAGTTATGACCCGTTTTCCGAGCATACGGCATTTGCTGATAAGGCGCTTCTGGATAGCGGGGACCTCCATGAACGGAACCTCAACCCCAAGATCGCCGCGCGCGACCATGATGCCGTCGCACAGTTCGCAAATCTGCTCGATATTATCTACTCCGGCGCGGTTTTCGATTTTTGCGATCACGGAAATGTTCTCTCCGCCGTTTTCCCGCAGAAAACGTGTCAGATCTTCCAGGTCCTCCCTGCGCGAAACAAAGGATGCTGCTACATAGTCCACATGGTTTTCGATGCCCCAAAGGAGGTCTTTGCGATCCTGCTCACTCAGGTAGACCTGATTGAGCGTTTTGTTCGGGAAGCTCATGCTCTTTCTGTCGGACATGATGCCGCCTGTGAGCGTGCGGCACCGAATCTCCGTTCCGCTGATCTGCTCGACCGAAAAGCTGACAAGACCGTTGTTGACCAGAATGCGATCTCCGACTGAAAGGTCACGCGCAAGCCCGGGATAATTCACCGCGACGCGAGTCTCGTCGCCGATCACAGTATCGTCAGTTGTAAAGGTAAACGGGTCGCCGTCGTGCACGGTGACTTTTCCCTGCGCGAAGGTGCGGATGCGAAATTCGGGCCCTTTCGTGTCGAGCATGATGGCGATCGGCAGATCCAGCTTTTCGCGAACGCGCTTGATCATGTCGATCTTTTCCTGATGCTCTGCGTGGGTGCCGTGCGAAAAATTCAAGCGTGCCACATTCAGCCCCGCCTTACACATGGCGGTAAATACCTGCTCGTCTGAACTGGCAGGACCGATGGTGCAGATTATTTTTGTCTTTCTCATATTCAAACACTCCATTCGGCAGGCTGCTCCCCTGCTACGCTACAGTATAGCGCATCGGCACGATTTTCTCAAGAGGCTGTTAAAAAATTCGACAAATTTAACATTCCTTTACGGGATCTTTCCAAGTTTTTTGTTGCGTTCGCGCCATGCACATGGTATAATTCGTATAAAAGCCATCATAAGGAGCCTGCGCGTATGCAAAAATATGCCGACTGCCCGCAGATATTGCGGGATTTTCTGATCTATCATGAAACCATCAAGGGACAATCCCCCCGAACGATCTCGGAGTATTACCTCGATCTGCGTATGTTTCTGCGGTTTATGAAACTGATGCGTCTGGAAATGCCGATGCAAACGCCGCTGGAAGATATCCCGATCAAGGACATCGACCTTGCGTTTCTGTCCGATATCAGGACATCCGATGTATTTGATTTTCTTTCGTACCTTGCAACGGATCGCGTTGTTAATCCCGACTCCCCTTCCCCCGACCATGGCATTTCGCCCGCTGCGCGCGCGCGGAAGCTGTCCTCTGTGAAATCCTTTTACAAGTATCTCACCGTTCGCACGAAGCTGCTCAGCGAAAATCCGGTCGCCGATCTGGAATATCCGAAGCTCCGAAAAAGCCTGCCGAAATATCTGACAATGGAGCAGTCGGCCGCGCTGCTGCGCAGCGTTTCCGGCGTGAACCAGACGAGAGATTATGCGATCCTGATGCTGTTCCTCAATTGCGGAATTCGCCGCAGTGAGCTGGTCGGGCTGAATGTATCCGATGTTTACGATGACCGCATCCGCGTCGTCGGCAAGGGAAACAAAGAGCGTTTTGTCTATTTCGGAACGCCATGCCGCAAGGCCATCGACGCATATTTGCAGGAGCGAAACAAAAAAATATTATCGGATAACCGCGCACTGTTCGGCTCACGCGACGGAAATCGGATCAGTGTATCGGCTGTCCACCGCCTTGTCAAAAAGGCGCTGTTGCAGGCCGGGCTCGACTCTACGCAGTTTTCGGCGCACAAGCTGCGCCATACCGCCGCTACGATGATGCTCTCCGGTGGCGTGGATGTGAAAACCGTGCAGGAGGTCCTTGGCCATGAAAACCTCAACACCACGCAAATCTATACGCATATCGAGAGCACGGAGCTGAAGATCGCAGCCGAAGCCAATCCGCTTTCGAAACTGGACTTTTCCGATTGAGAACCTGTTTGCAATATTGAAAAAGCGCCGTGCAGAGCAGCACGGCGCTTTTGATCGGTTATGGAGAAGACTTATCTGTCACATGCCGACTTCGATCGCTTCGCGCAGATTTCTCACGCGGTAAACGGTCAGCGATGATGGGATATCCAGCTTTTCCGAGCCGTATTTCGGCACGATGACTTTGCGGAAGCCGAGCCGTGCGATCTCCCCCAGCCGTTGCTCCAGATTGGAGACGGAGCGGATCTCTCCGGTCAACCCGACTTCGCCGACGGCGACGAGATCGTCCGCAATGGCTGTATCGCGGTAAGAAGACGCGATGGCCAGGACCAGAGGCAGATCGGCTGCCGGTTCGTCGAGCCGCAGGCCGCCGATAACATTGATATACGCGTCAAACAGGCTCAGTTTCAAGCCTGCGCGCTTTTCCGCGACTGCCATCAACAGGGCGGCGCGGTTGAAATCAAAGCCGTCCGCCGTGCGGCGCGGTACGGCGAAGCTCGTCTTCGTGACAAGCGCCTGCACCTCAGCCAAAATCGGGCGCGTCCCTTCCATCACGCAGGCTACGCAGGTACCGCTCGCGCCCTCCGGTCGACCCTGTAAGAGCATTTTGCTGGGGTTGGGCACTTCGACCAAGCCGCTGTCTCGCATCTCAAACACGCCGATCTCGTTGGTCGAGCCGAAGCGGTTCTTCGCACCACGCAGCAGCCGATAGGATGTGTTGGGATCACCTTCGAAATACAGCACGCAGTCTACCATATGCTCCAGCACCTTCGGCCCTGCAATGTTTCCGTCCTTGTTGATATGCCCGACGACGAAAACGGTAACGCCGTGCGTTTTGCTCAGCTGCATCAGCTGCATAGTGCATTCCTTGACCTGTGAAACGCTTCCGGGCGAAGACTCACAGGTTTCGCAGTACATCGTCTGGATGGAGTCGACGATCAGGATATCGGGCTTCAACGCCGCAGCGGCTTCGAACACATCGCCCAGTACCGTCTGCGACAGGACAAAGAGATTTTCGCAGTCCACACACAGGCGCTGCGCGCGCAGCTTCAACTGTCGCTCGCTCTCTTCGCCGGAGACGTACAGCACCGTACGCGACATACACAGGCACTTGCAGATCTGAAGCAGCAGTGTGGACTTACCGATCCCGGGCGCGCCGCCGACGAGCACCAGACTCCCCTCGACAGCGCCGCCGCCCAACACGCGATCCAGCTCGGCCATGCCCGTTGGGAAGCGGATCTCGTCGCCGCTGTTGACCTCGGAGATCGTTTTCGGCCTGTTTGACACAGCACCTGCACGGCCTGTGCTCCGTCCCGGTGCGGAAGGCCGCTCTATATGCTCCTGCAGGGTATTCCACGCGCCGCAGGCGGGACATTTGCCCTGCCATTTCGGCGTTTCGCAGCCGCAATCCGAACAGAAATAAACGGTTTTTGCCTTAGCCATGACACGACGCTCCTTGCTTTCGCGTGATTTTTCGATGCAATATGAGTATAGCACAGTTTCACTTTCAAATCAACAAAAAGAAACGATGCCTGAAAAGAAGCACCCTTTGCCCGATAGACAAAGGGTGCTTCTTTTCGGTCAGTGGGCTATAAAAAGATATTTTCGCGCTTTTGAGTCAGAGATTTGAACCTCTGCGTAGCAAAGCACCGTTCCTTTTCTCTCTTAGTTTTCTGCGAAAAAGTTGCACGGAAGATTTAGAGAAAAGTGAAGAGTGAAAAGAGAAGAACGAAGAGAACAAAAAGAAAAAGCCGCTTACGCGACTTTTCTTTTTGTCAGTGGACTATAAAAAAGATATTTTCGTGCTTTTGCGTTAGAGATTTG
>CAZTYB010000124.1:0-5012 GCA_964617595.1 uncultured Oscillospiraceae bacterium | reverse complement strand
CATCATCGCCAACGGTCTGCTGGTTTACGAAGCCATCCAGGCCGGGGAGATGTTGGCCAAAGAGGGCATCAACGCTATGGTCATCAATATGGCCACCATTAAACCCCTGGACGAGGAGCTGGTGCTGGAAGCTGCCAAAAAGTGCGGCAAGATCATCACCTGCGAAGAGCACAGCATCATCGGCGGCCTGGGCGAAGCGGTTTGCTCCCTGCTCAGTGAGAAATTGCCCACCCCCGTCAAGAGAATCGGTGTCAACGATGACTTAGGCCACTCCGGACCCGATGCCGATCTGATGAAGCAGTTCGGTCTCAGCGCAGAACACATTGTTGAAGTGGCAAAGAATTTCTGATTCTTCCATAATTGAGAAAAGCCGGTCTATGTTCCCCATAGGCCGGTTTTTTGAAGCGAATTCATTCAGGAGATTCAAATGAACGATTTTATTGAGATCACGGATTTTCATGCGCCGGAATTGGATATCTATGCCCGGCTGACCGAGGCACAGCTGCTGAACCGATTCGAGCCGAAGAAAGGAATGTTCATCGCCGAAAGTCCCAAGGTCATCCAGCGGGCGCTGGCGGCGGGATATGAGCCGGTGTCGCTGCTGGTAGAGCGGGGGCACTGCAATGCCGAGGCCATGGAGGCCATCTACGCCTGCGGAGAGGTGCCGGTTTTTACTGCGCCGCTGAACGTGTTGACCGAACTCACCGGATTCCAGCTGACCCGGGGGATGCTCTGCGCCATGCGCCGCAAGCCCCTGGTTCCGGCGGCAGAAGTCCTGGCCGGAGCCAGGCGGGTGGCGGTGCTGGAGGATGTGATGAACCCCACCAATCTGGGAGCCATTTTCCGCTCCGCCGCTGCATTGGGGATGGATGGGGTGTTGCTGACCCCCGGATGCACCGACCCACTGTACCGCCGCTGCGCCCGGGTGAGTATGGGCACGGTTTTCCAGGTGCCCTGGGCGTTCCTGGAGCCGGAGTGGGTGGAGTTCCTCCATGCTCAGGGGTTCCGCACCGCCGCAATGGCGCTGACGGATGACAGCGTATCCATTGATCATCCCGCCCTGGAGGCGGAGGAGAAGCTTGCCATCGTCCTGGGCACTGAGGGGGACGGCCTGGCCAAGTCCACCATCGCCGCCTGCGACTATACGGTGAAGATCCCCATGTCCCATGGGGTGGATTCGCTGAATGTTGCCGCCGCCAGTGCCGTGGCATTCTGGCAGCTGGGCGTTGGGAGATCCTCTGGCAGCCCCGGATAAATCCGGCTCCTTTGTCAAATTTCATCGGTGATTTTTCTATCATTTCCATGGTAGATTTTCATTCCAAAATCCACTAAAATTCCATCATGGCGGTATCTGGCCGCCAATCAAAAAACGAAATGAGGGAGCGAATATATGAAATTCAGCAATGGCTGCTGGCTTCAGCGGGAGGGCTGCGAGTGCTTCACCCCTGCGGAGGTCTATTTCTCCAAAATCGAAGCGGATGCGGTAACCATCTGCGCCCCCACCAATAAAATTGGCCACCGGGGGGATACCCTGGGGGGCGTGAACCTGACCATCCGGGTGACGGCACCTTTCCCGGAAGTGCTGCGGGTGCAGACTTTCCACCACATGGGCGTGAAAGAGCATGGCCCCAAATTTGACCTGGAGCCCTTCACCACCGGCAATCTGAAAGCGGAAGAAACAGAGGAAAAATTGATCATCTCCAGCGGAAGCCTCCGGCTGGAAGTGAACAAGGCCGATGCCATGCGCACGTTCTACCGGGGGGATGAGAAGATCACCGCTTCCGGCCGCCGGGATCTGGCCTATATGAAGACTAATTGGAAAGGCCTTGCCTATGACAAAGGACCCGACGATGCCTATATGCGGGAGCAATTGTCCCTGGGCGTGGGGGAACTGATTTACGGCATGGGCGAGCGGTTCACCGCTTTCGTCAAAAATGGCCAGAGCGTGGACATCTGGAACGAGGACGGCGGCACCTCCACCGAGCAATCCTACAAGAACATTCCTTTCTACCTCTCCAACAAGGGTTACGGTGTTTTCGTCAACCATCCGGAGAAAGTGTCCTTTGAGATCGCCACGGAGATGGTCACCAAGGCGGAATTCTCCGTCCCCGGTGAGAGCCTGGACTATTTCCTGATCAATGGCCCAACCATGAAAGAAGTGCTCATGCGCTATACGGATATCACCGGCAAGCCCAGCCTGCCCGCCCCCTGGACGTTCGGCCTGTGGCTGTCCACCTCTTTCACCACCAATTATGACGAAGCCACCGTCAATTCTTTCGTTGATGGTATGCTGGAGCGGGGCATCCCTCTGAAAGTGTTCCATTTCGACTGCTTCTGGATGAAAGAATTCAGCTGGTGCGATTTCCTTTGGGATGAGCGGGTGTTCCCGGATCCCGTTGGGATGCTCCAGCGGCTGAAAGCCAAGGGGCTGAAGATCTGCGTTTGGATCAATCCCTATGTGGGGCAGGAATCCGCCATCTTCGCCGAGGGTGCTGAGAAAGGCTATTTCATCAAGCGCCCCAACGGCAGCGTATGGCAGTGGGATATGTGGCAGCCCGGGCTGGCCATTGTAGACTTCACCAATCCGGAGGCCTGCAAATGGTACGCCGGGAAGCTGGAAGGCCTGATGGACATGGGCGTGGACTGCTTCAAGACCGATTTCGGCGAGCGCATTCCCACGGACTGCGTGTATTTCGATGGCTCCGACCCGGAGAAAATGCACAATTACTATACTTATCTCTATAACAAGACCGTCCATGACGTGATCGCTAAGAAGAAAGGGGAGAAAGAGGCCATCCTCTTCGCCCGTTCCGCCACTGCCGGTGGCCAGAAATTCCCCGTGCACTGGGGCGGCGACTGCTGGTCGGATTATGAATCCATGGAAGAGAGCCTGCGGGGCGGCCTGAGCCTGACCAGTTCCGGCTTCGGTTTCTGGAGCCACGATATCGGCGGCTTCGAGAGTCTGTCCACTCCGGACGTCTACAAACGGTGGTGCGCTTTCGGCCTGCTGAGCACCCATTCCCGGCTCCATGGTTCCAGCTCCTATCGGGTGCCCTGGAACTATGACGAGGAAGCGGTGGACGTGGTTCGCTTCTTCACCAAGCAGAAAGCGAAGCTCATGCCCTACCTCTACCGCAATGCGGTGGAGACCGCCGGTACCGGCGTGCCCATGATGCGCTCCATGGTGCTGGAATATACCGAGGATAAGAATTGCCAGTACCTGGCCACCCAGTATTTCCTGGGGGATAGTCTGCTGGTTGCCCCCATCTTCAATGAACAGGGCATGGCGGAGTACTATCTGCCCAAGGGTACCTGGACGAGCCTGCTCACCGGCGAGGTGAAGCAGGGTGGCCAGTGGTATACCGAGCATCACGGCTATCTGAGCATCCCCCTGTACGTCAAAGAGGGCAGCATCATCGCCATCGGAGCCCATGATGACGATGCGGTTTATGACTATGCCGACGGCGTGACCTTGAAAGTTTATGCCCTGGCCGATGGCCAGAGCGCCGAGACCATCGTCTACAATGGGGACAATTCCATTGCCCTGACTGCCTCCGTCCGCAATGAGGGTGGCGTTTACCACATCCATGTGGACAGCGACAAACCCTGCACGGTGGAACTGGTCAATACCGGCAAAGAGCCGGTGACCCTCACCGCCGGGGGAGACGTCACCATCTGAGCCCCGCCGGTGGGGCGGTGTCATCAACTTAAGGTTCGACACGGTGGCACCCCTCGTCCCCCTCTCTGAGGGGGATGTCGGCCGGGCAGGCCGACAGGGGGAGTGTCCTACGTTGGATGACAGGCAGTACGAATTACCAGCGCCACTCCCCTCAGCCTAAAGGCATGGCTTCGCACACCTCTGAGAGGGAGCCGAGGGGGAGCTGCTGTGTTTTGCGTTAACGGCACAGTCCCCGGAATACAGATAGAAAAGCAAAAACCCGGAAGACGTTCGTCTTCCGGGTCATTTTACATCAGTCAGTGACGTAGGGCAGCAGAGCGATCTGACGGGCACGCTTAATAGCGGTGGTCAGGTCACGCTGGTGGGCGGCGCAGGTACCGGTGGTACGGCGGGGCAGGATCTTGCCACGCTCGGACAGGTAACGGCGGAGCTTTGCGGTGTCCTTATAATCAATGCTGGTCACTTTATCCACGCAGAATGCGCAAACCTTCTTGCGCTTGCGGGGACGCATACGCTGTTCATTCGCCATGGGATTTACCTCCTTCGTAAGTTTCTTGATGAAAAAGTTCTTTAGAAGGGCAGCTGCGCATCGTCGTCATCCATCATTGCGAAATCGGACGGGCTCTGACTGGGTGCATTGTAGCTGCCATAGCTGCCGTAGCTGGGCGCAGGAGCACTGCCGCCATAGGCGGGGGCACTGGGCTGAGCGTAGCTGGGGGCACCGTAAGCGGGTGCGGACGGCTGGCCATAGGCGCTGGAAGCACCATGGGAATCGGAGCGCTTGCTCTCGCCGAAGTAGACATTGTCAGCCACGACCTCGGCGCTGCGGCGCTTGTTGCCCTCTTTATCCGTCCAGTTGCGGATTTGCAGCCGGCCGGATACCACCGCCATGCTTCCCTTGGCGAAATACTTGGAGACGAATTCTCCCGTAGAGCGCCAGGCAACACAGTCGATGAAATCGGTTTCCCGCTCTCCGCCTTCCTTGGGGGCAAAGTCACGGTCAACAGCCAGAGAGAAGCTGGTGACGGCGATGCCCGTTCCGGTGCGGCGCAGTTCGGGGTCACGGGTCAGGCGACCCATGATGACGATGTGGTTGAGCATAGAATTACTCCTCCACAGCGGTGGTCAGGCAGCGCAGGATGCCGTCGGTGATCTTCATCACACGCTCCAGCTCTGCGGGGAACTCGGGCTTGCATTCCATGTTCATCAGAACGTAGTAGCCCTCGACCAGGTCATTGATGGGGTATGCAAGACGACGCTTGCCCCACTCATCGATGCTGGACAGAGTACCCTCCGCCTCCACCATTGCCTTGAACTTTTCCACAAGTGCTGC
>CAZTYB010000123.1:0-5065 GCA_964617595.1 uncultured Oscillospiraceae bacterium | reverse complement strand
CTTTCTCTTTCTTCAAGCTTGCCATCAGCAGCGCCGCCCAGAGGAAGAGGGACAGCGCCCAATAATTGCTGCAATACATGGGCGCAGAGACCAGCCCCAGCACGATATGCATCACGCTGCCCAGATTGTCCGTGACGGTCAGGGCGGACAGGATACTCCCAATGAGGGCGGCCAGGGTGCACCCCAGGGAAATCAGGCTCACCCGGCGGACAAGCCGCCGAATCGACCCATCCTTAACTTTCTTCGCCCGGTACAGCAGGAGCGCCGGAGGCACGAAAAACAGCAGCGACAGGAGCAGCAGAACCGTTTTCACCGCCCCGGTGGGTTCCGGAATAAATCCCAGTCCGGCGCAGATAATATATAGAACGCCCCAGAGGGTGATCAAAGTGGATTTTTTCATAGCGAGTCCTTTCCGCTTTCGTTATTTTCAGGAATATTTTACCCCATAGGGAATGAAAAAGCAAGGGGAATCCGCAAAACAGTTCGCCCCCCTTGGCTCCCCAACTGGAGCAATGTCGTCAACTTAAGGTTCGACACGGCGGCGCCCCTTGTCCCCCTCTCTGAGGGGGATGTCGGCCGAACAGGCCGACAGGGGGAGTGTCATACGTTGGGTGGTAGACAGTACGAGTTACCAACGCCACTCCCTCAGGCAAAATCGGTTCCGAAGATCCGATTTTGCCAGTTCCCTCTGAGAGGTGGCCAGGGGGCAGTTTCCTTGAAAAGGGTAAAACAAAAGCCTTGCAATGGGCATTGGATTCTGGTATAATATTTATAAAATTTCATGCGTTAATACGCAACATGGAATCTTGCAAAAGGATAGCGCATGAAGTTTTTATGCATCATTTTCGGCTGCCCCGCAGGGGCAAGAAAATGGCATATCATTATTTTTGCTATGCTTTTGCATAACAAAATGGACGAAAAGGGTGAGTTGTGCCATGAGATGTCCCTTTTGCGGAGAGCAGGAGAGTAAGGTTGTAGATTCCCGCCATTCCGATGATCAACTGAGCATCCGCCGTCGGCGGGAATGCATGGGCTGCCAACGTCGGTTCACCACCTATGAAATGGTGGAGACGGTTCCCATTATTGTTGTTAAACGCAACGGTTCCCGGCAAAATTTTGACCGAAACAAAATCATCAACAGCATGATCCGTGCTTTCGACAAGCGCCGGGTGGATGTGGAAGACCTGGAGCGCATCGCAACCGAAATCGAGCAAACCATCCAGGAGCGGCTGGAGCGGGAGGTCACCACCGAGCAGCTGGGCGAAATGGTCATGGAGCGGCTCAAGCCCGTGGACGAAGTGGCGTATATCCGCTTCGCCTCCATCTATCACCGGTTCCAGGATGCCAGCAGCTTCATGCGGGAGATCAGCAAATATCTGGAGGAAAAATAATGTTTCTATCATCCACGGGCGCAACGGAAGCCACCGAAGCGCTGATCGATCTGGAATCGGTCATCACCGATGTAAAGCAGCTGATGGACGGGTTCGACCCGGCAAATCTCCTGCCCGATATCGATACCATCATCGGAAAAGTGCAGCTGATTTGCACCTTGGCCATTCTTGTTGCCCCGGTGATCATGCTGGGGATGGGGCTGGCATATCTGTTCCTCTCCCCGAAAGAGGCGAACTATTATTTCGGCTACCGCACCACATTCGGCATGGGCAGTGTATCCGCCTGGCGGCGCACCCAGCGGTTTGCGGGGCTGACTTTCCTCGCCCTGGGGCTGGTGCTGACCATCATCATGCTGCTCATCACCATGACCCTTAGTGGGCGTGAGGCCATGGAAATGGTCACTCTGGCAGCAAAATGCCTCCTGTGGCAGGGGGGACTGGCGCTGGCGGCCATCGCATTCATCAACGGCTCCGCCGCCTATACCTTTGACTACAACGGCAACCGCCGCCGGAAGAAAAAGGCAAAGAAAGCCACCTGACATCATAACGAGCAAAAAGATCCGCTTCGTCTGAGCAGCGGGTCTTTTGCTGATTTGTCCGGAATTCTCCCAATGATTCATAAAAAAGAAGAGGAACCACCCAATGAGCCGAAATCCCGAAGAAATGAGCAATTACGAAAAATGGTGCGAACAATGGCGCATCAAATTTCTGCATATGGATCATTCCGTTTTGCGCAAGCGCTTGCCGGAACTGAAAGAGGAGGGGCAATGGCTTACGCTGTACCATTACGGGAGGAAATTCGCAGTCAGCAGGGCGGATGGACAAATCCATGCCATGGAGGATGGGCGCCCCGTCAGCTGTTGCGAAAAACTGAATATCTATACGCTTTTCGGCTACGTATCCCCCAACGCCACTGTAACGGGGAATTGGGTCAAGTTCGATCAATTGAAAGATGCCTCCCCTTTCTCAAAGGCATTCGATGCCGGAATCATTGCTCCCTTTGCCAGGACTTTTGACGGCCACGGGGCGGAGCTGAAGCAAGCCCGCCACCGCCTCCATGGCAGGGCAATCCCCCAATCGGATGTGGGATTTGAACTGGATGCCTTTGGCTGTATCGGCGTGAAATTCCTGTTCTGGGATGGGGATGAGGAGTTCCCCGCCCAGGGAAATTTGCTCTTCGACGAAAGCGCCACGGATTTTATCCATGTGGAGAGCATCGTGACCATTGCCGCGCTGGGGCTAAGCAAGCTGGCAGATGCCGCAGGACTTCCGCTGGATCCCAGTTGCTTCCCAGTGCTATGAAACGGGCGGATTTTCCCCCTTGACCCGGTGGACGGGGTATGTTATACTGCTTACTTAATAAAAAAAGATCACCGTCAGTTAATCAATCCCCAAAGGGGCTGCACCCTTTTGCGCCCCTGAAAGGGACAATATAAGGAAGATTCTATGTCAATTAAGAATTTCAAGAAAATCTGGACTTATTTCGCCATTGCGGGGATCGCCCTGCTGGCGGCGCTGAATTATGAATTGTTCGTATTCCCCAATTCTTTCGCCCCATCGGGCATCAACGGCATCTGCACCATGATCCAGCACGTCAGCGGCATCAGTGTCGGATACCTCAGTCTGCTGATCAATATTCCCCTTGCCATCTGGTGCTATGTGGAGGTGAGCAAGCCCATCGCCGTGAGGAGCATGGTGTATGTGGTGTGTTTCTCCGTGGCGCTGTTGATTCTGGACAAGATCGACCTGTCCGCCATCGCCTACGCCACGGACAACGGCACCAGCAAGATCCTGGGGCCCCTGGTTGCGGGCATCATCATGGGATATTGCTACGGCGTACTCATCAAAGCCAGCGCCTATACCGGGGGTACGGACTTCATTTCCGCCGTTATTCACAAACGTCACCCGGAAAAGAGCGTATTTTCTCTCAGTTTTGGCATCAACGCAGTGGTTGCAATTGCCAGCTTTTTCGTGTATGATTATAAAATGGAGCCGGTGATTTTGTGCATTCTGTATGGGTTCACCTCCACCACTGTGGGTGACCGTCTGCAAAAGAGCGGCCGCAGCGCCATCCGGTTCGAGATCGTCACCGATTACCCTGACCAGGTCTGCGCCGATATCATTCACCTGCTCCACCACAGCGCCACCCGCTACCAGGCCACCGGCGCCTACACCGGTAAGGAGACCTGGGTCGTCGTATGCGTGGTGAACAATACCCAGATTGGAGTCATCTCCTCCATCGTTCAGAAATACCCCCATACTTTCGCCATGATGAGCCAGGTGGGGGGCGTTATGGGCAATTTCAAGAATCTGTCCGACAAGGGGCAGCCCGTCCACAATATCCTGGACGACGGCGATGGGAAGACGGTTTGAAAGTACCACCGCACTTTGACGGGTTCATTGCGTGGAAAATGTAACGAAAGAGAGTCCTCGGCTCCCTCTTTGAGGGAGCTGCCGAACGAACGTGAGGCTGAGGGAGTGACGTTGGCTTTTTTGAGCTGTTACCATTCATCGTGGGACACTCCCCCTGTCGGCCTGTTCGGCCGACATCCCCCTCTAAGAGGGGGCAAGGGCGCTACCGTATCGAACCTTAAGTTGACGACATTACCCTTTCGGGGGAGCCAAGGAGCGCTCCCTTGCCGGGCGGGTCAGGGAACCAACGCCTACACAATTCTAAAAACGTAACTAAATAAAGGAGGAACTTTTTTCATGGCATATTATTACCAGGAACCGAGCCACACCTTCAGCGAATATCTGCTCATCCCCGGCTACACTTCGGAGGATTGCATCCCCGATAACGTCAGCCTACGAACCCCCCTTGTGAAATTCCGCAAGGGTCACGAGGAACCGGCCATCAGCTTGAATGTGCCCCTGACCTCTGCTGTGATGCAGTCCGTATCCAACGATACCCTGGCCATCGCTCTGGCCAAAGAGGGCGGCATCAGCTTCATCTACGGCTCCCAATCCATCGAGAATCAGGCGGCCATGGTCGCCAAGGTGAAGAACCACAAGGCCGGCTTCGTCACCTCCGCATCCAACCTGACCCCGGACAACACCCTGGCGGACGTCCTGGCACTGAAAGCCAGCAACGGCTTCTCCACCATGGCCATCACCGCCGACGGTACCCCCAACGGCAAACTCCTCGGCATCGTATCCAGCCGGGACTACCGTGTCTCCCGGATGGAACTGACGGAGAAAGTCAGCTCTTTCATGACCCCCCTGGAAAAGCTCATCACCGCTCCGGCAGAAACCACCCTAAAAGAGGCCAACGACATCATCTGGGAACATAAGTTGAACAGTCTGCCCATCGTGGACAAGAACGGCAACTTGATGTACTTCGTCTTCCGCAAGGACTACGCCAGCCACAAAGAGAATCCCCGTGAACTGCTGGATGCCCAGAAGCGCTATCTGGTGGGTGCGGGCATCAATACCCGTGACTACGCTCAGCGGATCCCCGCCCTGCTGGAAGCAGGTGCGGACGTATTCGTCATCGACTCCTCCGAGGGCTATACCTGCTGGCAGAAGAAGACCATCGACTGGGTGCGCCAGACCTATGGCAATACCGTGAAGATCGGCGCAGGCAACGTGGTCGACCGAGACGGCTTCCGGTTCCTGGCTGAATCCGGCGCAGACTTCGTCAAAGTCGGTATCGGCGGCGGCTCCATCTGCATCAC
>CAZTYB010000122.1:0-5146 GCA_964617595.1 uncultured Oscillospiraceae bacterium | reverse complement strand
GGGAAAATACATAGCGTGCTGCGGGATTATCCACCTTTGCCAACAGGAATTGGAGCGGATTTTTTTGCATATATGACACCGGAACGTGCACTGAATTCTTACGGGCATTCTCTGGACGTAGCGAAGCAGATAGGAAACCAACAGGACATTGCGGAGCTGGAATGGCGCATTGATTTTATTAAGCGCTTCCCCACATGGCAGTTCGATTTGGAAAAGCTGACCCGTCGCAACACCCATGGGGATTATTTCATCAGCCAGTTTCTTTGTGAAAATGGTCATCTAACCTCGGTGATCGACTGGACGACTGCCTGTGTTCACCCTGTCATTTGGGAGATCATGCGCTCCTTTGTCTACAGTGCACCGGGCTGCGCCAATGGCGAAATCGACCAGCAGTTGCTACATCGCTATCTGGATGCCTATTGCCGTAACGGCACGCTGAATGACTATGATGTTCAGAATCTGTATAAGTTGTACTTTTATCAAATCGCTGTCTGTGATTACTACGGCCAGTATTATGCGTCCAACGCCCGGAACCGTGAGATTTACTTGCAACAGGCACATCTAGCGACTTTACTCCTGAAAAATATTGAGAACTACATTTAAAGGGAGGGAAAAACAATGGATGCTGAATTGAACATACTTGCACCGTTTTTAGATGGACAGGGGCGTTTGACGGCGTTCCCAGTAAAGAATCGAAAAAAATTGGTTGCCCTCTGGTATCTGGCGCAGAAAATTGAGCTGGAACGAGTATACACTGAAACTGAAATGAATGATATCCTGGATGAATGGACGACTTTCCATGATCCTGCAACCCTGTGCCGGGAAGTTTATAACAAGCATCTGCTTGACCGGACGGCGGACTGCAAACAATACTGGAAAGAAGCGGAGATTCCGGCTGTAGTTGACTTCATTTCACGCTACTTATGAACGGCTGCTGAGGCAGATGAATAAATCAATGACGAAAGAGCAGTGAACATCATCAAGCTGAAAAAAAGGGGGCGCATAAGCGCCCCCGCAATCGTTTACATCGCCCGATTCTCAATTAGAGAATCGATAGATCGTCTCTGTATGGTATTTTTCGCCCGCTTTGGTCACCGGCTGTGCCCATTCGGGATGGTGGATGGAATCGGGATAGTACTGGGTCTCCAGGGCAATGCCGCTGCGTTTGCCGTAGCCAAGGCCGCCCTTGCCATCCCCTTGCAGGAAATTACCGGCATAGAACTGTACGCCGGGCAGGTCGGTGTATACAGCCATGGTTCGGCCGGAAACCGGGTCGGAAAGAACAGCACAGGGGTTGCAGAAGACTTCGAAATTGTGGTCGTATCCCCCTTGTAAATTCAGGCATTCGTAATCCTGGTCAATGTCCCGGCCGATGGGTTTGGGGGTGCGGAAGTCCATGGGGGTACCCTCAACGCTGCGCATTTCGCCGGTGGGAACACTTTCCTCATCCGCCACGGCAAAGCTTCGTGCAGGGAGCATCAGCAGCTGCTCCATGGCGGCGGCATGATTCTCCTGTCCGGCCAGATTGAAGTAGCTGTGATTGGTCAGGTTGAAAATGGTATCGTGGTCGCAGACACCGTCGTAAATAATGTGCAGTCCGCCATTTTCATCCAGAGAATAGGTAACGTCGATGGCGGCATTGCCGGGGTACCCCTGATCGCCGCTGGGGCTGTCCAGGTGGAAAGTGACGGAGGTATCCGAGCAGGAGGTGACCTGCCACAGACGGGTGTGGTAATATTCTGGACCGGAATGGAGATTGTTGGAATTCTCGTTGGGGGTCAGGCTATATTTCCGTCCGTCCAGATCAAATTCACTGCCCTTGATTCGGTTGGCGCTGCGGCCAACCACTGCGCCCAGGAAGCAGGTGCCGTTCAGGTAACCGGCAACATCATCATAGCCCAGGGCTACGTCCGCATAGTTCCCGTCCGCATCCGGAACGAAAACATTTACCAGCGTTGCGCCCAGGTCGGATATGGTTGCGGTGATCCCGCCGCAGGAAATGGTATACAAATCGGCCTGACGGCCATCGGGGAGGGTACCAAAGGTTTTTTTCATAGGGAGCTCCTTTCATCTGTTCCAAAAAGCACGTGTTTCCTCAGGGATAAACGATTAAGTGCATTATACTATATTCTCTTCCATATTTCAATCGCTTCTTGCACCGGAAATGGAAATTCGTCAAATCTCCCTTTTGCTGAATTTCATGAAAGAAAGTGCGGTAGTCGGAGGGGGTGACTTTGTGCAAAACACTATATTTTGTGTTTGCTTCTTGACAAAACCACAACATCTAGTATAATGTGACTTGCACGCCACAAATTATTCTGTGCGAAGGAGGATCCTTTGATGAAAATAATCAAGAGAAACGGTACGGAAGTCGTTTTCAACATTCATAAAATCATTATGGCCATTTCCAAGGCCAACGATGCCGCTGACGAGAAAGTGCGCCTGACTGCGCAGCAGATCGATCGGATTGCCCAGCGGGTTGAGATTGCCTGTGAGGAGATGGGGCGCAGTCCCTCCGTTGAGGAAATTCAGGACTTGGTCGAGAAATGCATCATGGCTCACGGCGCCTATGAGGTGGCCAAGGAATACATTACCTATCGCTATACCCGTAGCCTCCTGCGCCAGTCCAATACCACAGACGACCGCATCCTCAGCCTGATCGAGTGCAATAACGAGGAAGTCAAGCAAGAGAATGCCAACAAGAATCCTACCATTAACGCTGTCCAGCGAGACTATATGGCTGGAGAAGTCTCCAAGGACATTACCAACCGTATCCTGCTGCCCCAGGAGATCGTTGCAGCGCACGAAAGCGGCATCATTCATTTCCACGATTCCGATTATTATGCCCAGCATATGCACAATTGCGATCTGGTCAATCTGGAGGATATGCTGCAAAATGGCACGGTCATTTCCGGTACCCTCATCGAGAAGCCCCATTCTTTCTCCACTGCTTGCAATATTGCTACCCAAATCATTGCGCAGGTTGCCTCCAATCAGTATGGCGGCCAGTCCATATCCCTGACCCATCTGGCTCCCTTTGTGCAGATTAGCCGGGAAAAGATCCGCAAAAATGTGGAAAAAGAGATGCAGACTTTCGGCATCACCCCCTCGGAAGAAGCCATCTCCCAGGTGGTGGAGGATCGCCTGCGGGATGAAGTGCGCCGTGGTGTCCAGACCATCCAGTATCAGGTGGTCACCCTCATGACCACCAACGGCCAGGCGCCGTTTATTACGGTCTTCATGTACCTGAACGAGGCCAGAAACGAGCAGGAGAAGAAAGACCTGGCCATGATCATTGAAGAAACCCTCCGTCAGCGTTACGAGGGCGTTAAGAATGAGAAAGGCGTATGGATTACCCCCGCTTTCCCCAAACTGATTTACGTCCTGGAGGAAGAGAACATCCGGGAGGGGACACCCTATTGGTATCTGACCAAATTGGCCGCCCAGTGCACCGCCAAGCGGATGGTGCCCGACTATATCAGCGAAAAGAAGATGCTGGAGCTGAAAGTAGACAAAAACGGCGAGGGTCACTGCTATACCTGCATGGGCTGCCGGTCTTTCCTGACCCCCTATGTGGACGAGAACGGCAAGCCGAAATACTACGGCCGGTTCAATCAGGGCGTTGTCACCATCAATCTGGTGGATGTGGCGCTGTCCTCCGAACGGAATATGGACAAATTCTGGTCGGTGTTCGATGAACGGCTGGAACTTTGCCATCAGGCACTGATGTGCCGCCACAATCGGCTCAAGGGAACCCTGTCCGATGCTGCCCCCATCTTGTGGCAGTATGGCGCTCTGGCACGGCTGGGCAAGGGGGAGAAAATCGATAAGCTCCTTTATGGTGGTTATTCCACCATCTCCCTGGGTTATGCCGGCCTTTATGAGTGCGTGAAATATATGACGGGCAAATCCCACACCGACGAAGAGGCCAAGCCCTTTGCACTGGAAGTGATGCAGCATATGAACGATGCCTGCAAAACCTGGAAAGCGCAGCACAATATTGACTTCTCCCTCTATGGTACCCCCCTGGAATCCACTACATACAAGTTTGCAAAATGCCTGCAAAAGCGCTTTGGCATGATTCCCGGCATCACCGACAAGAGTTATATCACCAATTCCTACCATGTTCATGTTGCTGAGCCCATTGATGCCTTTACCAAATTGCGTTTCGAAGCGGAGTTCCAGCAGCTGTCTCCCGGTGGCGCCATCAGCTATGTGGAGGTGCCCAATATGCAGCAGAACATCGATGCCGTTCTGGAGCTGATGCAGTTCATCTATGACAATATTATGTATGCGGAACTGAACACCAAGTCCGACTATTGCCAGATTTGCGGCTTCGATGGGGAAATTGAAATTCAGGAAGATGATCATAAACTCATTTGGGTCTGCCCCCAGTGCGGCAACCGGGATCAGAACAAGATGAATGTTGCCCGCCGTACCTGCGGCTATATCGGCACCCAATTCTGGAACCAGGGACGAACCCAGGAAATCAAGGATCGGGTTCTCCATCTGTAAGTGCAAAAAATACCCGTCACAGTTTTTACGCTGTGACGGGCTTTGCTTTTTTGAATAAATCGGCGTTACTTTGCCTGCTTTATGGCGTATACAAGCAAAGAAATTGCAATTGCTCCCACAACCAGCCAAAGCCAGCCGGTGGCGAAAACAGATTCTATCGCCATAACCAAGAACACTGCTGTACACAGGGAAAATGCAATCCCTGACTGACGGTAATAGGGCTTTTTGTCCATGGTTCTGCGCTCCTGCTTGGATGCCCAGATATAAGCTTTGTTAAAGAGAAAACCCTTTTCGTCGAATTGCATGATGCTGATGATCAAACAAGCAAGCGCTAATACGCCCCAAATGATTGCCCATACCATATGAATACCTCCTAAAATGCTATACCTCTGATCATTTCAAGTATAGCAGAGGGAATGTTGAAAATCAACCATTGAAAAGGGTTACATTTTATGATAAAATGTAATATAAAAGTAGGTGTGCATCCGGACAAAGAGGGAGGCACGCACGAAAAAATATTCCAAACAAAGGAGTTTTGAAATATATGAAATTAGGTATCGCCGTCCGCGCAGCCTTTTTCATATCTCAATATCCTTTGATAAATGTGAATATAGCTTGATTTTAGCGTGTT
>CAZTYB010000121.1:0-5179 GCA_964617595.1 uncultured Oscillospiraceae bacterium | reverse complement strand
GGAAGAAGTCTTGTTGATGTGCTGGCCACCGGCACCGGAGGAGCGGAACACCTGCATCTCATAGTCCTCCGGGCGAATCTCCACATCCTGGCTGTCATCCTCGATATCGGGGATGACTTCGATGGCGGAGAAAGAGGTCTGCCGCCGGGCATTGGCATCGAAAGGAGATACACGCACCAAACGGTGGACACCATTCTCCCCTTTCAGGAAGCCGTAGGCATTCTCCCCCTCGATCATGATATCGGCGGATTTCAGCCCCGCTTCATCCCCCTCCAGATAGTCCAGGATCTTATAGGTGAAGCCGTGGCGCTCCGCCCAGCGGGTATACATCCGGTAGAGCATCTGGCACCAGTCCTGAGCCTCGGTGCCGCCGGCACCGGCGTGGAAGCTCATGAGGGCATTGTTCTTGTCATAGTGGCCGGTGAGCAACGTCTCCAGGCGGCACACTTCCATCTCCTCCGCCAGAGTCTCGAACCCGGATTGCAGCTCGTCCAGCATGGAGTCGTCATCTTCCTCCGCCGCCATTTCGCAGATGGTCATCAGATCGTCCCAGGTGGAGAGCATTTTCTCATAGCGCTGGATCTTGTTCTCAGTCTGGCGGGTTTTCACGGCGACTTTCTGGCTCCGTTCCGGGTCATCCCAGAAGCCGGGCGCCTCCTGCATGGCATGGAGCCGCTCCAGTTCACTGCGCAGCCCCTCCACATTCAGGGAATCCGCCAGCCCGTCCAGGGCGGGGCGACAATCGTTCAATTTTTGTTTATAGGTGTCAAAAGCAATATTCATCCCGATCTCTCACTTTATAAAGCATAGTTTTGAGTATTATAACCGATTTCCCCCCGTCTGTAAAGACCCGGAATGCGTTTTTTCTGGTGCACCGGAAGATTTTTGCTCCCCGGAGCAGCGGTGGCACAAATAATTTTCTGTTGCTTTTCCCGGGCAATTGGGGTATGATGAGGGTGAAACTTTTTCAAATCAGGAGGATGCTATGTCGCTGCAAACTTGCCGTGAGGAATATCTCAAGGCACTGAAAATGGGGCAGCGGGAAGCGGAAGAGCTTGCTGCCGCCGGAAAAGATCAGAATCCGGAAGTGCTGGATGAGCTGCTCCCCGAAATAGATACATTAACGGTGACCGAAGTGGGCACCATGGATATCCCCGCCGAGCGCATCGTGGGCACCAAGTCCGCCGGGCGCATTGCGGCCTTTACCCCCAGCTTTTTACCGCTGCTGAGCGTGAAAACGGAATTCGCAACCAAATGGATTTCCCTTTGTGATGCCCATTTGGGCAACGAGGGGATCCGGGATCCCATTACCTGTTATGAATATTTGGGCAATTTCTACATTCAGGAGGGGAACAAGCGGGTAAGTGTCCTGCGTTATTTCGGTGCCCCCCGTATCCCGGCGGTGGTGAAGCGGGTGATGCCCCCCCAGTCCCAGGAGCCGAGGATCATCGCCTATTATGAATTCCTGGATTTCTTCAAATCCGCCGGAATCTATACCGTCCAGTTCCGCCGCCCTAAGGATTACGGCAAGCTCATGTCCCTGCTGGGACGGGAGCCGGGGGTGAAATGGACGGAGGAGGAGCGCCGCACTTTCAACGCCCGCTACCAATATTTCCGGGAAGCGCTGGAGGCCGTGAACAGCAAACAGCTGGATATCCTGCCGGAGGAGGCGCTGCTGCTGTGGCTGAAACTGTATTCTTTCGAGAGTCTGTCCACCCTGAGCACCACAGAACTGAAAAAGAGCGTGGCGGATCTGTGGGCGGATATCGTATCCGCAGCGGAATCGGCAGTGAACGTCACATCGAAAGTGGAGGATACCAAGCCCGGCATCCTCAGCTGGATCACCCTGCCCGACCATCTGAACGTGGCCTTTATCCATTCCCTCAGCCCCTCCACCAGCGGCTGGGGACTGGGGCATGACCAGGGGCGGGCATACCTGGAAGAAGTAATGGGGGACAAAGTCACCACCCGGAGCTATTACCAGGGCAACACACCGGAAGAGGCAGAGAAGCTCATTGAGCAGGCCATTGACGAGGGAGCCCAGGTCGTATTCGCCACCGTCCCCCAGATGACCCACAGTATGCTCAAGGCGGCGGTGAAATACCCCAAGATTTATTTCTTCTGCTGCACATTGGATCAGCCCTATACCAGCCTGCGCACCTACTATGGCCGGGTATTCGAGGCGAAATTCATCACCGGTGCCATCGCCGGTGCCATGGCGCAGAATAACCGCATTGGCTATATCGCCTCCTATCCCATCTATGGGGTGCCCGCATCCATCAATGCTTTCGCCCTGGGGGCGCAATTGACCAATCCCCGGGCGCAGATCGAGCTGAGATGGTCCTGCGTAGAGGGAACGCCCCAGGCGGATTTCTTCGCCGACGGCATCCGGGTGGTGTCCAACCGGGATATCCCGGTGCAATCGGAGATCTATCTGAATTTCTGCAACTACGGCACCTACCTAATGGATGACAAGGGGGACTTGATCCCTCTGGGTTCCCCGGTTTGGGTATGGGGAAAATTCTACGAGACGGTGATCCGCAGTATTCTCTCCGGCAGTCTGAAACGGGATCGGGACGGCACCAGCCGCAACTACTGGCTGGGCATGGATACCGGAGCGATCGATATTGATTTCTCCGAGAAACTCCCCCAGGGAGTGCGCACCCTGGCAGAGATCCTGCGCAACGGAATTTGTAACGGTACCATCAATCCTTTCGCCCGCCGGGTGATCGCCCAGGACGGCACCGTCAAAAATGCGGACAGTTCCACCACCTTTACCACCGAGGAGCTGATCCATATGGATTGGCTCTGCGAAAATGTCAGCGGCTCCATACCTGCCTTCGATGAGATTTTGCCCATGTCCCGGAACATGATCCGGGAGCTTGGGGTCTACAAAGAAGAAATCCCTGCACAGAAAGAAGCGAAGACAGTTGAAGATTTTGTTCATCTCCGATGAAGAGTGCCCCGCTCTGTGGGACTTTTATACCCCGGGCAGACTGGATGGAATTGATTTGATCATCTCCTGCGGGGATCTGAAATCCAATTATCTCCAGTTCCTGGTGACCATGGCCAAATGCCCGGTGCTGTTCGTACCGGGGAATCACGATACCCATTACGATCGTCAGCCCCCCGATGGCTGCGACTGCATCGACGATGCCATCGTAGAATACAACGGGGTGCGGATCATGGGGCTGGGGGGCTGCCGCCGGTATCACCCCGGCAATTACCAATATACCGAAGCCCAGATGCGCCGCCGCATCCATAAATTGCGCCTGCCCCTGTGGCGGTGCAAGGGCGTGGATATCGTGGTCACCCACGCTCCGCCGGAGGGACTGGGTGACGGGGAAGACCCCGCCCACCGGGGCTTTGCCGCCCTGCGCACTTTCGTGGACAGATACCACCCCGCCTACCTGGTGCACGGCCACGTCCACCTGAATTACGACGGCAAGATGAAGCGGGTGCGGGAATACAACGGCACCACCCTCATCAACGCCTACGAGCGGTATATTCTAGAGATTCCTGACCGCCCGGTACAGACCCGGCATCTGAATCAGCTCCGCTGGAAAACCAAGCACCGGGAGATACAGAGCGAATGGGACAAAATATTGGGAATGCACGCAATCAACGACTAAGAAAGGATCGCAAAATTCATGTTTACTGGCTTTACCCCGGAGACCATTGATTTCCTCTGGGGAATTCGAATGAATAACAACCGGGACTGGTTCCAGGCGCACAAGGAGCAATATGTGTCTACCCTCTACCAGCCCATGAAAGAATTGGGTCAGGAGCTGTTCCAGCCTTTCCTGAACCGCAGCGGGGATATTCTGAAAGTCAGCCGCATCTACCGGGATGCCCGACTGCACCACCCCACACCCTATAAAGAGAGCCTGTGGATCTGCATTCGCCGGGATGTGGACTGGTGGGCGGAGAACCCCTGCCTGTTCTTTGAAATTCGCCCGGAGGGCATTAGCTACGGCTTCTCCCTTTGGCACCCCAAATCCTCCGCAATGGAAGCTTTCCGCAATCGCCTGACGGCGAAGCCAGAAGAATTCCTGAAAATGCTCCAGGGGGTAGAGGCATCCGTGGGCATGGAACTCACCGCCGAATGCTACAAGCGGCCAAAAGAGGCCCCCACCCCCGAGCTCCAGCCTTTCTTCGGATGGAAAGCCGATCTGAGCATGATCGTCCACGAGGAGGTAAGCGAAGCGGTGTTCACCCCGGAATTGGGCGTGCGGGTAAAAGAATTCCTGGAAAAATTGATCCCACTGTACGATTATTTCAATCTGATCACCCCTTAATTTCACCAATCAAAAACCGGGCAAGGAGGACTTCCTTATGGAAAAAAGAAAGCTTGGTCATAGTGGGAAGTAAAAAGCGGTATTGCAGCAACATTCCTGTTGACAAAACGGGGATGGAAAGGCTATAATAGGGAAGAATAAAAAAGCTGAGAAGAGAAGAGTACTTCGCTTCCGGCCGGTCAGAGAGCCCGGGCAGGTGGGAGCGGGTACGGTTGGGGCAAAGGAACATGGTCTTGGAGCCGGGCTTTCGACTAATGAGGGAGCCACGGGTGCGCCCGTTAAAGCGCATTGAGGCGGCGCAAGCCGTGAATCAAGGTGGTACCGCGTAAATTCTACGCCCTTGGAATCTTTCCAGGGGCGTTTTTTCGTAGAAGGAGGAAATGAAAATGTGCGAAAAATGTAAGGGGAAGTATTATATCACCACCCCCATCTATTACCCGTCCGCCAATCTGCATATTGGCCACGCCTACTGCACCGTGGCGACCGATACCATGGCACGCTACAAGCGGTTGCAGGGCTACAATGTAAAATTCCTGACCGGCACCGATGAGCATGGCCAGAAAATCGAAGACAAGGCCAAGGATGCTGGCATTACCCCGCAGCAGTTCGTGGACAATATCGTGCTGGGCGAAAAGGGTGTGCTGGATCTGTGGAAACTGATGAATATCAGCTACGACCGATTCATCCGCACCACGGACGACTATCATGTGGCCGCCATCCAGAAAATCTTCAAGAAAATGTATGACAACGGGGACATCTACAAGGGCACCTACAAGGGAAAGTACTGCAAGCCCTGCGAATCTTTCTGGACGGAGAGCCAGCTCGTGGACGGCAAATGCCCCGACTGCGGCCGAGAAGTGCAGGATGCCCAGGAGGAAGCC
>CAZTYB010000120.1:0-5199 GCA_964617595.1 uncultured Oscillospiraceae bacterium | reverse complement strand
GGGGGCACGCTTTCGCCATCGTGGACGAGGTGGACTCCATCCTCATTGACGAAGCCAGAACCCCCCTCATCATTTCCGGCAAGGGGGAGGATTCCTCCAAATTGTACGAAATGGCCGATCAATTCGTCTCCGGTCTCCATAAGAAAGTCTTCGCCAAAACCGAGGATAAGGAAGATCACGATACTTTCGGCTGTGACTATTACGTGGACGAGAAAGCCCGCACCGTTGGCCTGACCTCTGACGGCGTTGCCAAGGCGGAGCGGTTCTTCGGGGTGGAGAATCTGGCAGATTCCGAGAACGCCACCCTCTCCCACCATATCAATCAGGCGATGAAAGCCCGGGGCCTGATGAAGAAAGACATTGACTACGTGGTCAAGGACGGCGAGATCATCATCGTGGACGAATTCACCGGACGACTGATGTATGGCCGCCGGTATAACGAGGGACTGCACCAGGCCATAGAAGCCAAGGAGAAAGTTGCCGTGGCAGGGGAGAGCAAGACCCTGGCCACCATCACCTTCCAGAATTTCTTCCGCCTTTATGACAAACTCTCCGGCATGACCGGTACCGCCCTGACGGAGGAAGAAGAATTCGAATCCATCTATAAACTGGATGTGGTGGAGATCCCCACCAACCGTCCCGTTGCCCGAATCGACCATTCCGACGTGGTCTACAAAACGGAGATGGGCAAATTCCGTGCCATTATTCAGCAGGTGAAAGCCTGCCACGAGAAAGGGCAACCCGTTCTGGTCGGTACCATCTCCATCGAAAAGAGCGAGATCCTCAGCAAACTCCTGAAACGGGAGGGCATCCCCCACAATGTGCTCAACGCCAAATATCACGAGCTGGAAGCCCAGATCGTTGCCCAGGCTGGTAAATTCGGTGCCGTGACCATCGCTACCAATATGGCAGGCCGTGGTACGGACATCATGCTCGGCGGCAACGCCGAATTCCTGGCCAAGAACGAACTACGCAAGCAGGGGGTGGAGGACGAATTGCTTGCGGAAGCGGACTCCTACGCCGAGACGGATAACCCGGAGATCCTGGATGTCCGCAGTCGCTATGCCGCCCTCTTGCAGCAGTTTAAGGGAGAGATCGCCCAGGAGGCGGAGAAGGTTCGTGCGGCGGGAGGTCTGTTCATCATCGGTACCGAGCGCCACGAATCCCGCCGGATCGACAATCAGCTCCGTGGCCGCTCCGGCCGTCAGGGTGACCCTGGCGAAAGCCGCTTCTACCTGAGTATGCAGGACGATCTGATGCGCCTGTTTGCTACCGGCCGTGTCATGGGCATGATGGACACCCTTGGACTGGACGAGGATACCCCCATTGATGCAAAAATCCTCTCCGGCGCCGTGGAAAATGCCCAGAAAACCGTAGAAAGCCGCAATTTCCAAACCAGAAAGCACGTCCTGGAATACGACGACGTGATGAATGTCCAGCGTGAAGTGATCTACGCCCAGCGGCAAAAGGTTCTCGATGGTGAAGACCTGGCGGAAAGCATCCGGACGATGCTGCAAAATGTGGTCTCCTCCACGGTGAATACCGCCCTGGCCGGTGCCGGGGGAATGGTGAACGAGGAGAGCTTCGCTATTTTGCAGGCGCAGTTCGATGGCCTCTTCTGCCCCAAGGGTACCCTGGAAAGCCGCCGGGAGGAGCTCCTGGGCAAAGGTACGGAAGAAGCAGCGCAGATGCTGGACTCCATCGCCACTGCCACCTATCAGGCCAAGGAGAACGTCTACGGCGAAAAACTCATGCGGGAGCTGGAGCGGGTGGTCATGCTGCGGGTCGTGGACGAATATTGGATGGACAATATCGATGCCATGGACGACCTGAAGCAGGGTATCGGTCTGCGGGCTTATGGCCAGCATGACCCGGTGATCGCCTATAAAGAAGAGGGCTACCAGATGTTCCAGGCCATGATCCAGGCCATCCGTGAGGAGACCGTCCGCCGCCTCTTCCTGGTGCAGGTGCGCCCCCAGCAGGAGATCAAGCGTGAGAAAGTCGCCAAGGAGACCGGCACCGCCTCTGCGAACGCCACCATGGTGAAGAAGACCCCCGTTCGCACTGCTGCCAAGAAAGTCGGCCCCAACGACCCCTGTCCCTGCGGCAGCGGCAAGAAATATAAAAAGTGCTGTATGCAGAAAGATAAAGTTGAGGGCTTGGAACATTAAAGGTAGATGAAAGTGCCCGCTGCAACCAATCCACCTGCTTGAGGGAGGCGAAACGCCTCCCCTACGGTTACGATTTTGGCGCAATCTAAAATAAATGGGCGTAGGGGACGGGTTTCCCGTCCCTCTTGCGTGGGCTTGCCGAATACGTACCGCTTAAGGGAGGCGAAACGCCTCCCCTACGGGTGCTTATTCTGCATTTTTGTTCCCATGCCCTGATCGCAATTATCTGGAGAATACTATGGTCATAAACAATCAACACGAGAATCTACACTATCTCACCGCCCAGGGGATCGCCGCACCCCATTGCTTCACCACCCGTCTGGGGGGTGTCAGCCGAGGGTATCTGGATTCCCTGAATATCGGCACCAGCCGGGGGGACGACCGGGAGAACGTGGTGGAGAATTACCGCCGCCTGGGGCAGGCCATCGGGTTCGATGTGCGCAATCTCGTCCTGTCCCGTCAGACCCATTCGAATATTGTCCGCCCGGTGACGGGGGCAAACCGGGGTGCCGGTTTGTTTTCTCCCCCTCTGGAGCAGTGCGATGCCCTGATCACGGCCACACCGGGTCTGGCACTGGTGGTATTCACTGCGGACTGCACCCCGATCCTCTTCTGGGACGAAGTGACCGGGGCAGTGGGAGCTGCCCACGCCGGTTGGCGGGGCACGGTGAGCGGCATCGGTGCCGCAGTGGTGGAGACCATGGGTCGGGAATACGGCTCCTGCCCCGGGGATATCCGTGCCGCCATTGGCCCGAATATCGGGGGGTGCCATTTCGAAACGGATGGGGATGTGCCCCGGGCACTGCTGGATGCCTATGGGGAGGAAGTATCCCAATGGATCACCCAGACCGGCGCCAAATACCATGTGGATTTGAAACAAATCAACCGCTGGATATTGAACCGTGCCGGGGTGGAGCGGGTAGAACTCAGCGACGAATGCACCGCCTGCCGCCCTGACCGCTTCTGGTCCCACCGGGTCACCGGGGGACAGCGGGGGTCACAGGGCGCCATCATCGTCTGTCAGGAGGGACGGCTATGAAAAAAATGCTTTCGGCGCTACTGGCGCTGGCGATGTTCATTTCCCTGCTTTCCGGCTGTGTCAGCTCCTATGAATATGGGGAATATATCCCCAAGGGGGGCGAACTGCTGATGGAGGGGGAGGAGCCGGAGGATACTTCCCTCCTGGATGAAGATCTGCAATCCCTCCACCTGACCTATTTCCCCGACCGATCCATGAATCCCCTCATTGGTAATAATATCACCAACCGGGTGCTCTTCTCTCTGATTTACCAGGGGTTATTCAGTGTGGATGGCAACAATCAGCCCTATCCCATCCTCTGCTCCTATTATCAGGCCAGCGCCGACAACCGAACCTATACCATCTATCTGGAGGAGAAAGCCACTTTCTCCGACGGTGCACCGGTAACGGTTGCGGATGTCGTTGCCACGTATGATGCCGCCCGGAACAGCGACTATTACGGCGGGCGATTCACCTATATCGATTCCGTTGTCCAGGGGGAGAGCAGCAACGCCGTGGTTTTCTATTTGACAACGGCTTATGAGAATCTGCCATTGCTGCTGGATATTCCCATTGTGAAGATCGGCCATACCGATGATGATTTTCCCCTGGGAACGGGGCCATATATCTTCCAGAATACCGTGGCCGGCGCACAACTGAAGAAAGTGGAGAGCTGGTGGTGCGCTGAGAATGCGAAACTCTCTACCAATGCCCAGGTCATCACCCTCAGCGAGGCCAGCAGCCAGGCGCAGGTTCGTGACGAATTCGAATTTGAGGATCTCGACCTTGCCATCTCCAATCCCATGTCCGATTCCTATGCTGAGTATCGCTGCGACTACGAATTGTGGGAAGTGGACAGCGGCCTCTTCCTCTATATTGGGGTCAATGCCCTTTGGAGCGAATTTTTCAAGGACGGGCGCAATGACGAATTGCGCAAAGCCCTGACCTATGCCATCGACCGGGATACCATTATCGATACCTATTACCGTGGCCGTGCCTATGCCAGCACCCTACCCACTTCACCGGGCTCCCCCTATTACAGTGAGAGCTTGGCCTCCCGGTATGAGTATGATCCCCTGCGTTTCGTCAGCGCCATTCAGAATATGTACATCCCCAAGGACAAGAATGGCAACAATAAGAAGCTCCTGCTCCTGGTCAACTGCGATGACTCCGCCCGGCTGCGTACCGCCCGGTACATCGCCAAGGAACTGACGGAACTGGGACTGGAGTGCGGCACGCTGGAATACGGCGGCAGCACCGGCACCACTTATCAGCAGGTGCTCCAGGCGGGCAGCTACGACCTCTACCTGGGTCAGACGAAATTGTCCAGCACCTATGACCTGTCCCAATTCTTCAAGGGTTGGGGAAATCTGGGCTGGGGCGGCATTGCGGATAATACGTTGCTGAATATGTGCAAGGAATCCCTGGCCAATTCCGGCAACTATTATAATCTGAATAAGATGGTCGCCGATGACGGCAAGATCATCCCCGTGCTCTTCGGCTATTACGAGGTTTACGCCGAACGGGGACAGCTGCTGGATCTCGCCCCCGCCCGGGATAATGTGTTCTTCTATACCCTGGGCAAGACCATGGAGTCCAGCCGTTTGGCAACAAATTACGGATAAACATCACCCGACGGGAAGGCAAACGCCTCCCCGTCGCACTTTTTTCCATGGTGCAAAGGTGGACGAAAAGATTTCCGGAAAACAGGAGTTTTTTTGCACATTTTCCACTTTACAACCCCCATTGATTATAGTATAATAAAGCTGTGTGAGAATGTCGAATAGACACACTTATCTGTAAAATACTGTGAAAACAGTAATATTGAAATGGAGGAAATTCCAATGTCTGTTAAAGTTGCAATCAATGGTTTTGGCCGTATCGGTCGTCTGGCTTTCCGTCAGATGTTCGGCGCTGAGGGCTTCGAAGTCGTCGCAATCAACGACCTGACCTCCCCCAAGATGCTGGCTCACCTGCTGAAGTACGACTCCACCCAGGGCAATTACGCTG
>CAZTYB010000119.1:0-5199 GCA_964617595.1 uncultured Oscillospiraceae bacterium | reverse complement strand
TCGGGCACCACATCCAGGTCAGTGGGGATGGTCACCCGGCCAAAATTTTTATTTTCCATATGGCAATTTCCTCTTGAATTCATTCTTTATAAGACGCATTGTATACGAACAGCGCCGTCAGCAGGCAGATAATGCCCACAATCATAATGATGAGCCCGCTCAGCTGCTTGGTCATCTTCCATCCCACGATGGTCAGCACCACACCCAGGAGGAAGAACAGCGCAATCAGGACGGTACGCAGGCGGACATGATTTTTCCAGAATTTCATTTTCTCACCCTTATCCTTTCAGGCCGCCAACGGTCATGCCCTTGGTCAAATTCTTCTGCACGCAGCAGTAGAGGATCAATGTGGGCAGCATCACCAGCACAAGGCCGGCATACATCGGGCCATAGTTCGCCTTGGACTGCTGCGCCTGCATCAGATTCAGCAGACCCACGGGCAATGTTTTCGTACCCTTGGCAGAGGTCATCAAGGTCATGGAGATAATGTACTCATTCCAGAAAGACAGGAAATTGAACAATATCACCGTAATGATGGACGGTCTCGCCATGGGGAAGATCACCTGCACCATGGTGCGGAAATATCCGGCGCCATCGATATAGGCGGCCTCCTCATAGTCATGAGCCAGGGTGGAGAAATAGCTGCTGAGCAGGTAGATGGTAAAGGGCAGCGCCGTGGCCGCATACACCACCGCCAGCACGAACAGATTATTCAGCAGGAAGCCCTTGCCAATCACCTTTTTCAGCCAGCTGTCCCCATCCCGAAGCATCAGGAAGATGGGCACCACGATATAGTTCACATTGATGAACAGTCCCGCCATAAAGGCAGTATTCAGGAATTTCTTGCCGGTGAACTGGAACCGGGACAGGCAGTAGGATGCGGGCAGCGCCACCACCAGCAGCAGCACCAGGGAAATGGCGGTGACGAGGACGGAATTGAGCATATACTCGCCCATTTTCGCAGTATTCCAGGCTTCCACAAAGTTCTGCCAATAGAACCCCTTGGGCAGGTTCCAGGGATTGGCATAGAACTCCACATTCTCCTTAATAGAGGCCATGAACACCCACGCCACAGGGACAATGATGGTCACCGCCAGCAGCCCCAGGACGAAATAGATGAAGAATTTGTACAGCCGCTCTTTGGAAGTAGTGATTCGATTCTGTTTCATATGGCTACCTCCTTAGAATTCCAGGGTTTCACGTTCCGTGACCTTGTTCACCAGGGCGCTGAGGGCAAAGGAGAACAGGAAGATCACCACGCCGATGGCCATGCAGTAGCCGTAAAGGCCGTTGCTCTTCTGGTCATACATATATCCCAGCACCACTTCGGAAGCGCCGTTGGGGCCGCCGCCGGTCATGGCCTTGACGAAGAGGAAAGCCATATTGATGGTGGAGATGATGAAGAAAGTCAACGTTGTGCGGATATTGGTCCAAATCAGCGGAATGGTGATCTGGAAGAACTGGGTGAAGCGCCCGGCGCCATCCAGCCCGGAGCACTCGTACAGGCTCTGGGGCACGGCGGACATGGAGGCCATATACATCACCATATAGTAGCCGATGGCCTGCCAGATCATGGCGATGATGATGCTGAGCATCACCGTCTTCTCCCCTTTCCAGAGGATGGAAGTTTCGGGGCTGAAGATCTGGATAATGGAATTGAGCATTCCGTTCTCCGTCTGGTAAACGGCGGAGAAGATGCCCGAAATGACAACAACGGACAGAATATTGGGGATATAGAACACAACACGGAAGAAATTCTGCCCCTTGATTTTTTCCCGGGTTAAGATCCCTGCGAAGATCAGCGCCATGGCCATGGTAAAGATGGTCACTACCACAATCAGCAGCAGGGTATTCTGCATGGAACGGATGAAAGATCCGTCCTTTAGCAGTGTAGCGAAATTTTTCAGCCCCACGTAGGTTTCGGCATTGCCGAAAGCTCCCCGCTCATACAGCGACATACGGAACACATTCAGTGTGGGCACGATCATAAAAACAGTGAACAGAATCACTGCCGGGGCAATGCAGGCGAACAAAAACGCACTGCGGCGCTTATTGCGATTCATAGCTTGCTTACCGCTCCTTTCTATTGGGTGCGCTCCCCAGGTGGATGCGGGGGAGGCGGGAAACGTGAAAGGGATGGCAGCGGCGGCTGCCGCTGCCATCCCGGGGATTCTTGCAATGGATGTAGCTTTGGGAGAATTAGCTCATCAGGTTGGCACGCATCTGCTCGGTAGCGGAGATGATGTTTGCCTCATACTCTTCGATGGTCAGAGTGCCAGCAACCAGAGAGTTGATGGGCTCAAAGAACACGGAGGAGGTATCAACGCCGGGGATTGCGGTGAAGGGGGCGAATTCGCCCATAGCAGCCTTGGCGCCGTTGTCATAGATGGAGTAGAACATCACGTTGTCGCCCTCCAGCATGGAAGCAACACCGTCGATGGGCTGGATAGCGCCAGCGGTAGCGAAGATCTCAGCAGCCACATCGGAGTACAGGAAAGCGATGAACTGCTTGGCCTCGTCCACGTGCTCAGCCTCGGAGGGGATCCAAGCCTGCTCGAACCAGCAGTAGGAGTAACCGGCGCCGCCCTCGGTAACTGCGGGCAGAGCGGTCATGCCCCATGCGAAGTCATTGGTCAGAGTGGCTTCGGCATCGGCCATTTCGCCAACGATCCAGGTGCCGTTGGGCATGAACAGTGCATCGTTGGTCATGACCATCAGCTGGTTCTTGGTGAAGTCCTGGCCATTGGCCTGAGCGGGAGTGGAGGGATGGGTGTAGTCAGCCAGCTTGTCCAGGATGCCCAGCAGGGTCTGGCCATTCTCGGATTCCCAAGCGCCCTCAGCATAGTTGGTAACGTCGTTGAAGAACTCAGCGCCGCCCACGGAGTACATCAGAGCGTACATGAATGCATCGTAGTAACCGGCGGTGGGGTAAGTGAACAGGTAGATGCCCTCTTCCTTAGCCTTGTCGCCCAGTTCCCACATCTCGTCCCAAGTGGTGGGAACGGTCCAGCCTTTTTCCTCGAACAGCTTTGCGTTGTAGAACAGGCCGCAGGGGGAATAGAACATGGGAGCCAGGTAAGTCTTGCCGTCGCCATAGGGGTTGGTCAGAGAGGTCTCGGTGAAGCCACCGGAGATCTTGGAGCCAACGGTAACTTCTTCGCCGGGAACGGTCATTTCCAGAACGTCGGTGATGTCAGTCAGCAGCTTGCCCTTGATCATGTTCTCGGTGGTGCCGGCAGCACGGCCGGTAGCCAGGTGAACCACGTCGGGGTACTCACCGCCCTGCATTGCGGGGGTGATGACATCTTCCAGGTTCTTGTCGGTGATCAGGTCAACTTCGATACCGGTCTGGGCAGTGAAAGCAGCGGTAACCTTTTGCCAGATTTCGGAGCCATAGGCAGTCTCGATGGCAGCGACCTGGATGGTCTCGCCCTCGGCCTTGGCCGTGGTGGTGCCGATTGCAACCAGACCGCACACCATAACGACGGCCAGGAGCATAGCAATGATTCTCTTCATTTATGTTTTCCTCCATAATTTGATTTGTGGAAGGAGTTCCACTAAGGCAAGTATATAATTTCCTTGGATTTTCTCAATAATTATTTTGTTTTTAATTTTATAGATATTGCGATTACCGCAATTTTCGGTATAATATAATAAAAACTTCTTTCGTTTTTTGTGCATTTCCACCATGGCGCAGGGGGAGAAATCGGCGCAAGTTTTGTACATTTATCTTGCAAATTAGCCCTCTGCGCAATATAATGACAATTAGCAGCAAGAATCTTACGATTGGAGGCATCCCCCATGAGCAACCAGCACTATTCCCCCCAACTTTCCGCCAGCCGCACCCAGACGAAACTGGTGAACGTGGGCAGCGCCAAATATTCCGGCGACTGGCACTCCGTCCCCCATACCCACAGCTATGCGGAGCTGTTCTATGTGATGGGGGGCACGGGGCACATCCAGGTGGATCAGGAACTGTACCCCATATCCGCCGGGCAACTGGTGATCCTGAACCCCAACATCGTCCATACGGAGGTCAGCCGGAACGCCTCCCCGTTGGAATATCTGGTGCTGGGCATCGAGGGGCTGGAACTGACCGCCCCCGCCGGGGAGGAAAGCCGGTTCAAGATCCTGAGCAACCAAGATCTGGAGAGCATCACCTCCTGCATGACCTCCATCCTGTGGGAAAGCCGCCAGGAGCTGCCCGGGGCGGACAAAATCTGCCAGGCTTATACCGAAATCCTGGTCACCCGGCTGAACCGTCGGCCGGACGTGGCCGTCAGTGACCCCACCCCCGCCTCCGCCAACAGCCAGTGCGTGGCCGTACGGCGCTATATCGATGCCCATTTTAAAGAGCCGTTGACACTGGATACCCTGGCGGAAATCGCCCATATCAACAAATATTACCTCGCCCACTGTTTTAAAGAGGAGTTCGGCATCAGCCCCATCAACTATCAGCTGGAGCGGCGAATTGAAGAGGGATGCTACCTGCTCCGGCAAACTGACCTGTCCCTGGCGCAGATCTCGGATATCCTGGGATTCTCCTCTGGCAGCTATTTCTCCCAAATCTTCCGGAAGAGCAGACACATCAGCCCATCGGATTACCGGCGGCAGGAGGCCACCGAAACAGGGGAAGAAAAACGCAAAATTTCTGAGGAAATATCTTGACAATTTGTGGCAGCGGTGCTATCTTATTATCGGTACGTGAGTACCGATATACCCACTCGTGCGGTGCGCCATTCCAACGGTTATCCGCATAAGTCCTGTATGTGCCTGAGCCATTCCAACGGCAGGGCGCCCAAATTGAAAATACAAGGAGAAATGATCAACATGGGATTCAAAACTGACATCGAAATCGCGCAGGAGTCTACAATGCTCCCCATCACCGAGATCGCAAAGACCGCCGGTGTGGACGAAAAGTACCTGGAACAGTACGGCAAGTACAAGGCCAAGGTTGACTACAATATCCTCAAGGATATGGAGAACAAGCCCAATGGCAAGCTGATCCTGGTCACCGCCATCAACCCCACCCCCGCCGGTGAGGGCAAGACCACCACGACCGTTGGTCTGGCAGACGGTATGCGCAAAATTGGTAAGAATGTTCTGGTCGCTCTGCGTGAGCCCTCCCTCGGACCCGTCTTCGGCGTCAAGGGCGGCGCTGCCGGCGGCGGCTATGCGCAGGTCGTCCCGATGGAGGAC
>CAZTYB010000118.1:0-5286 GCA_964617595.1 uncultured Oscillospiraceae bacterium | reverse complement strand
GTTAACATAAGATTGCACCAAAATCGGCACCGTAGGGGAGGCGTTTCGCCTCCCTTGAGCGGTGCGTTTCTGGTAAGTCCACGCAAGAGGGACGAGGAAGCAAGCCCCCAACAGTCATTTATTTTAGATTTCTCCAAAATCAGAATAGCACAGTTTCATGTCCTGCGCAAGGGGAATTTTATTTGCAATCCATAAGAATATATGCTATGATAGAACCGAATTTACAAAGGAAGAAGCGGATATCATGGGAAAAGGGAAACTCATCGTCATCGAGGGGCTGGACGGCAGTGGCAAGGCCACCCAGTCGGCGCTGCTGGTGGAGGCACTGGCGGTGGAGGGGAAAGCGGTGCGCAAAGTCTCTTTCCCGGATTACGAGTCCAACTCCTCCGCATTGGTCAAAATGTATCTGGCGGGGGAATTTGGCGCTGAGCCGGGGGACGTGAACGCCTACGCCGCCTCCAGTTTCTATGCCGTTGACCGGTTCGCCTCCTATAAGCGGGATTGGGAACAATTCTACCGGAAAGGGGGCATCATCGTCGCCGACCGGTACACCACCTCCAACGCCATCCACCAGTGCAGCAAACTCCCCCGGGAGCAATGGGCTGATTTCCTCAATTGGCTGTTCGATTTTGAGTACCGTCTGCTGGGCATCCCCGCCCCGGATGTGGTCATTTACCTCAGTGTTGACCCGGCGGTGAGCCAGCAGCTGATGACCGCTCGCTACCGGGGGGACGAGAGCAAAAAGGATATCCACGAGGGAAATCTGGAATACCTCCGCCGCAGTCGGGAGGCCGCCGCCTATTGCAGCGGAGCCCTGGGCTGGCGGGAGATTGAATGCTGCGATCACGGCGCCATGCGCCCCATTGAGGAAATTCAGAGGGATATCCGGGAATACATCCTGTGATTCCCAAAGGGGAAAAGGATCTGATTCAATGAAAAAGCAAGAATACACCGGAAGATACCAGACCAAGCGCAAATCTCCCCCCGCTCGGCGGCGCTCCCCCCTGGTGCGAGTGCTGTTCGCCATGGTCGCATTGGCGGCTTCCGCAGCAACGGGGCTGGGGGTCTACGCATGGCAGCTGGACAGCTCCGATGCCCAGTTCCGTGACCTGGCGGCGCTGACCCAGCATTCCGCCCAGGTTACCGCCCATCCCACGGCGGAATCGCTCACGCTGCCCCTATCGGACGTGCAGCCCATCGACCAGGTGGAGCCCACCGAACCGCCCCAGGCCGAAACGGAGCCGAAGAAGACCATCCTCCCCCAGTACGAGGAGATTTCTCAGCAGAATCCGGATTTCTGGGGCTGGATCAGCATTGCCGATACCCAGATCAACTATCCCGTGATGCATACGCCCCAAGAGCCAGAGAAATATCTCTATGCGGATTTCCAGGGGAATTACAGTTTCCCCGGTACGCCGTTCCTAGATGAGCGATGCAGCTCCGACAGCGACAATCTGATGATCTATTCCCACAATATGAACAACGGAACCATGTTCCATGGCCTGCTGAAATACGATTCCTCCACCTATTGGCGGTCTCACCCGACCATTCAGCTGGACACCCTGTACGAATCACGGGAATATGAGATAATCGCCGCATTCTATGACCGCATCTACCGGGAGAGCGAGACGGCTTTCCGCTTCTACCAGCTGATTGATGCCCAGGACGAGGCGGAATTCGATTCTTTCGTTGCCCAGCTCACCGGGAAATCCCTTTACGATACCGGCATCACCGCCGCCTACGGCGATCAGCTGCTGATGCTGATCACCTGCTCCGCCCATACAGATAACGGGCGCTTCGTCCTGGTGGCAAGATGGAAAAGTGAATAATATCGGCCAAAACCGGCTGCAACGAATCCCAGTTGCAGCCGGTTTTTTGATCGCGATGATGGATTTATTTTGAAATTCGGGCTTCCGCTCCAATCAATACCAATTATCATCCAAACCGTGTTCTCTGATATATTTCTCATTTGGTGTGATGATATTGATGTCGATTTCTGGATTTTGTTGGGCATAAGCAAGGAAGCGGTTCGCAGGAATTTAATACTCCCCTCTCACGAATGAGCCCGGCGTGTTTTATCCCCCTCGGCGATATCCCTGATCACCTCACCGGCCAGGATGAGGCCGGCAGCAGCGGGGACGAAGCTGACGGAGCCGGGGATCTGGCGCTTGCCCAGGGCGGCAGCCTCCTCCTCCCAGCCGGTGGGTTTGCGAGCCTCCTCCTGGGAATAGACCACTTTCAGGTGATGGATGCCCCGTTTGGCCAGCTCCTTGCGCATGATCCGTGCCAGGGGGCAGAAGGATGTATCCGAAATGTCCGCAACCCGGAAAGCGGATGCATCCAGCTTGTTGCCGGTGCCCATGCAGCTGATGATGGGCGTTTGCGCCGCCTGCGCCTGCTGCACCAGCGCCAGCTTGGCCGTGACGGTATCCACCGCATCCACAATATAGTCATATTGGGTGAAGTCGAATTGGGTCGCCGTCTCCGGCAAGTAGAATACGTCATAGGTTCTTACACAGCAATTCGGATTGATCTGCGCCACCCGGTCGGCGGCGGCACGGGTCTTGGGCATACCGATGGTTGCGTAAGTGGCCAGGATCTGGCGATTGAGATTGGAGGGGCTGATCTCGTCCCTGTCGATCAAGTCCAGTGCGCCGATGCCCGCCCGGCTCAGCGCCTCCACCACATAGCCTCCCACGCCCCCCAGACCGAACACGGCCACCTGGGCATTTTGCAATCGTTCCACCGCCTCCTCCCCCAGGAGCATGGCGGTGCGCAGGAATTGTTCTTGCATGATCATTTCTCCTCAATTTGTTTGTGGGGACGGGTGTCCCCATGGCCATTTATTTTAGATTGCACCGAAATCGTCACTGTAGGGGAGGCGTTTCGCCTCCCTTGAGCGGTGTGTATTCGGTAAGCCCTCGCAAGATGGACGGGAAACCCGTCCCCTACGGACATTAACATTAGATTGCGTATGAATCGTGGACGAGGAGGGGGGTCATGAGGGGTTTGGAGAAATAATATTCGAACTTGGGGCATTTGACCAGGAAAGCATAGTACACATTGTAGCCGCAGCCCAGCATGGTCTCCGTATTGCCCATGCCCTTGGCGAAGATCACGTCCGCACGTTCCAGCGCCTGCTTCGCTTCCGGGCTGAGCTGGTCGATCTGGGTACCGGCGATGCGGTTGCCGTTATCGATCACCGGGAAAGGGATGCCCATTTCGGCGGCATCGTCCCGGGTGGCATCGTTCTGGGTCACGCCCCCCCGGACACAGAAAGTGATTTCCAGGTGGGGATAAGCCCGCTGCAATGTTTCGGCGAATACCCGGTCGAATCCGATCTCCCCGGCGTTGTCCGTCAGGTAGAGCAGTCGCTCCCCCCGGCGCAGGTCGGCGCAGAACCGGTCGAATACTTCCCCGGCAATATCGATCTGCTTTGCGCCGGAGAGCATATCGTCCAGCTTTTTGAAACTGACATTCCCCTGCAAAGCGGAAAAGTCCAGATAATTGCCCAAAATGGCGAACTGCATCCCCGCCAGAACCGGATCCTCCGCTTCATTCACCCGGCGGCGGATCTCTTCCAGCCGCTCCAGGACGAATCGATTGGACTGCTTCCGCTCCTCTTCGAAGCGATCCTCCGGCAGGCCATACATCTGTGTCAGCAATTGGTTGACCTGGGGTCCCAACCAGGGGGAGGCAACCCCATCGGGGGCATCCAGATAAATCCGCATCAATTTTTTTACAAATTCCGTGGTCTTCTTTTCATCCCCCAGGGGGCGCACCAGTTCCGTATTGCGGCGCAGGTAGCACTGGATGCAATAGGAATCAATGGGAATGCTCATAGTAAATTCTCCTGTTCCATTTGAATCAAATCGGCGGGGCGGTCAATGCGCAGGGCATAGCCATCCGGGGTATCGAAACCGTAGGATGCCCAGATAAAGGGAACCCCCGCTTCCACCGTCGCTTCATAATCCCCCTGGGTATCGCCGATATAGGCGCAGGAGGTGATGGCGTACCGCTCCATGAGGGTGCGGATGGTTGCCCCCTTGCCGGTGCCGGTATCGCCGTAGCACAGGTGCCCGGTGATCACGTCATCCAGCCCCAATTTGGTGATGCACAGTTCCGGGTAGCCCCGCTGGCTATTGCTGACGATGAAGATGCGGTGGTTTTTCGCCAGCTCCCGCAGCGCCGGGACAATTCCGGGATAGCCGATGGCGCATTCATTCTCTTCCAGGTACCGGTTCTCCCGTGCCATGCACCGCTCCATCAGGGGATAGCGCACCTGGGGCGAAAGATCGGGAAAAATCGCATCGGCAATGGCGCTCATTACCTTGCCAAACAGGGGGCGCAGGATGTCCGCATCCACGCTATAGCGCTCCAATCCCTCGTCTTTCAGCTGCAAATTATACCCCTGGGCGACCAGGGCACGGGAATCCCAGAGGGTACCGTCGATATCAAAAATCAAACTCTCGAATTTCATCTCAAACCTCGTCCAGATACCGGCGGATATGGCCGGTGATCATGCTCAGGGCAACCAGATTCTTGCCCCCCTCCGGCACCACCAGGTCGGCATATTTCTTGCTGGGTTCCAAATAGCGCTCGTGCATGGGCTTCACCGTGTCCAGATACTGGGTGAGCACACTTTCCAGGGAGCGCCCCCGTTTATTCACGTCCCGCTTGATCCGGCGGCACAGGCGCACATCCGCATCGGTATCCACAAAAATCTTGATATCCATCAAATTCCGCAATGCTTCATTCTCGAAAATCAGGATCCCCTCCACAATGATCACCTTTCGGGGGATCAACTGCACCGTCTCGTTGGAGCGGTTATGGACGGTGAAATCATACACCGGGCACTCAATGGTGCAGCCGTGGCGCAGCTGCTCCAGATGGTAGACCATCAAACTGGTATCGAAAGCGGCGGGTTCGTCATAATTCAGTTTGCAGCGCTCCTCGTAGAGCATATCATCGTGGCGCTTGTAATAATTATCGTGGCTGATCACCGTCACTTCGCCGCCGAATTCCTGAATGAGATTTTTCATCAATGTGGTTTTGCCGCTGGCCGTGCCACCGGCAATGCCGATTACCAGAATGCCGTTTTCCATTCTTTCTCCCTCCGTTTTATTGTAATGTTATCAATTTAAATGTCGCACCCTTTTGCTCCCCTGAAAGGGGAGCTGGCAAAATCGGTTCTTCGGAACCGATTTTGCCTGAGGGGTTTTGATGCTACGTTTTCGCATTGGCTTTCAATAAAAGGTAACTGCTTAATGCGAAACCCCTCCGTCA
>CAZTYB010000117.1:0-5369 GCA_964617595.1 uncultured Oscillospiraceae bacterium | reverse complement strand
GGTCAGTGATATACCGGTGGGACAGGGTTGCGGCGGCGATGATGGCGGGGTCGGTGATCTTCACCCCATGGAATACTTCGTACCGCTCTTTCAGCCCACGCAGAATGGCAATGGTATCCTCCACCGTGGGCTCATTGACCATCACCGGCTGGAACCGCCGTGCCAGGGCGGGGTCTTTCTCGATATAGGTGCGGTATTCATCCAGGGTGGTTGCGCCGATGCAGTGCAACTCCCCCCGGGCGAGCATAGGCTTGAGCAGGTTGCCCGCATCCATGCTGCCCTCGGTTTTGCCGGCACCCACGATGGTATGCAGTTCATCGATGAACAGCAGGATACGCCCGTCGGATTCCTTTACTTCATTCAGTACGGCTTTCAGCCGTTCCTCGAATTCCCCCCGGTACTTTGCCCCGGCAATCAATGCGCCCATATCCAGGGCATAAACCGTCTTGTCCTGTAGGGATTTGGGCACATCTTTCTTCACAATGCGCTGCGCCAGCCCCTCGGCAATGGCGGTTTTGCCCACGCCGGGTTCGCCGATGAGGACAGGGTTATTCTTCGTCTTGCGGGAGAGGATGCGGATCACGTTCCGGATCTCCTCGTCCCGGCCGATGACCGGATCCATCTTCTGGGTGCGTGCCCGTTTGACTAGATCCGTGCCGTATTTCTCCAGTGCATCGTAGGTGCCCTCCGGGCTGTCGGAGGTGACCCGCTGATTTCCCCGGACGGCTTGCAGCGCTTTCATGGCGCCGTCCGCCGTAATGCGATAGGTGTCAAAGAGGGTTTTTACGCTCCCCTGGGCTCGATCCAGCAGCCCCAGGAACAGATGCTCCACGGAGATGAATTCATCTTTCATGTGCTCCGCTCTGTCCTGCGCCGCAACCAGTGTCTGGTTCAGGGCGTTGCTGATATAGATCTTGTCCGCCTCCCGGGCGCCGGTCACGCCGGGGAGCTTATTCACCTCCGCCAAAGCGGCGGCCTCCAGGCTCTCCACGGTGATGTCCATTTTCCGCAGCAGTTGAGGGATCAGTCCCCCATCCTGCTGCAACAGGGCGGTGAGCAGATGGATCTGCTCCAGCTGCTGATGATTGTTTCGAATCGCCAGGTTCTGAGCGTTCTGAATGGCTTCCTGCGATTTCTGGGTATAGTTTTGCAATGTCATAGCGATCCTACCTTTCTTGATTTTAGCACTCTCGCATTGAGAGTGCTAATTCTTTTATCTTCAATATACCCCGTTTTGAAAAAAAGTCAATAGGTATTTTTCGCTATCACAGATTGTTTACAAACGGCTGCTTTTCATTCCCCTGCGCCCAAGGGGGCAGCAATTCGAAATGCATCCTTTCGCCGTTTAGGGGGAAGGTCAGAGCGCAGCAGAAGAGCATGGGCTCCTTCGAATCGTCCCGGGCGCCGTATTTGTGATCCCCCACCAGTGGATAGCCCCGGCTGGCGAACTGCACCCGGATCTGGTGGCTCCGGCCGGTATGCAGCCGGATGCGCACCAGCGAAGTTTCGCCCCCCTCCAGCCGGACGAATTCCAGCCGAGCGGCCTTGACCCCCTTGCGCTCCCGCTTCACCACGAACACTTTGTTCTTGCCGCTGTCTTTCCATAGCAAGTCCTGCCAGTCCCCCGCTTCCGGGGGGCAGCCATGCACCCGGGCTACATATTCCTTGACCATGCTCCCATCCTGAATGGCCTTGCTCAGCGCCGCTGCTGCCGGACGGGTGCGGGCATAGACCATGCAGCCGCCCACATTCCGGTCTAACCGGTGCACGGGGTAAACTTCGCCCCCCAAATCCCGGCGAATGGCCTGGGGCAGTTCTATCTCCGAATCCAATCCGACACATTTTTGCAGCACGACGATCTGCCGGTCGGTATACAGATATTCCACGTGATCATCCTCCCTTTTCCGTCAGTATAGCAGATTTGTCCCCCGGGTTCAACTTTTTCAAAAAATTCCTTGACAGCTCCCGAAAATTAAGCTATACTACCCCATACAATTTGAATAGGACAGTTCGTAACCATCCTGTCGGTAAACAAAACTAGGAATTTGGATGGGTGCAATGCACCCATTTTGTTTTGCTGTGGGTGCGTTGCGTGCCCACATTTTTTATTTTGGAGAGAAACACATGAAAAGAACCCGTCGAATCACCCACTCCGCCATTATTGCGGCGCTATACATTGTATTGACCTATGCCCAGTACCTGATCTGGCCGGAGTCCACCTCCATGGCCATCCAGGTTCGCATCAGCGAGGGGCTGTGCGTGCTGGCTTTTTTCACCCCCGCCGCCGTTCCCGGTTTGACTCTGGGTTGCCTGCTATTCAATCTCACTTTCGCTGGGACATTGCCCCTGGACTGGCTGGTGGGCACCCTGGCCACGGCGCTGGCAACGGGGGGAATGTGGCTGACCCGGAAGATCACGATCCGGGGGTATCCCGCAGTGGGGATGCTGCTGCCCGCCTTTTTCAACGGCATCTTGGTGGGCTGGGAATTGACCGGCTACATCGGGGAGGCAAGTTTCTGGTACAATGCCGTCTTCATCGCCCTGGGGGAGTTGATCGCAGTGCTGAGCATCGGCTCGGTTCTGCTGCAAGCCATCCGAAAAAGAGGGCTTGCACAAAAATTATGTTCCTAATGGCCGGAGGCACGCTCAATGAGCGTGCCTCCCTGTTTCTTATTTGAAATATTTCACTGCATTCTGGAACATCTGGATATCGAACTGACTGGGGATATTGCGGTAAAGGTTCCTGCCGATGCGTTCGCTGTGCCCCATTTTGCCGAAGACCCGGCCATCGGGGGAAGTGATACCCTCGATGGCGAAGATGGAGCCGTTGGGGTTGAACTCCGTATCCATGGTGGGGTTGCCGTCCAGGTCAACGTACTGGGTGGCGATTTGGCCATTGGCAGCCAATTTCTGCACCAGTTCTTCGCTGGCATAGAATCGTCCCTCACCATGGGAAATGGGCACGGAGCAGATGCTCCCCACCTCCACCCCGGCGAGCCAGGGGGACTTATTGGAGCAGATACGGGTGCGGACGATCTTGGACTGATGGCGGCCGATCACATTATAGGTCAGGGTAGGGCAGCGGTCATCGGTATCGATGATCTTGCCATAGGGCACCAAGCCCAATTTGATCAGCGCCTGGAACCCATTGCAGATACCCAGCATCAGGCCGTCCCGCTTGCCGAGCAAATCGGTGACCTGCTCCTTGATTGCGGGGTTGCGGAAGAAAGCGGTGATGAATTTTGCGGAGCCGTCCGGCTCATCGCCGCCGGAGAATCCGCCGGGCAGGAAAATCATCTGCGCCTGAGCCGCCAGTTTTGCGAACTCCTCCGCACTGCGCTGCACATCCTCCGCCGACAGATTGCGGATCACGGCGATCTGCGCATCGGCACCGGCATCCATCATCGCCCGGGCGGAATCGTATTCGCAATTGGTTCCGGGGAAGACGGGGATCAGCACCTTGGGACGGGCAACCTTGACAGCGGGGGCGGGATAGGACTTGGCCTCGAAGCGGAAAGCGGGAATGTCATCCGCATTCTCTGTCACTCTGGTGGGATAGATTTGCGCCAGAGTCGCCTCGTTCAGACTGCGCAGCTCCTCGATGGTGGCGGTGTCGCCATTTAGGTCGATCACCGGTCTTTCGGTGGTATAGCCAATCTTGATGGCGCAATCGAAACCGTATACATCCTCGCTCAGCTCCGCAATCAGGCAGCAAGCGCCGGGGGTATACCAGTCGCTGAAACTCTCAGCGCAGAAGCCGACGTTATTGCCGAAGCTCATCTTCATGACCGCTTCCGCTGCCCCATTCTCCACCGCCCAGGCGGCGCAGACCTTTCCCTGGTGGTGGAGAGACAGGAAGGTATCCCAGCTGGCCTTAACGGCATCGGCGCTGTCAGCAGCGGGGGCGAAGAGGTAAACGGGGTGGTTGGGTGCCTTGAACTCGGGGGACAGGACTTTGCCCGCATCCACCGGAGCAATGGCAAAGGAGATGACCGTGGGGGGCACATCCAGATCCAGGAAAGAACCGGACATGGAGTCCTTGCCGCCGATGGCGGCAGCGTTCAGCTCCAATTGAGCATCCAATGCACCCAGCAGGGCAGCAAAGGGCTTGCCCCAGCGATGGGGTTCGGTGCGGAGTTTTTCAAAGAACTCCTGCAAGGTCAGGTAAGCCTTGCGGTAATCCGCACCGGCAGCAACCAGCTTCGCCACGGAGCTGTAGACGGCATCGTGGGAAGCGTTGTAGGGGTCAACGGACATCTGGTCAGGATCACAGCCCCAGGCCATGACACTTGCCTGGGAGGTATGCTGTCCCGGCAGCACCGGCAGCAGCGCCGCCATAGCCTGGGCGGGGGTGGTCTGGGTTTTGCCGCCGAAAGGCATCAGCACGGAACCGGCACCGATGGAGCCATCGAACCGCTCCACCAGTCCCCGGCGGCTGGCGGTTTTCAGACTGGATGCCATATCCCGCAGGGAAGCATACTTGGGCGCATACATCTCTTCCACCGCCTTGGGTTCCACCGCAACGGCAGCGTGCTTCACGGCACCGTTGGTATCCAGGAATGCCCGGCTCAGGTTGGCAATCTCCCTGCCCTTCCACTGCATCACCATCCGCTCTTCCCGGGTCACAATGGCAACCCGGTAAGCTTCCAGATTCTCACGCTCCGCAGCGGCGATGAAGGCATCCGCATCCTCCGGCGCAACCACAACGGCCATGCGCTCCTGAGATTCGGAAATGGCCAGCTCCGTGCCGTCCAGGCCCTCGTATTTCTTCCGCACGGCATCCAGGTCGATGCGCAATCCGGCGGCCAATTCGCCAATGGCCACGGACACACCGCCGGCACCGAAATCGTTGCAGCGCTTGATGAGCCGGGTCACATCCCCGTTGCGGAACAGGCGCTGAATCTTGCGCTCCTCCGGGGCGTTGCCCTTTTGCACTTCGGATGCCATAGTTTGCAGAGATTTCATATTGTGGCTCTTGGAGGAACCGGTAGCGCCGCCGATGCCGTCCCGGCCGGTACGGCCACCCAGCAGGATCACAACATCCCCGGGGGCGGGTACTTCCCGGCGGATATTGGCAGCCGGTGCCGCCGCAACCACTGCGCCGCACTCCAGGCGCTTGGCAATATAACCCTCGTGATACAGTTCCGCCACATGGCCGGTGGCCAGGCCGATCTGGTTGCCGTAGGAGGAGTATCCGGCGGCGGCGGTGGTAGCCAGCTTGCGCTGGGGGAGCTTGCCCTTGACGGTATCTTTCAGATTCACCCGGGGGTCTCCGCCTCCGGTGACCCGCATTGCCTGGTGCACATAAGCCCGGCCGGACAGGGGGTCACGGATGCAGCCGCCGATGCAGGTAGCTGCGCCGCCGAAAG
>CAZTYB010000116.1:0-5470 GCA_964617595.1 uncultured Oscillospiraceae bacterium | reverse complement strand
ATCGGACTTTTAGTTCAGCGTAATGGTGATCTTACCGATGTTCGTTTCAGTCGTACGGTAATTTTGCAAGTCTTGTTGCTAACCCAAGCAGTCGTAATTCCGCTTTTATAGTTATTGTTGTTATTAGTGCCCGCAAAATAGCAATTCTTAATGGTGCAAACATACTGTGCATTTCCGGAAATACCGCCGACATATTTACTACCGCTGAGAATACTTGTGCTATAACAATTTATGATTGTTCCGTTATTACAAGTTCCGCTTATTCCGCCAACATAATCACCGCCTTTTACGAGGCAATGAATAGTGGCACATTTTTCAGCTGTACCCTCAAGCCAACCGGCAATACCGCCGATAGCACTGTTGGCTTTTATAATACAATTAATGGTGTCACAATTTTGGACAGTACCCGTCAAATAACCGACAATACCACCGACAAATTCACTTGAACTCTCAATGTAAGAATCGGCAACGGTAATATTCTTAACAGTACCGCCGGTAAGACCTCCGATAAATCCCCAGCACCCGACAGTTGACACAGCATAAAGTCCGCTCACGGTGTGCCCGTTACCGTCAAATGTTCCGGCATAATCCTTTTTTCCGTTATTTGAATAATCCCCTATAGGAGTCCACGCACGGAAGCCGCTTGTGTCGGAAGCTAAAGCACCGTTTGCAACAACGTTTTTGTTAACGGTAATGTCGTTTTTAAGCACTGCGTTTGCCGCCGGGTTTTGCGGTGTGCCGTCTTTAAGCTCGCCGTTTGTTAAAGCCGCAAACCAGTACAATTGTCCTGCGTTTCCTATTTCGTAAACGCACGCTTCGCTGTTCCACTTTGCCGGCTCGTAGCTTTCGCACTTTTCGCAAAAGCCGTCGGAGTCGAACGTGTGCGTGGGAACGGTGTGCTTTTCGTTGCTGTAGCCCGTAGCGGTTGTGGGGTCACAGCTTGTTTGTACCTTGTAAACCGTCCCACCCGTAAAGCTCGGTAAAGCGTCCGTATTAATTGTCTGCTTCCATACGCCGTCGGAAGATGCACGGTTCAAAAGCCATGTCACCTCGCCGATTTCAAACGCTGCGGAAGATTTCTGCGTCGCACCATTAGGCACATCGCCCAAGGCGGTCAGATAGTAGCAGTTGTTCACCGTTACATAGCCGGGGTTACGGGAAAAGGTGTTACATCCGTCTGCTTTTGCACCGCTGAAATCAGCCGCAAGGAAAGAGTTGGTGATGTAGGTCCTGGCAGCTTGATTTGTCCACCCCACGAAACCGCCGCTATTTGTGGCAGTCGAAGTAGCATAAGCACCCACAAAGGCACAGTTGTTGATTTTCAGCTCACCGCCGCCCACATTTGCAACCAGACCGCCGTTGGTGCCGTCGTTAGTGCCGTCGTCGCTTACGGTAGAAGTGATGGTAACTTTGCTGATGCACTTTTCAAGTATTACCGTGCCTTTGGAAAGACCGATGATACTTGCGGCAAATTTTTGCGACGAGGTTATGCTGCCGGTAACGGTCAGATTCTTAATAGTCGCACCGTTTACATAGGCGAACGGTGCAGCGTACCGTTCCGTGCTGATAATCTGAATATCCAGCGTCTTGTTGTTGCCGTCAAAGACACCCTCGAAAGGATTGTCATTCGTGCCGATGCCGATGATCTTTGCCACATCGTCCTTGGCGTTGATATTTCCGGTAAGTATGGCATTGATTTTGGTATTGCCACCATTCACCTGATCTCTGAACCACAAAAGGTTGCCGAGGTTCTCTATTTTGTATGCATCAGCAGTTTCGTCATATTCCGCAGGCTTAAAGTGAACTTCGTCAGTTGTTTTACGGCAGATACCGTTCTCATCATAGTCATGGATAGCAGATGATGTATCTCTCTTGTCACCACAGCGATCACAGGTAGTATCGCAGTCTGTAGAATATTCATGACCTTTATAGAAGGTATTACCGACCTTGCAATTATATATACCGCTTTCCGTTGTAATTGAAGTAACATTCGCACCGGAAGGTAGATAAAAGTACAGTTTGTTCGTGTCCAGTGTAGAAACGCCGTTCACGCCGTATGTGCAACCTTCTATTTCTATTGCTGTTACTCTGGCTGCCTCCGTCATTCCGTCCAATGTAAAGGTGACTTTTGAAACCGAATTTTCATTGGCGTCTGTTAGAGTACCGCCGGAACCATAGCCTCCACTACCGATTTCGTTTGCTGTGGATGAACTTATTCCTTTCTGTGCCTTCACATTTCCGCCTGTAATCGTGACAGTTCCGCCGGAGCCACCAAATCCACCGCCGATTCCTGATCCTCCGGCACTGCCGCCGATTGCCGTTACCGTACCGCCGGTAATGGTAACTGAGCCGCCGTTACCATTTTTCGAAGAGGTTCCATTTCCTCCTCCGATACCCGCCGCACCGTAACCACCCTGAGCGATTATTGTGCCGCTGTTAATTATAACTGTTCCGGCTGATTGGTAGGGTTTACCACCGATACCCGCTCCGCCGTTATAATTGTTACTACATGACACATTTAAGATGCCGGTTCCGCCGATTACAACAGTTGCACCACTCGGAACATTCATACCGGGATTCTCACCCCAACACTGAAATGTATTTGTTCCGTTCAAAGTCAGATTTACTGTTGCACCGGATTGAATTTCGAACGGACTTGCAGATCCGCTGATTTTACAATCATTCAAAACCATATTTGGACTGCCGCTTTTGACGATCACTCTGTTTGTTTCCGTTTCTCCGGTAATCACGATCAAATCGCTTGCGGCAAAATTTCTATATCCTTCGCCGTCGTAGCCGCTGTATTCCACCTTTAATGTTCCGTCGGAATTTTGGCTTATGGTGATAGAACCTGCACCGATGTCCAAAGAACTTTCTTTATCCAATGCCACTACTTTGACGGTGAAGTCTTTTGTATAACTTTTTCCGTAGGCTATACCGTTTTCCACAGTTGCACGGATGGTAAATGTGCCTTTTTTCGTTGCAGTCAGCACACCGTTATTTACTGTTGCACCGGTATCGCTCTGTCCGCTGATAATAGACCATGTAATTGTCTGGTAACTGGCATCGGAGGGAAGTGCCTTCGGCAAGTTGATTTTTGCGTTGACAATCATAGATGCCGGAACATCCGCACTGAGTTCCGTTACAGGTGTATGCTTAACGGTGATTTCAAAGTTTTCCGTTTTTGTGGTATATCCATCGGAAACCTTTACTTTAACAGTAACCTTACCTGCACCGGCCGCATAGAGTGTGCTACCATTCACTGTTGCATCCTGCGCTGTCGATGAAGCAAGCTCATAACTTATTGTAGGGGTTAGGGTGGTATTCCCCGTCAGTTTCGCCGCCAAGGTCACATTGACATTCGCTCCTATCTCTGTGGGCATTTCCGAAATAGAAACATTACTCATACCCACATAAGTGCTTGTCAATTCTGTCTGCTTTCCGGCTTCGGTCACACCGTAATAATCGGTTCCGTTCAAGGTTACTTTCGCATTTCCACTCGGCAGCCAAATGTACAGTCTGCCGTTTTGCAGATAATAATCACCGGATTGCAAACTATATGTATTTCCGTTCATACTTGCGGAAATATTACCGACAGAACTGATACCTTCGATATACGCCGCATAGCAGTTCACCGTTCCGCTACCGGTAAAGGCATTGCCATAAACCGGACCGTACAGATTCATCGTTCCGTTGTTGACGAGACTACCGTTGTTTGTCAGCGTTGCATCTTTCGGTACGGTCAGTGTTTCACCTGCATTGACTACCAAGGTAACACCGCTTGGAATCACGCCATTGCCGGTAACGCTCCATACGCCGTCTTTCTTCTGCACCACATTATCGGCTTTGCCACCGTCATTTGTGTTAATGGTCGTTCCAACGGCATCAAAAATTGTTACTGTGCCGACTTTATCGCTATTCTGAGAAAGATAACTATTACAATAAATATCCGTGGTAACAGTACCGCCGATAACGGTAATATTGGATGTTCCTCTAAAACCGCCATAGTATTGTCCTGCATAAATGCACTTCACCGTACCGCCGGTCATGGTAACGGAACCATTGACACCCCTCATTCCGTCATCATTGGCAGAACCGACAAAGATATTCCAATCGGACAAGTGTTCGCCGTTTTCGCCGTTGTTGGTTACATATTTTTTGGTCGAGCCGTCCATATACCAAACTCTCGTGCCGTTCGGTGCCGCTTCAATGGTGATTGCTGTACCGTTTGCAAAAATACAGTTTCCGGCAAGACGGTAGTTTTCCTTACGGGTAGGTGCGTATGCACTTGTATCTGCCGCCAAAGGCATCGTTTGCTCTGTCACATAGTCCAACACAGCCCGCAGTTTTACAAGGTCGTTCGTAAGCTCGATCTGCTCCTCATCCGTCAGGGCTTCAAAAGCATCGTAGGCTTCTTGCGCCTTATTGTGAACTTCACTCAGTTCGTCTTTGCTCATGCCTTCCATTTCGGATACGGTAGGCAGAGCGTCGATCATGGCTTTCACTTCCTCTGCGGTGTACGCAGGGGAGGAAGTTTCCGTGCTTTCGGTGGTTTCTTCCTCGCCGTGATCTTCGTTGCACTCATATTTACAAGGAGAACCTTCTACTGCTGCCACATAACCACAGGTGTCGTCATGCTGACCCTCTACTGCATGAGAACAGGTCAACGCATAGCAACCGTCCTCAACAGAGCAGGCGTGATTGCAAGAAGTAGCTTCCGTTGCTTCTGCGTAGCCGCAAGTATCGTCATGCTCGTGGATGCAGCCTTCGGCACATTTCTCGCCGCACTCGTGGGTGCATTCGGAAGCAGGTGTACCCTCGGAATAGCCACAGCTTTCATTGTGTTCGTGAGCACACTGGGCGATAGAATAACAATCGTCTGTATGCACATGGGTGCAAGGCTGTCCCTCCACCGCCGCAACATAGCCGCATTCGGCAGTATGCTCATGGTGATGCTCGCACAAGCCGCTGTCCGCTTCCGCAAACGCCGAAACAGGCAGACAGGACACTATCATGCACAGGCATAGTGCCAAGCTCCATATTTTCTTTCTCAAATTTGTTTTCTTATGTATCACGCTGTTATCCTCCGGTTTCTAAAGCAGTATGTTTCATAAAATTACAAAAGCCACCTAAAAAGCAGCACAAAAGAGAACCCTCTCTTGCATTGCTTTTCAGATGGCTGTAAATACGATATTCGATTTGGGGTGCAAAAAGGGTAGACTTATCCCGTGCGTGCGTGCGTGCGTGCGTGCGTGCGTGCGTAGCGATTATACGGTCTACTCATCATTTTTGCAACCCCTTTTCTGTAATTTTTTCTGAAATTTTTATTCTTTTTTGAGCGTACATTCCTCAAGGTAATGGATCATGTTATCAATGGTCGCTTGGGCAGCGGTCTTGTAATCGATTTGTGACACGAAGGCGATACTTTCCGCTATTTTCTCCTGCGGTACATCGTATATCTTGAAAGTTG
>CAZTYB010000115.1:0-5589 GCA_964617595.1 uncultured Oscillospiraceae bacterium | reverse complement strand
GGCGAAGAAACCGATGAATGCCTTGAGCCATTTGCTCAGATGTTCATCTTTCACCATTACGTTGAAAATCGCCAGGGAATAGGCCACGTGCAGCGACGGGCAGACACCGGTATCCGTATCGAAAGTATAGATCAGTCCCAGAACCCAGGTGAATACATTCTCCCGGGGGAAGACCTCCGGGCGTAGATCCTGCCGACTGGGGAAAAGGATGTAGCAGGCCATGGCAACGATTTGGGTTACGAAGATGTACAGATCCAGCTGCCGGAACCGGGGAATATCGAAGAAGAAATAGTAAGCCAGGCTGAAAAATACCAGCAGATACCATCCGGTGTAAAAAATGAGAAAATATTCATTGAATGGGATGATATCGTCCAGAAACCAATGCATAATATGGCATTTTTCCGCCGGGATCAAATTCTCTGTCAGGAAATACAGCGCAAAGTAAATCAGCCATGTGCCCAGCAGCTTTACGTGGGAAAATTCCGGCGTATTGAGCTTGCTCAGGCGAAAGCCGCTGTAATCAACCATTTTCCGTTTCGTTGTGATACACCTCACAGGGTAGATTCTTGGGATATTGCTTGGGGGAGATATTCAGATAGGGGATAACGGTATGCACCGGTTGGGCGCAGGCAATGGCGGTGATGGAGTCCATCAGGTGCATCTTGATCTTCTGCCGCTGGATATCCTTGGGGAGATCCGGATCGTAGCGGATGGGCTCGCCGAAGAAAATCTTGCGCAATTTGGGCGCAAGGTACATGGGCACGAAGCAGAGCCGTTCCCCGGTGCGCTTGTGGTACATTCTGGCCAGATCGATGAAGCTGTCCTGAAAATCGCAGAGGATATTGTTGTACCGGGTTCGGCATTCGGGGAAGATCACCATGCTGTAGCCCTCCTGCAATTTTTCCATGGAGCGGCGGAAAGTGGCGATGACCCGACTGTCCCGGTAGACGGGGATGGTGCGGGCATTGCGCATCAGGTACACCGCAGGATACTTGATCAGGCGGCTCAGGAGCCAATAGAACCATTGGGTGTAGCAAGGCTTATCCTGCCAGAAATCGTGATAGGCATATTGGCAGACCTCGTCCTTGTCCATCATCTGGGAAGCGCACCAGGTATAGTGGTCGAATGGCAGACGAACCTCCGTGATCACGGGGCCATGAACCTGGGAATGGTTTCCCACGAAGATGCATGGCTCTTGGGGGATATGCTCCGTCCCGACCAATTCCATCTTGGGATAGACCCAGCTTGTGACCCGGCGAATGATGCGGCAGAGCCTTGGCTCTTCAATCGGACGCATCCAATGCGCCTCCTTTCCCAATGTATCACGATAGGGTCTATTTTGCCACGCTTTCCTAAACCCAAACGAAACTCAGGGGGAATATTCTGGAAAAAAAGAACGCCTGCCGATCCCAAAATGTGAAGCGAATGATCCGCCGGATGGGAAAGGGGGGCTTTGCCGAAAAAACCTCTCTTGCCTTGCAAGAGAGGTTTTTCGTGGTGACCCGTACGGGAATCGAACCCATGTTACCGCCGTGAAAGGGCGGTGTCTTAACCGCTTGACCAACGGGCCTGGTAGCGGCAATCTGATTCGAACAGATGACATACCGGGTATGAACCGGCTACTCTACCAACTGAGTTATGCCGCCATGTGGTCAAGAGATTCCGGCCTTGCCGAAATCAGCTTCCTTATTATATCCAGCGATCATGGTTTTGTCAAGACTTTTTTCAAAAAAATTCATTTTTTCGATTCCGGGTGGAGAACGTCCCTCAATTTCCGCCCGCAGTGACCGATGACTACCGCCGGAAAGACGGTTTCCCTTTCCCACGGTGCACTTTGCATTCCTCCGGCTTGGTATCCACCAGGAGAATGTCCGGCCCGATGTGGCGGATGCAGCTCCAGGGGATGACGAAATCATCTCCCCGGCCGATGACCCCCAGGTAACGGCATGGACCGGGCACGATGATGGAGCAGACCCGCCCCTCCGGAACCTCCACGATCACATCCTCCACATAGCCCAGCCGTCGCCCGTCCCGGACACAGATGACTTCCTTACATTGAATTTGGGTGAATCTCATGGACATGGCATTTCCCCCTTTTAGGGAAGAATATGCGGCTTCCATTGAAAGATTCCGGTTACATTACATTTTTTCGCATGGCGTTGATGGCGCCTTTTTCCAGGCGGGATACCTGCGCCTGGGAGATGCCCAGGACGGTGGCAACCTCGATCTGGGTCTTGCCGTCGTAAAACCGCAGGGACAGGATCTGCTTTTCCCGATTATTCAGGGCACGGAACGCATTGCGCAGGGCAATGTGCTCCATCCAGTTGTACTCCGTATTATGGTGATCCATTACCTGATCCATGACCGTCAGCGGGTCGCCACCGTCGGAATACACCGGGTCGAACAGACTCACCGGAGCGGACACGGCATCCAGGGACTGGTTCACCTCTTCCACGGGGAGATTCAGCTCCCGGGCAATCTCTTCCAATGTGGGCTCCCGTCCCAGGCGGGAGGTCATGGCCTCCTTGCATTGCAGTACCCGGTAGGCAACGTCCCGGATGGAGCGGGAGACCCGGATCACGGAATTGTCCCGGAGATAGCGCCGCACTTCCCCGGCGATCATGGGTACCCCATAGGTGGAGAAGCGTACATTTTTCGTTGGGTCAAAATTGGAGATGGCTTTCATCAGCCCGATGCACCCCACCTGGAACAGATCGTCGGGGCATTCCCCCCGTTTGTCAAATCGCTGGATGACGGCCAGCACCAGGCGGAGATTCCCCTCGATCAGCTTCTGCCGGGCGCTTTCGTCCCCCTCCTTTACCCGGCGGAGGAGTACGTCGGTTTCCGTTTGTGTCAAAACCGTCAGACGGGATGTGTTCACGCCGCAGATGTCTACTTTTCCCTGCATAGTGGCCTCCTGATGAAAATATTGACAGGAGAAGTATTACCAAAGCCCGGACAAAAATACATCTGTCTGCGGGGGAAGTTCAGGGGGGAGATATTTGGATAGATTTCACAAAAAATTTTTGGACAACGGTGACTGGAACGGAATCTTGGTGTATTTTCCTGGGAAAACAGGAACATTTCCTGGGGAATATGGGGCGAATTTTTTTCCGCCCCCAGGGTGACAAAAAACCGGGGAGCCCAACGGAAAAGTGCAAAAACGATGGTTTGCAACAGGCTGGGAGGAAAGTTACAAACAGGCGCAATAGCTGTTGATAACTCAGAGTTTTCCACATTCTCCACAGACTTTTCCACAGGACTTGTGCACAGATAATTCCAAACTTTTTTGCCCGGATGGATTAACATAAAAAAGTTACAAAATATACATTTTTGTTTCCAAATTTAATAATTTGTAATTTTTGACGACTTGCATTTCTTTGTGCAAAAATAGCCTCTTGACAAGGTGCCCAGACTGAAACCGGCGGCATGGGGATGAGAATGGAAATGGGAAACTTTTTTCAAAAAAGGGGTTGATTTTAACTTGCAAAGCCGCTATAATAGGGTGTCGTATGAAGTTATATCGATAGGAGGTGGAAATCCATGCCCAATATCAAGTCCTCTAAGAAGGATGTCATTTCTTCCAAGATTGCTTACGAGAACAACAAGGCCAATAAGTCTGCGCTGAAGACCTCCCTGAAGAAGTTCGATGCCGCTCTGGTCGCCGGTGACAAGACCGTTGCCGAGGCCGCTTACAAGGCCGCCGTCAAGGCTGTTGACCAGGCTGCCAACAAGGGTCTTCTGCACAAGAACAACGCTGCCCGCAAGAAGAGCAGCATGACCCTGAAGCTGAACAAGCTGGCCTGATTTTCTCTGAAAATATCTCCTTCCGAGCCTGGCTTGGAGGGAGTTTTTTCATTTCTCCCGGAATTGATTTGTGAGGTGACGGATGTGGCCAAATTAACCGACCCGATAACCATTCTGAAAGGCATCGGCCCGGCCAAGGCGAAGCTGTTTCAGGCATTGAATATTCTGACACTGGAGGATCTCATCTGTCATTTCCCCCGGGGATATGAGGACCGGACGAAGCTGGTGGAGATCTGCAATCTGGAAGTGGACAAACCGGCGTGCTTCCGTGCCATGGTGATGAATACCCCCCGGGTCAGTCATATTCGCCAGGGGCTGGATCTGACCAAGGTGCAATTGGCCGATACCACCGGGCGAGTGAATGTGACTTTTTTTAATTCCCGCTATGCTTCGGAACATTTGCGCTATGGCGGGGAATATATCTTCTATGGTACGCTGTCCGGGGACTTCACCGGCTACGGTATGACCAATCCGATTTTTGAGGATCCGGATTCCCCGGCGGTGAGCACCCGGCGGGTGCTGCCCATCTATCCGCTGACGGCGGGGCTGACCAATGCCGCCATGATCAAGGCGGTGAGCCAGGCACTGGCCATTTGTGACCCCCCAGGGGAGATGTTGCCCGAGCCGGTGCGCCGGGAATATGACATTCTGCCCGCCCAGCAGGCCTACCAGATCATCCATGCGCCGGAGACGATGCACCAGGCGGAGCAGGCACGCAGGCGGATGATCTTCGAGGAGTTCTTCGTCTTTTCTGCCGGACTCTCCCTGATGCGTGCCGCCCGGGCGGAGAAGAGGGCAGAACCCTACCCGGATGTGGATATGTCCCGCTTCCTTGCTCAGCTCCCCTTTACCCTGACCGGGGCGCAGCAACGGGCAATTGGGGAGATCCTGGGGGATTTTCAAAAGGGTGCCCCCATGAACCGGCTGGTGCAGGGGGACGTGGGCAGCGGTAAGACCATGGTGGCGGCAGCGGCTGCTTTCTGCGTCGCCAGAAACGGCTGCCAGACGGCGCTGATGGCGCCCACGGAGATCTTGGCGGAGCAGCATTACGCTTCCCTGGAGAAGCTCTTTGCTCCCCTGGGGATATCCGTAGCCCTGCTCACCGGCTCCATGACGGCGAAAGAAAAGCGCCTGGTGCGCCAGGGAATTGAGGACGGAAGCGTGAACATTGCAGTGGGAACCCATGCGCTGATCTCTGAAAGCACGGTTTTCCGGAAATTGGGACTGGTGATCACCGATGAGCAGCACCGTTTCGGCGTGGGGCAGCGCAGCCGTCTTTCTGCCAAGGGGGATGACCCCCATCTGCTGGTGATGTCCGCAACGCCCATTCCCCGGACGTTGGCGCTGCTGATGTATGGGGATTTGGATGTATCCATCCTGGATGAATTGCCCCCCGGCCGGGAGGCGGTGGATACTTTCCTGGTAGGGGAGAGTTACCGTGCCCGGATCAATGCTTTCATCCGCAAGCAGGTAGCCCAGGGGCACCAGTGCTTCGTGGTGTGCCCGGCGGTGGAGGAGAACGACGGCCTGAGTATCAAGGCGGCCACGGTGTGGGCGGAGACCTTGCAGCGGACGGTGTTCCCGGATCTGCGCATTGCCCTGCTCCATGGCCAGATGAAAGGCAGCGAGAAAGAGGCGGCCATGGCCGCTTTCGCCCGGGGGGAGGCGGATGTGCTGGTGGCAACCACGGTGATCGAGGTGGGGGTGGATGTGCCCAATGCCACGCTGATGGTCATTGAGGATGCCGACCGGTTCGGCCTGAGCCAGCTCCATCAGCTCCGG
>CAZTYB010000114.1:0-5678 GCA_964617595.1 uncultured Oscillospiraceae bacterium | reverse complement strand
ATTTGAAAAGTCATAGAATATCCTCCAAATCGATATTGAATTGTTGGTCAGAAGCATAAAGGTCCGCGAATTCGATTACATTCATCCGATCTCTCTGAACACGGGACTCCCGATAACCATTACAGTGGTGATTGTCTTCCACCACAACGTATGGAAACTCCAAATAGTCTTTGCCTGTATACGGATTACAGACATCCTGATAACCTGAGATGTTCCCCTCCGCAGTCAGAAGCAGGATGTTAGCCTCTTCGTTGGAGCAGATATGAACGACAAATTCGCCTTCCAAAAATTGTTGCAGTAATTCTTCGTTCATAGTACGTCCTCCAAGTTGGGAACGGAAATTTCAGGCTCGGTATTGGCGAGCGTGCCGCATATGATCCATTTGCCGGAACGAATGTTATTCTCAACGATCTTTGTGTCATATGTTACACAAGCACAAGGATCGGTGACCTCAGACACGCTCCATTGGTCGAAGTCCAAAATCCGATCGATGTGATAAAATCTGCCGGGATAGCCGTTCACATAGAATGTAAACTTACCGGGCAATTCAGTCTGAGGACCCATCGCACTCCCTCCCTATGGCTGCCTGAGCCAGAATTTCATCCACGTTCTTAGCCAGAATGTATCTGTAGTCCTCCAATCGTTGTTCCAGAATGTGACGTGCTTCCCGCATGACAGCTGCTTGCGTCAGCTTGGGACAATTGCAATGCACGGCTAAGATCACATCCTCGAAAGTAATGGGGTCGAGGATGTTGTCGCTGGTGCACAGGTCATCCCCTAATTTCCAATTGCGTTCCATTATACGACCTCCTTTGTTACAGTGCGGCTGATAGTGCCGCTGGTCCATGCGCCGGTATAGACACCCAGCGTTTCAAATTGTTGGAATAGGGCTTCGCGAATACCATCCAGATAGGTTTGATAATGCCGCTTCTGGAGGTGCCCCAAATAAACATCGGGATCGTCTTTTTGCAACAGCTCCACCGCCAGCGACCATTCATTATCCTGTAGCGCGATATAGAACAGCTTGCTTTCGAGGATGGCGTGTTGTTCGCGGCTGACCCATTTGTTACACTCTTTGAAGCTCGGAAAACGCTTCTGAAAATCGGTTATGAATTTAGAAAACACATCGTCGTCCCATTGACAGGTATCGACAGCGCTGTACTCCCAGTTGTCCAAATCCTCATACGGGATATCGCGGAGCAATTTCAGCTCTGGTTCTTCCCATGCTCTCTCACCGCGAGGCGTGTATAATTGCAGGTCTTCGTTGTCGATATAGTACAGTCCTTCGTATTCGCCGAAGGTGCAACAATTTCCTCTGCCCATGTGGATGCTCCTTTCTCATTTTCTGTGGGGAAATAATACCATTCGCCGTTTTTACGAGTGAACAAAATGAAGCGATCGCCCTTCTCGTATACCTCTCTTTGCCTTTTAGTCGCTTCATCAAAATGCCACCAAGTCCAGTACGTAGTCGTCTCTGGAGTAATGGTCATCGAATACCATCTGAGTTCTGGATCTCGTACTGAATACGTCTCACCGTTGAGCTGATTGATGGTCATTTCACTGAAAAAGGCATTAGAGGAAACCGGTTTTACATTCCCTTCTCTCGGAGGTTGATCCAGTCTGGAGAACTCGCTGGACTCAAATTCTCTTTTTCGTTGTGCAAGTCTACAGACAGTCCACTTATCTTCTTCCGGATCTGCCAGATGGCGCCTCTCTTCATGCCATCCGCCCCAAGCGTTCCAATACCAGCTGCCATTGAAATATTCCCAGACAGATACACGGGTGTCCTCATCATTAAAATAACTAACCTTTGCGTCCACCTCATCAATGGTGTAAGGCCCATAGTAAGACCAATTTGTGCGAGTTTCGCAACGAATGTAATACCGCTTTTCATTAACCATATTTTCATTTCCTTTCTTGTTTTGAATTAGTTAACTTTGTAAATCCAGTTGCCGATCCTGACGACATCGCAGGCGTAGCCCCAAAAGAGCTTCCTCATCCCTGCAACGCTTCCACTGACATGGATGCAAGGATTATTTTTGATTCCAGTGCGTGTGCCGTTTGCATTTTCGTATTCTTTCAGCGATTTATAATATCTTCCTTTTCGCATTTTACCCTCCCGTTATCGTTTTTGAATTTGGTGCTCCCGGCGGGACTTGAACCCGCACGTCATTTCTGACATCAGATTTTAAGTCTGACATGGCTACCTGTTGCATCACGGGAGCATATTTCTGACCGGCTTTCACGGTGCGTACATGAAGGAAGAAACGCGCTTGAGTTTCACAATTGGCTCCCATATCCTACTTTCGAGAGCCGAAATGACCTTGCCTTTTTGCCGCCTGGGTGGGCGGTTTAGCCCGACGGTGCTGCTCTTACCGGGACGTGGAACGTCCGCTCAGATGCAGTAATACCCCGTCGCGTTTGGTTTTCGCACAGGCCCCAATAGGTGGTCATGGCAGGGATGGCTGGACTCGAACCAGCGGTCACGGAGTCAAAGTCCGTTGCCGTATCCACTTGGCTACATCCCTATATTGCCACACTGTCGCAGTGGCCGCGCCGATTTAGGAATCGGATTTTTCGCACACAGAGATAGCTTTTGCTAACCCCAAACGCAATTTTGAATTCTTGTCAATGTCGTCCAGAGTATACCCCAAACAGTCTAACGTATCGGTGAGGTCATGGGTGTAGCTGTATTCGTGGTCCTCCAGCTCCTCCAAAAACATTTCATAAACGAAACCTTCGCCGGTAGGGTCATTGTCGATTTCGGATTGTAATTCAGCAGTCAGTCTGTCAATGGACTGGCGAATCTCATCAGCATCTTTCTTCTGAACAAAACCGCCACCACCAAAGCCATAGATTTTGTCAGTATCTTTCTCTGGGTCGAGACCCCATTTGAGCATCATCTCATCGAATTGCTTTTGATTAAAGGCCCAGCCCAGCGGCAGAGCATTAAATTCCGCCTGCTGACGGGCACGGAGTTCTCGATAGCGATTCATTTTCGACCTCCAACTCAGATTTCGGATTCGATTTTACGGAAGTGAAGTCCTTTGCAACCTACATTCCGAGACACTGCTTGACTAATAGATCCTTTACCTGCTCCGTAATACCTCCCAGCTTCTGCGAAACTTGCGAATGTCTTTCCTGTTTCCACACATTGCACAGGAACGGGTGTATTGCTCCAGTGTGTGTGGTTTGGCAAACCATGCAATACATCGGTACTGACTGTTGTCCATCCACGAGCATTCTTTTGGCAAGGAATTTCTCCCCTCTTGATGCCTTTATAAATAGAGCCAACGCCAATATTCAGCATCCTTGCCGCTTGTGATACTAAGATCTGCGACTTTTCTTCCCGGACCTTATCCCTGTCCGTAATTTTCTTCACAGAATCGCTTTCGGGATTCGATGTGGGTAAGGATACCAGTTCGGTTTCGTGCGTTTCTACAGCGGAATTTGTGACATGGGTGTTAGGTGCTTCGGGCTTGGGCGTGATGGGTTCGATGATGATACGGAGACCGCGCTTTTCGGCCTCAGCCGCCAACTGCATGGCAAATTCGGTTAAAGTAGTGCTCATAAGTAATCCTCCTGTTTTGTTGATGTAAAAATGAAACGGCGGCTCATGACCGTCGTTCGTTCACCAAATTAGATTTTGATTTGTAATTTTGAACCCGCTTTTGATTTACGCCTGAGCTTTACGGCGGGCGCACTCCTTCAGGATACAAACGCCCTGAGAATTGCTGTAGCAGTTGATGCCGGCCTTCAATAGCATACCGCGAAGCTGTGACGGAATAGGTTTGACCAATTCCTTTCCTTTGCAGATAAAACAACGGAATCCACTGGCTATATCCCATTTTTTCATAGGCAGGTTATTCAAATGCTCATCTGTTTTGAGAGCCTGCTGCACCTGCTCCAGCGTGAACGGGACGCACTTCCAGACCGCATCCACGCCGCCCAGCTTATCAATAATACGGCCATAGATTTCGGAATGGGAAAGCCGTTCGCCTGTGTCCATGTCGATATTACCTCTGTGTACTCTGATAGCCTTGTCGATATCCATAATATTTTTCCTCCTTCATTTCATTCGGGCGCTTTCACTTGCGTGGAAGCTGTTCTACAGTTTTCGATTTTCATTTTGGATTTGGAAACGGTGCACGAGAGGGTAAGACAAAAACAAAACAACAACAGAAAGGAGGTGGAGGTGAAAAGACGAAAACCTCCCGTGCACCGTTGGTGGTCCCTCGGGGACTCGAACCCGGAACCGAACCGTTATGAACGGTTTGCTCTGCCAAAAAATTGAGCTAAGGGACCATAAAAGCCCGGTAGAAACCGGGCATCAGAATTTATTTCAGACAGAATCCTTTGTGGCAAAAGCCTGTACAATCTGAAAGATATTCCGAAATTTCGTATAGTTCGGTTATATATTCAGGCAGTTCAATTTCAGAAGGCAACGGAGGAACAAAATCCTCGCCCTCTGTATCCCAAGCGATATCGTATGCAATCATAGCAGTCCTCCCTTATACGATTTTGAAATTGGGATTGGATTTTGAAAGCGCTTTTACCTTTTTGGTTAGCATTTCCAAATTCGATGCGACGATATTTTCCGGGCGGTCACACCAATCACGCAGCTTACAGGCCGGACAATAGGACGCGGTACACTCATGCAACATATGGATTACTCCCTTCCACCCGCTGACCCGATTTACGAATCCAATTTGAAATCAGAATCGTAAGTGTCGGCAAGAAGCACAGAACGCCCTCCAGCGTATCACCTTGACTTAGGCAAATGCAACCCAAGCCTATGTAAAGACCCGACAACCAACACGCAAAACGGCTACACTCTCCATCGTTGAAAATCTGAATCAGAATTTCGATGGACACCAAGCCGACACCGGCAACAATGGCCGCTAATTTGAGCATAACGAATCCCCCTTTTGATTTTGCATTTTCGATTTCCGATAGGCATCGTTTCTGGCTTTTTCCTTAGCCAATTTGGCAAGACGTTTTTCAAAACTGATATTTGCTAAGGCCGCACGGGTATAGCTGCCCGGAGCGTCAAAGTTAATAGGTCTCTCTTTTACGATTGAACGACATAATTGCATTTTGAAATTGACCTCCTAATTTTCAAATGATATAATAGAAAAGGCTTGCAGGCGGGGCATGATGTAAAATGTTCACAAGCAGAACCGGCGATTGTAATGGTAGTCATAGGGCTTCCTCTTTTCGGAAAGGAAATTTCTATGGCAAAAATTGCTTTCTTAATCCTTTCTCTAACGTTCTATTTGGCCCAAGTGATTCGATGTATTCTCCAGCTAATCGAACTGCTAAGCTGATTTAGAACGCCCGTCTGCAAGCCGATTTCTCATTTCAATCCTTCCACTCGGATAGGTTTTCCAAATCGTTCAGCAAATTATGCACGATTTCGATAGCGTCATAAACGCCCGTGCATTCAGCAATAGCGTTATCCCGCCGATGTTCGATACATTCCTTATCTAAATCGTGAACGTGTTCTAACCGCTTATTTAATAAAGCGATTTTGCTATTCAAATCATCCTTGCGGCTATCAAGTCTGCTGATACATTCCCGCAAAATGGCTTTCTGATAGCGGGCGATTTCCTGAATTTCATGCTTGAGCGCAACGTCCTCCCGGTATTCGATATCGGAATTGACATCCAGTCCTTGCT
>CAZTYB010000113.1:0-5833 GCA_964617595.1 uncultured Oscillospiraceae bacterium | reverse complement strand
CATACTCTTATTCAAAAATATAGCGCCTTTGTGTGAACATTTTGCGCCGTTTCAGTTATTCCAGCCCTGTTCCCGGAAAAATGCCAGGATTTCCCCCTGGGTAGCCTTGACACTGCCCTGCTGGAAATTGGGTTTGCCGCCGCCCCGACCCATGAGCCGGGCGGTCATCTCCTTGCCCAGGGGACGCAGGTCGCCGGTTCTGTCCGCAAGGCAGTAGCCGTAGAGCGAATCGTCCGAACCGGAGAATACGGCAACCGTGCCGCCGCAGACTTGTGCAATGCTGTCCGCCAATTCCCGCAATCCCGTGCTGTCCAGCCCCGGTTCCAGATGCAGCACATTCCCCCGCCCCCGGTAGCCCTGCGCCAGGTGGGCAAAGAGCTTGCGCTGCAATTCCACCACCCGTCCTTTCTGCCCAGCCAATTGGGCAGCGAAGAGCTGCGCCGCCTCACCGATTTTGTCCGCCGGGGCGGAGAAGAGATGGGATACGGTGTTCGCCTCCTGCAATACCCGGTTCAGATAGTCATAGGCAAGGGTTCCGCAGGCCATCTCCATCCGGGTGCCGCCACGGAAAGGTATGGCATTAAAGAGCTTGATGATGCCAATCTCCCCGGTGGCGCTCACATGGGTGCCGCAACAGGCGCAGATATCGTAACCCGGCACCTCCACAATGCGCACCGGCCAATTCAGCGCTTTCTTGCTCCGGTAGGGGACGGCGGGCAGTTCTTCGGGGCTGGGATAGTAGCAGCGGATGGGCAAATTGCTCCAGATCGCCCGGTTGGCCTCCCGCTCGATTTCCGGCAGAGCATCCGCCGGGATGATTCCATCAAAATCGATGACGGTTCGCTCCTGCCCCATGTGGAAGCCCGTATTGTTCACGCCGTAGCACCGGTGAAGAATGCCGGAGACGATATGCTCCCCGGAGTGCTGCTGCATTCGGGTAAAGCGGGGTTCCCAATCGATCTGTCCGGCAACCTCCGCCCCCCCAGGCAACGGGGAATCGCAAAGGTGGATGATCTCCTCCCCCCGCTCCCGGGTATCCAGCACCCGGGCAGCACCCAATGTGCCGGTATCCGCCGCCTGGCCGCCCCCCTCGGGATAAAAAGCGGTGGCATCCAGGGTGATCTCGTAACCTTTCGCCGTTTCGGCACAGGAGAGAACCCGGGCGGTAAACCGCTGGCAATGGGAATCTTCGTAGAATATTTTTCGTGTTGGCATGGAATATATCCTTTCATGACAGCCTTTTAACAACTTATCCCGCTCCAAGAGGGATGTCACCCGTTGAAATGGTAGCAGCTCAAAATCGGTAGGGACACTCCCTCAGCCTCACCGTTCGTTCGGCAGCTCCCTCTGAGAGGAAGCCAAGGGCTCAATCTCATCCACATTATGCTTTTAACGAGCCTGCTCACTTTCTCCGGCGTTTCTTTGCCTGCTCTGCCAGCAGGTAGATGCCGATGCCCACCCAGCAAAGGGCAAGAGCGCTCAGCAGCGCCACGGAGGCGGCGGGCAGGGCACCCAGCTCGTCCGATTCCGTTTCCTCCGTCTGCTGGATCTGATCCAGACGGTAGAGGGAGGCGGTATCGGAATAGAGCTGATCGATGAAAGCATCGTCCACCGTTTTCTTCCGGCGGATGGATTTGGTCACCGTCTCGATGAGTTCCCCGGCGGCGCTACGCACGGAGGCGGAACCGTTAAAAACGGGGGTGGTAAAGGTCTTGTCGGTATTTTCCAGCAGCAGATTCACCGCATCCATTTTAATGGAATAGTGGGTATCGTTATCCGTGCCCGCAAGGCTGAGATACTCCTGAAACGCATCGGAATTCTGCGCCTTTGTTGTAACGGGGACATATCCCTCCGTGCTGGAATAGGCCAGCTGGACACTGTCCGTCAGCAGATACTGCATGAACAGCCAGCTTGCCAATACCTCCTGGGGATCCTCCTTATTAAACAGGCACATACTCGGCCCCTGGGAGATCATGCTGATATGGTCCGGATCGTACTGGGGCACGGGGTAAACCACCGTCTCAAACTGCACCAGCGCCTCTTCGCTGATATCGATCAGGGGGGCGGAACTGCCCATCCAGGTGGCACCGGCGGTGGAATCCACGGCGAAGATGCACTGGCCGGCATTTAGGAAATTGGCCGGATAGCTGGAAATGGCGAAAGTGGAGAATGCCCCGGTCTGCACATGGGAGGCGACGGTTTTCAGGATTTCCCGGGTATCGTCGTTGAACAGCAGCACCTGGCCGCCGGAGGTGGAGTAAGGGGCATCCAGCTGATGGAGCATCTGGATCATCATATTGTCCGTGGATTTATAAAGGAACGGGATCAGGACTTTCTGCCCATTGATCTTATAATTCCCGCTGGAATCTTTCTCCATAGCCGCTTCACTGACCTGCCAGACGAAGTCCCAGGTGAGCACCTCCGGCAGCTGGAATCCCAGCTGCTCCACGTAGGTCTTGTTGACATAACAGGCCTCCGTAGAGCGCATATAGGGCAGCGCATACTGGTGCCCGGCGAAATTGCCCTCCGCCAGGAATTCCGGAACGACCTCCTCCGCTTTGGGGGCATCGAAGCGAACCTGGCTGCCCCCCAGGCCATAAGCGCCGTCGGTAAGCAGCTCGTCCAGGGGCACCACCACATTCTCACCGGTGAGGTAGGTGGCGATGTGGTCGGGATAGGTGATGCAGACATTGGGGGTAGTGCCGGTGGAGATATTGGTGATGACATCGTTATAGATGCGGCTGTAATCGGTATAAAGGCGCATTTCCACGGTGATATTGGGATAATAGGACTGGAATTCCTCAATAGCCTGGCGATAGGCGTTCACCTGATTGACATTGGTGTCATTCTTCGCCCAAAAGGTGATGGTGAATTCCCGGGAGGTATCCAGCTCCGCCGGAATCTGGAAAGACAGGCGCTCTTTCGCCCCGTGGCACCCGGCCAGGGGCAGGAGCAGAACAGAAACGCACAATAGCGCAAGCATTCTCTTTTTCATCCCTTGGTTCCTCCCCGGGCAACGCCCGCCATAATTTTCTTGCGGAAAATCAGGAACAGCAGGATCAGCGGCAGGGAAATGACCACCACCGCCGCCATCATGGCGGGGATATTTTCCCGGCCGAAGCCATTCTCCCGAATCTCCTGGATGCCCCCGGATACCAGGAACATATCCGTATCCGTGGTGACCAGGCGGGGCCAGACGTAGCTATTCCAGCACTCGATGACTTTCAGGATGGTCACGGTGACGATGGTGGGGCGGCAAATGGGGATCATGACCTTGCGCAGATATTTCAGGTCGGAAGTGCCGTCCACCTTGGCGGCATAGTACAATTCATCAGGGATCTGGGCAAAATTCTCTTTTAGTAAATAGATATAGAATACCGAGGTCACCGAGGGGAGGATCAGGCCGGTAAAGGTATTGCGCAGGTCTAAATTCGTGATGGTGACATAATTGGTGATGACTACCAATTCATTAGGGATCATCATCAGGGAGAGGAAAGCGGTGAACGCCAGGTTCTTCCCTCGGAACTCCAGCCGGGCAAAAGCGAAAGCCGCCAGCACCGTAACGACGAGCATCAGCGCCGTGGTGATCACGGTGAAAACGATGGTATTGGCAAAATACCGCCCCAGGGGCACCGCCCGGAACGCCTCCACGTAATTCTCCAGCGTGGGACTGAGGGTGAAGAGCTTGGGGATGTATTCGCTGTTATATCTGCCGTAACTTTTCAGGGAGGTCAGCACCATCCAGTAAAAAGGGAACAGCACGATCACCGCCCAGAAGATCAGCAGGGCATAAGTGCCCCATTTTTTTCTAGCCATCTTATCTACCTCATACATAGTGGACGTGCTTCTTGCTCACCAGCAGATTGATGCAGGTGATGGTCAGCACGATGGCGAACAGGATAATGGCTGCGGCGGAAGCGTAGGAGGGGTAGCCGCCGGAATTGCCATAGAGCATATCGTAAACATAGCCCACGATGGTATTCATCTGGGCATTGTTCAGGTTCACCCCGAACAGCGCCACCGCATCGCTATAGGCTTTGAACGCCCCGATGAAGCCGGTGATCACCAGATAGAACAGGGACGGGGAGATCATGGGCAGCGTAATACGGGTGAAGATGCGCCAGCAGGAGGTTCCGTCCACCTTGGCGGCATTGTAATAGGTCTGGTTCACCGATGCCAGGGCACTGGTGAGGATGAGGATTTTAAAGGGGATGACGATCCAGATGGTATAGATGCACAGCACCATCATCTTCGCCCAGTAGGGACCATCGATAAAATCCACCGGATTCATGCCGAACAGCCCCAGCAGCAGATTCACCAGGCCATCGGAATAGGCCGTCTTCTTGAATAGAATCATAAACACCAGCCCCACCGCCAGGGTATTGGTCACATAGGGCAGGAAAAAGACGGTCTGGAAGAAATCTTTCAATTTTTGAATAGAATTCAGCGCCAGTGAAATCGCCAGCGCCAAACCTGTGGACAATGGCACAGTGATGATCACCAGCAGGAACGTATTCTTCAGCGCTTGCAGAAAATAGGGGTCGTGGAGGACGTAAGAAAAATTATATAGCCCCACGCCGGTATAGGTCTGGGAAGCGAAATTGAATTTCTCTTCGAAAGAATAGATGAACACATCGATCAGGGGGTAAACCAGGAACACCCCCAGGAATAAAAACGCAGGCAGAAGATACAGCCAGCCCTTTTTGCTCCGTTGCTCCATGGTTAGCCTCCTTCGCCCATCTGGAAGCGGATGCGTGCTTCCGTTTTGGGGTCAAAGAGCAGTACCTTGGCGCTCTTCAGGCGGAAGCGGATCTGCTCTGCCTCCCGGTTCACGGCGGCATCGGAGGCGACAATGGCCCGGATGGCCGCCCCCTGGAAAGCCGGATGGCTGCACACCACGCTTACGTCCCGTCCCATAACCTCCACATTGTGAAGCTGGCATTCCAGCGCCCCGTTGGGATCGGGCAGGAAGCCCTCCGGCCGGATGCCCACAGTGACTTCCCCGTCCGGTGCCCCGGGCACCTCCATCACTTCCACATTGTTCAGCAGGAGTTTGCCTCCCCGGACGGTGCCGGAGAAGAGATTGATGGGGGGCGTACCCAGGAATTTGGCCACGAAGAGATTCACCGGATCGTCATAAACCTGCTGGGGTTTGCCGATTTGGTGGATAACGCCCTCTTTCATCACCACGATGCTGTCGGAGATGCTCATGGCCTCCTCCTGGTCGTGGGTGACGAAGATGGTGGTGATACCGGTCTGCTTCTGGATGCGGCGGATCTCCTCACGAGTTTGCAGCCGCAGCCGGGCATCCAGATTGGACAGTGGCTCGTCCAGCAGCAGTACTTTCGGCATCTTCACCAGGGCACGGGCGATGGCAACCCGCTGCTGCTGGCCGCCGGAAAGTTCGCTGGGCTTGCGCTCCAGGAGCGTATCCAGCTGCACCAGGCTGGCCGCTTCCGTCACCCGGCGGCGCATCTCCTGTTTGGACAATTTCTCTTTCCCTTTTAAATTCTCCAGGGGGAAGCGGATGTTCTGCTCCACCGTCAGGTGGGGGTAAAGGGCATAGTTCTGGAACACCATGCCAACGCCCCGTTCCTCCGCCGGGAGATTCGTCACGTCCTGGTCACCGAAGAAGATGCGCCCGGCGGTGGGCGTTTGCAGCCCGGAGATCATGTACAGTGTGGTGCTCTTGCCGCAGCCGGAGGGACCCAGCAGCCCCAACAGCTTGCCATCGGGAATTTCGAAATTGAAATCCTTTACCGCCACGGTGTCCGCCCCGCCCTTTTTGCGACTGGGGAATATTTTGGTCAAGTCCTGCAAAACGACTTTCATA
>CAZTYB010000112.1:0-5924 GCA_964617595.1 uncultured Oscillospiraceae bacterium | reverse complement strand
CGTCCTTAGCGAAAACCAGAACACGGCGGGTCTTACCGGTGCCGTTGGGCAGAACGACGGCGCCACGAACCTGCTGGTCAGCGTGACGGGAGTCAACGCCCAACTTGATGTGGATTTCGACAGTCTCGTCGAATTTAGCGGAAGCACCCTTCACAACCAGATCCAGGGCTTCGGTGGGATCGTACTGAACGGAGCGGTCAATCAGCTTGGCGCTCTCCTTATATTTTTTACCTCTAAACAATTTATTATCCTCCTTATCGTGGTGATGCGGAATAATCCTCCCACATTTCCGAAATTACTTTCGGATCAGCAAATTATCAATCAACAACGATGACACCTATGGAACGGCAAGTGCCAGCAACCTGGCTCTCGGCAGCTTCCAGAGAAGCAACGTTCAAATCGGGCATCTTGGTCTTGGCGATCTCAGAAACCTGAGCCTTGGTGATGGTGCCAACCTTGGTCTTGTTGGGGACACCAGAACCCTTGTCCAGGCCGATTGCCTTCATAATCAGCATGGGGGTCGGAGGAGTCTTGGTAATAAAAGTGAAGCTGCGGTCTGCGTAAACAGTGATTACGACAGGAATCTTGTAGCCCTCCATATCCTTGGTGCGGGCGTTGAATTCCTTGATGAATGCGGCGATATTCACACCGTGCTGACCCAGAGCGGGGCCAACAGGGGGAGAAGCGGTTGCCTTTGCGGCGTTGATCTGAAGCTTAATAATGCCAGTGACTTTCTGTGCCATAATAAGCACCTCCTGAATAAAATGTGGTGATATGCGCTTTGCGCATTTTTTGCGGGGTTTTCACCCCTCCCACGTTCCGGCCGGGTAGCCCGACCCGATGCGTTTACTGGGAAATAACTTCCACCTGGTCAAGCTCAAACTCGACGGCGGTTTCACGGCCAAACATGGATACGATCACGTTGACCGAATTGTTTTCGACCTCAATGCTCTCAACGGTGCCGGTGAAAGAAGTGAGCGGACCATCCATAATGCGGACGGTATCGCCAACGCTGTAGTTGACAACGATTTCTTTCTTTTCAACGCCCATGGCGTAAACCTCTTCATCGGTGAGGGGAGTGGGGTCATTGCTGGACGAACCTACGAAACCGGTTACTCCGCGGATGTTCCGAATCACGTGCCAGGTATCGTCGCTGTATACCATCTTCACAAGAACGTAGCCGGGATAAACTTTCCGGTCAAACGTCTTGCTTGCGCCGGACTCGGTGATCTCGGTAACGGTTTCCAATGGGATGGAAACGGAGAGGATTTGATTTTGCAACTGGCGGGATTCAACGGTTTTCTCAATCGTTGCCTTTACCGTGTTTTCGTAACCGGAGTAGGTATGCACAACATACCATTTTGCAGTTTCTGTCATGATCGTTACCTTAGTTGTGGAATGCGCCAATCAGGGCATCGATGCCAACCTGTGCAACGAAGTCGAACAGCCAAATGAAGATGCCGACAACAACAGCGCAGCCGACAACAATGGCCGTATTCTTCAGAACCTGCTTGGGGGTGGGCCATACAACTTTTTTCAGTTCGCTGCGAAGCTCACGGAAATACTTGCAAACCTTGCCCCAGGTTCTTTTGAACCAGTTTTCCTTTTTCACATCAGCCATGTCGGAGCCTCCTTACTTCGTCTCGGTGTGTGTGGTGTGCTTTTTGCAGAATCTGCAATACTTCTTCATTTCGAGACGGTCGGGATCGTTCTTCTTGTTCTTCATGGAATTGTAGTTTCTCTGCTTGCACTCAGAGCATCTCAAAGTGACTTTAACGCGCATAACGGCACCTCCTTAAATATTGCCTCCCTGTATCACTTCGGCTAGAAAAATTTAGAATGGTCAACTACAAATAACCGTTCCGAAGCTGAAAAGAGCGCACAAAAAATACACCCTTTTCACAGGTAACTGCATTTTAGCATATGGGGGGCGCAAAGTCAATAAGAATTTTTAGAAAAATGTGGATTTTCGCCTTGTTATTCCAAAGATAATCCGCTATAATGTTTCGCGAATGATATAACGAATGAAACGAGGGCGTGAAATAGATGAAGATCATGGGAATTGACTATGGCGATGCCAGAACCGGGGTGGCAATCTCTGATTTGCTTTGCTCAATCGTTGGCAGTACGGCGGTTGTACCCAGCCGGAATACGGACAAAGCGGTAGCAGATATCGTCCGGCTGGCCACTGAAAACCAGGTTGGGGAGATCGTTGTGGGTTTACCAAAAAATATGGACGGAACCGAGGGCACAAGAGCACAACTATGCAGAGCGTTTGCACAGAGGTTACATGAAACCACAGGGCTTCCGGTAGCGATGTGGGATGAACGAAGGACAACGGTGGAGGCGCACAATATCCTCTCTGCCCACAATTACCACGGCAAAAAGCGGAAAGAGACTGTCGATGCGGTTGCGGCATCTTTGATCCTGGAAGGCTACCTGACATTCAGGAAGACCAACGCAGAATAGTACGTATTATTTTATCATATGTATTCAGCAGAGAATCATGTTCCTTTATGATCCTCTGCTGCTTTTTTGTTTCGTAATTCCTGAAATGCGGTATATAGGAGGAGAACTCCGAATATTTTACGAAGAATGCGGGTATCCCACTGGCTGCTCATGGATGTAAACAGAGCGGCAGTGATGCAGCCGGAGACTGCTGCGGGGATAACGGTTCTCCACGGTAGTTTCTTTTGGGTAAAATTGCCAATTGTGGAAATCAGGGCAGGGGGGAGGAAAAACAGAAGATTCAAACCTTTGGCTGTGGCATAATCCATTTTTAATACGATGGTGAGCCAAACAATGAGCAAACTTCCGCCACCAACACCCATTCCAGAAAGAAATCCTAAAATCACGCCTATGGTCAATATTACGAGAAAAGACATCGAAAACCACTCCATAGAAGAATGCACCCGAAAATCCGGTGCAACCAAATAAGCGGGATCTTTCCACGAAACAGCACGGACAGCCCGCCGCCAATCGCTCCTCCAATGAGATAAGGGAGCAGATCCTGAATGGACGGTAAAGAGAAATTGGACTGAACGGCAATGGAGCAAAGACACAATGGGAGCATTACGCCCAGGCAGCACGGGAATAGCTTATCTTCTTCCACGTCGCAAAATACGGAAAGCAGCGGAATCAGAACGAGTCCACCGCCGGAACCGAGAATACCTGTTACCGTCCCGGCGGCAAAACCGGATAATACATATCGAAATATCATCCCATTTTAACCTCCTGTGTTCGTTAGGATGCCACGCTGCTGCGGAAAGTATTCTAAAAGGAATGGCCGAGACTACTTCGGAATAGAAATAAGCAGGAAGGAGTGAGCGCAAAAATGGTTGTGAATCAAAAGCCAAGTGGAACGTCGAAATCTATGCCGGCGGGGATTGCACTGGGATGGATTGCGGAGATGCTGATGGCTGCTGCGATGTGTGCGCTGCTGGCAATACTGATCCTGGATGAGAAAATGGATTGGGGAGCAATTGGGTATGGTGTAATGGTGATTTTGTTTGCATCATCTTATCTGGGGGCGAAGATTGCCTGCAATTTGATCGCCAGGAGGAAACTGGTGGTGTGTGCGCTGTCCGGAGGGGTATACATCGCTACGTTGCTGGCGATTAATATCCTGTTTTTCGATGGGAAGATCGGCGCAGTATGGGCACCAGCGCTTCTTGTTTTCGGAGGTGCAGCAGCTGCGGCGGTGATGCATCAGACTCAAAAAGGGGAGAGGAGACGGAGGAAGAGAAAGCGCAGATGATCAAATCTCGGTGAGGGTAAAATTAATTTACCTGCTAATTCTGAGATGCAGGTTTTGTTGCAAAATCAATATTTAGTGATAAAAATGGATAGAAACCGCTAGATATGGTATTTTTAATTGGAAATGGTAAAAACAAATGTTCTAGATGCAATTATGTTGACATAACAATGTTAACATAAAACTTGACATTATTTACAAATTTATGCCATTTTTTACAAAAAGCTTGAATTTTTGTAAAAAATGGAGTATAGTATGCCTGTATCAAAAAGGAGTGTGCATATTTTCCTATCTGTATGCATATCAGTTTGTGTGCAAAATCATTTTTCTTAACGTTCGGCGCTCCATTTCGTGCTTGCATTTCCCCTGAAAATGCGGGAATTATTTTAGATAGAGTTGAGGTTAATTGGTTCATGCTAGACTTGATTCATGCTTATGAAGAATACCTTTCTAGGGTTAAACAAGCATCCGGCAATACCATATCCTCCTATATGCGCGATATTCGTCAATTCACTGACTGGCTGCATCTAAAGGAGGGGGAGAGCATCCTAAATGTGACCGACGGTGAGGTGCGGGAATATTTGCAGGATATGCAAGCGCAGGGGAAATCCGGCGCTACCGTATCCAGATCCCTTGCAAGTTTGAAGAATTTCTTTGCCTATGCCGTTTCTGCCGGTTTCCTGAAATCTTCTCCTGTTTCCAGCGAGATTCATGTTGAACGGGGTGAAAAGAAGCTTCCGCAGATCCTTACGGGCAAGGAGGTGGAGCTTCTGCTTGCGCAGCCCAGTGGTTCTGATCCCAAAGGTTGTCGGGACAAAGCAATGCTGGAAGTGATGTATGCAACCGGGATGCGTGTTTCTGAGCTGATTGCGTTGAACGTGGAGGATGTTAATTTGGAGCTGGGGATGATCAAATGCGGCGGAGAGAAGAAGAGCCGGGTTATCCCCATTTATCCGGAAGCCCTTCGGGCGTTGTCGGATTATATGCAGGAGGCACGACCGATCTTGATCATGGGTTTGGATCAGTCTCCGCTGTTCGTGAATATCAACGGCGCCAGGATGAGCCGCCAGGGCTTTTGGAAAATTCTGAAATTTTACCAAGCCAAAGCGGGAATTGAGAAAGAGATCACCCCCCATACGCTGCGGCATAGCTTTGCCGTGCATCTGCTGGAAAATGGTGCGGATCTTAGCTCTCTGCAAGAACTGATGGGGCACAGCGATATTTCTTCCACCCAGCTATATACGCACATGGTAAACCAGAAAATCAAGACGGTTTACCAGAAATGCCACCCGAAAGCATAAGTTATCCCATCGACTTGTGCTGTCGACAGGCCGATGGGCGTTCTTAATTAATAAAATAATCCCCCGATTGCAATGGATCAAAGTCCAAAGCAACCGGGGGATGGTTTATTTAGATACCTGTCATTGCTGCGAGGACATCCACTTCCATTTGCTGGATGCCTTTCTTCATGGCCAAGCCCTCGTCAATGTCCACATCAGAGAACGAGCCATCATGGGTGCAAACGATGCGGTTAGTTTTGCCTGCCAGGAGCAATTCAACAGCCATATATCCCATTTTGGTTGCATTCACACGGTCACGACCAGTAGGAGTGCCCCCCCGCTGAATGTGCCCCAGAACCGTTACGCGGGGATCCAGATCAATGGCGTCTTTGATCTTGGCGGCAATATCCGAGGCGGAACCGGCGCCTTCTGCCACAACGATCATATAATGGGTGAATCCATTGAAGCGAGCCTGGCGAATCTTTTCGATCACGTCCCGCTCGAAGTCAATGGGCTCCTCCGGAACCAGTACGGCGGTAGCGCCGCAGGCCAGACCAACATACATCGCCAGGTATCCGGCATTGCGCCCCATGACCTCCACCACGGAGCAGCGCTCGTGGGACTGCATGGTATCACGGAGTTTGTCGATGCACTCGATGGCGGTGTTAGCGGCAGTATCGAAGCCGATGCAGTAGTTGGTGCAGGAGATGTCGTTGTCAATGGTGCCGGGGATGCCGATGACGTTGATGCCGTACTTGGAAAGGGCCTGAGCGCCCCGGAATGTGCCGTCACCACCAATGGCGATGATGCTGTCAATGCCCAGAAATTTGCAGGCGGAGACAGCCTTGCGCTGGCCTTCCTCGGTCATAAATTCCTTGCTGCGGGCGGTA
>CAZTYB010000111.1:0-6029 GCA_964617595.1 uncultured Oscillospiraceae bacterium | reverse complement strand
ATATGGGGCTGATTCACCATAGTCAGGTTCGTGATGGTATCCGGCAAATGTACCACTTTCAGATACCCGGAATCCGGCAGTTCCAGACCGGTAATACTTGTACCCTCTGCGTAGATTTCTTCCATGTTCGGGCAGTTCGCAAGAGCCAGCGGAGCAGTCAAGGAAGGGCAGTTCCGCACATCCACTTTCCGCAGTAGCTTGTTTGTACCAACGACCAGTTTCTTCATGTTGGTGTTGGAGTAGCCTTGTACGCCAGAACCACAAATGATTTCCGTCAGCTTTGTAGCCTTATCCACCTCGATAGTACCACAGTACAGGGGAGACAAGTCACCCAAAGAAGAAATTTCACTTGCACCAAACACAGCCGTTTCGGTATCGTTGAATTCTTCGTCTTGTGGTGCAGTAAACGTAACAGGCACATTCGCTTTTGCACGAATCTTCTGTTCCTCACCGTTAGCCTTGTACCGAATACCGGCATACATATCAGAGTATGGTGTAACAGTTACGTTCGCATTGGGAGCAACACCAGACCACGTTTTCGGCGTATAGATACGCAGTGTTGCATAGTTATCATGGTACTGTTCAGCATCAAACTTCGAATCCAGGTAATTTAGTCTGTTGTCCACAAAGTACCCAAGATGTTCAGCACCAGAACCACGAATCTGGTTCAAGTTAGAAGCATTGCCATCAGACCGCAACATGGAGATGTACTTGTAATCAGCATCTTCATTGTACACAGAGATAGACCATTTGTTAGACTGGTTCGTAATGAACGCATCATAGATAGACTGGAACGTCAGTTTTCCATCCGACCGCCACGACTTGTAAAGAGCCTGAATATCGTCTGCGAAACATTCACGGAAGTTTACCCACAATGCGGAATCCTGACCGTTGAACACATTCGCATTTTCCAGAAGGTCAATATCTTCATGGTAGTAATCGAATACCAATTCACCTTCGTTGTTGATACCCAAGCAAGTGTCGTTGTCATACATCCACGGCTGAAAATGTACACCATCCCACGTGGTCAAGAACATATTCTTTGCTCTCTGGTCAACCATCAGCATAACCAACGTATACAGATAATAGATGGTCATAAACTGTTTGTCAAAGTGGTCTTCAAACTCCGTCTTGAATTTTGCCAGACGGTATTCTGCCGTGTCCGTGGTGTAGGTTTTACCGTCCACGTCTGTGTAGGTAGAAGCCAGCGCAGTTCCGGTTGCTCCATCCTGCCAAGTGGATACCACCCAAGAATGCATGACCTTGAATGCAGAAATGTTGTCGTATTCGTCCGGGTAACGTGCTTCAAAGTTTGCGCTCCAATTGTCTTCTGTTACTTCACCGTGGAACAGGCATGGGTCAGAAGTGTTGTTCTTGAATTCCCAACATTCAGCCAAAGGATAATCAGACGAGAACCCGAAGACGTTCTCTGCACCCTTGTCATAGTTGTAGTTGTACTTACCAATGAATTCCGGTTCGCTGGATTCATCTGCCTTGTGGAAGATAACAGACGGAAAACCGAAGATGGTAGTACGCACTCTGCTGTCTACTTCCTGTGGCGGTGTCTTTACGTCATACAGCGTTCCTACATAGTTGGCGTTACCAGTGTTGTGTGTACCAGTAGCTTCTGCATAATCCGCTTTCATACACCAAACTTTGGCAGGGAGTTGACCGTCTGCTACCTGATGTTCCTCAGAAGTCTTGATTTTCCAGTTCTTGCGAATATCTGTTGTGTTAAGCTGTGTGTGTTATAGCTTGTTTTTCTTCGTCTGTTGCATATCTCCAATGATACCCACCAGCGGTTTTCTTAACGCCTTTGCAACACTTGTTTATTGTCGTGTCGTTGCAGTTTTTACACCTTCCGGCTTCTCCCATTGAAGCAAATATTTCTCCGGTTTCAACACAGATTACAGGTTTTGAGTTTTTATTATTCTTACCCATATGTGCAATCCGATTCTTTTCATTTGCTTCTTCCGTCTGGTGTTTGCCGAACATACCATTAAATTCGCCAGAGTGGTTTTTACCATACGCCGGGTTCAAACTTCCTCGTTTCCCGTACATAGGGTTGTTTTCTCCGGTCATGTTCTGCGAAAATCTCTTTCTGCGTTCAACATCATTTTCCCACGACTGTGTAATCTTCGTGGACAGCACTTCCTTTAGCGCATCAGTTCTTATGTAAACTCTATTGAAAGAACCGCCAGCCGTTCCATTGAACCCATTGCTGAATGTGTCATACGTTTCAATCCAATATTGTTCTCTCTCGTCCAACATATCGGGCGAACAATATTCCAACACATCCCATTTCAAGCTGTCTTCGCCGTACTTATTATAAGACCTCTGCATATAGTCGTTATAATGTTTGCCGTATCTAAGTTCGGATAGATGCTGACACTTTCGCAATTTCACATCTTTTGATTGTCCGATGTACTGTTTCCCATTGCCAGAACAGGTACAGATATAAATTCCGCTTTCGTGTCTGAATTCCATATTTTCCTCCTTTCTATAGTAGTTATATAACACACACTTAGGGTCGCTACACCCTGCCGATGATTCCTTGATATTTCTATCAAGCACAGACTATATCTTCATCCTTTCGGATGCCTACCATTTCGGAATGTCAATCGCTTACACCCCTACTCCCATAAGGGATAGTCGTTGAAGTTTACCCTGTTCGGGTCTTACCTGCTGATTTTCCATTTTTACAGCACTTAGGATTTAACCATATGCCATGCAATCTGTTTTTTCTGCTTTCGCAACTTTCACGCTTATGCCTGTTTCATCATTACGTTGTAGTCAGATTGCCTTTAGGAAGTTCCAGCAATTAGATAGGTATTTTTTCATATTGCTTTCACAATACGGTAGCCAAATTCGACCACTGAGAAGATGTACCTTGTACGTCAATTGTAGCAGTGTCTTCATAATTGTATTCCGGGTGTTCCGGGTCAGTGTACTGAATCGTTACGTTCTTCTTGTCACCTTTGGAAGTAGGCAGATTGCCCACAATAACCATAGTGGGAATACGCTTTACCAGTTCATCAAATGTTAACCGACCGTAGGAATCGTAAATGTCATTTGCCTGATACAGTGCCAGCTTTTCGGAGATGTCCAGTGTATCAGCAATGTAGTTATCCCGAATCTGGTCTTCTGTCAGTGCGGCATCATAAGAGCGAATCTTATAGAAGTCCAGCGAACAGTATTCAGACCCAAGAGAGATAGAAGCCGGTGTGCCTTGCTGGAAGTTATCGTTAGATGGATATTGAACCGCACCGGAAAGAATACCGTTCAGATAGATAGACAACAGTCTGTAATCCGTCTTAGGTTCGATAACGAAAGACACACGCACTCTCTGCTCGTCTTTGTAGTAGCAAGTGATTTTAGACTGTTCCGATTTCAGCCATGCCCGGTCAGCAGTAGCAGTAAACCCGATACCACCGTTCATGCACTCAATAACAACAGCTTCACGATTGTTTACATCATGCACAAGATAGTCAAGCTCAATGGTTCTACCACCGGAACGTGCGTCCGTGGAGAAAGGCGTGTACCCGATAACGGCACGTGCATCACCGGACAACCGCAACGTAATGTCCCCATTGTCATCTGCCACCCATCCGGTATCTACCCAGTTTACATTCTGGAACGTGGTAGAATATCCGTTGTTCTCCCATACAGCCGGATTCACTTCACTATTGTTTCGACCAACAGAAGTAAGGTGTAATGCAAGGTCAGCCGTTTCCGCTTCAACGTCAATAGAAAGTGCAGTTACCGACATGGTGATAGTTTTTGTTGCGTCACCACATGCAATAGTGAACGTGACATCTCCGGTCGGGTAGTCTCTGGTACTCCACGTCTGTTTGGTACGGTCTGCGGTAAGTGACTGTGTAGAATACGTGGTACCGCCAGAAGCGATAGTAAGCGTAACACTCGCTGTAAGATTGGAAGGGTCATACACATAGAAGGGAATCTCTACAAGGTTTCCTTGTGTTATCGCTCCACCCTCATAAGAAGTTGCAATCAGTACAGTTTCGTTTCCTTCCACCGTACACATAATATCATATACAAGTCTGTTGGAAGTAAGCGTTACTTCACCAAGAGAAGCCGTAGCCCACACTTCAAACTTGTGTGTACCATGTGTCTGTGCCGGAATGGTGTATGCGTTCTGTTTGCCAGAAGCTTCAACCACCATGGTGGGAAGTTCCGTTCCATCCAGCATAAAGTGTACAGTTTTAGACAGAATACCGACAGGCGTAAACTTATACGTAATATCTCCGGTGTATGGCGTGGAAGTATCGAAGTTAGAGCTAATGCTCAGTACTACCACATTCACACTGTAAGTGATAGACTTGGAAGAACCGTAAATGTCAACGCACGTCACCTTTACAGTATTTTCACCGTCAGACACATAGTCCTTCACGTTAATGCTGTTAGAACCTTGCTGAATGGTCAGAGTAGCCTTTGTTGCACCATTGACAATGATTTTACAAGTACCAGGACCCGTCTGTACACCATCGTCTGTAGAAGTGAAGTTAAACTTCAAGATTACATCCGTATCTTGTGCCACGTTGTAAGCAGTCTCTCCCTCGTTGATCACTGTGACTTTAGAGGTAGAACCGCCGCCACCACCACCAGAACCGGAAATGATAGTAACAGGGTCTCCCACTCTTTCCTCACCGGACTTAAGCCATAACTGATAGTTTTCTGTGTCATATTCCAGACCATCCACAGCAGACTTATCAATGTAATCTTTCAGACTGTTTTGCAGTGCCAGAAGGTCATTCCCGATGGCTCTTACAGCATCACCGGCAGAAGCATGAGTGGTATTGTCATACCCAATGCGAATATCGGTAAGTTCAAGCTCGTGTTCGTTATCCAGATTGGTTTCAATAGCTGTGATAAGTTCACTGATTCTTGTGTTCAGGAACGTCACCTTGTCCCCTGTAGCTTTCGCATCAGCGGCAGACCCTTCCACTGCAAGCGTGGTATCCAGTTCCAGCTTGTCTACAAGGTCATTGTATTTGCCGGAATATGCCACCTTGTGAAGGTCTTCCAGCCACTTGGAGATTTTACCCAGCGTTACCGTCAGCGTTTCCCCGGAAGCAAGTGCAGTACGGCTTTCCGCTGTAGTAAACGATACACTGGTGGAAGATACATCCCCACCAGTTACCGTAACATACCGTTCAAGCAAAGTGTCCAGTTCCCGGAACAAACTAAGCAGACGGTTTCTCGTTAAAATATCATATGTTGCCATGTGTTATTCCTCCGTATTGAATACACTATCCCACAGAGCCTTTAATTCATTATTGCTGATTTCATGCATATCTTCACCTTCTACATACGGCGTAAGGTCGATTGCACCGGCAAGCACGTCATACTTGTAAGTGCTGTCCCCGGTCTTTGCCACTGCCACGTTCTGACCAGCACTGTATACGTGACCAGAACCTTCAATGAAGTTCGCAGTAGTCGTGAATCCATCCGTTACGTTGTACACCTTGCCCACGTTATCCGCAGACAGAGCAGGAAGGGAAGCAAACGTAGTAGACCCACTGTACATCAGCGCAGAAGACACCTTGGCGTTCACATAGCTTGCCACCGCAGAAGGTGTAGCGTACTTAGTTGTGTCTGCAATGTCCGTGTCAATGTTGGTAGAAGCATCCGGTTTGCCAATAACGCCAGACCATGCAACGGAATCTGCGACACCACCACCAGTAGTAGACAGAATCTCTCCCTCCATCTTCAAGCCAGCACCAACCTTGATACCACCCTTAACGCTGTCAGAAGCCGTGGGCAGGGTATAGTTAGACAGCCCAGCCAGCTTATCCTTTTCAGCCGTAGTATAGTCGTTGGTGGACAGGTCTTTACCGCTGACCTTGCCAACAAAGCTGCTCTTAATGTACTGTATCAGATACAGTATTGTGTTTTTACCCGAATAATCAAATGCCATGTTTTCAACCTCCATTTACTTGATTGATAATTTCTTGTAGTTCTTCGTTTGTGATTTCGTGTGCATCCAGAGACAGGATACCGTCTTCCAG
>CAZTYB010000110.1:0-6220 GCA_964617595.1 uncultured Oscillospiraceae bacterium | reverse complement strand
TAAAGGACGGGCAGGTGTTTGAAATTGACGGCATCAAGATCGAGTGTATCTTAGTTCCGGGGCACACATGGGGACACTTGGTCTATCTGATCGATGATGCCTACCTGTTCACGGGAGACACCATCTGGTTCGGCCCACTGGGCGGGTGCAGTTTTCTGGACGATCTGGCAGAGGACAACGCCCTGTCCATACGATCCCTGGCGGCGCTGGAGAAGCTGCTGCGAGATCGAGGTATCAACCCCATGGTCATTACCGGACATACCGGCTGGTCGGACGATTTAGACTTTGTGTTTGCCCATACGGACACCGTCTGCCGAGCCTCCAAAAAGCAGAAGCCCCATGACCCAAACGCCCCCTACGATGCCTATGACGAGAGCGATGACACGAAGGAACAGGCGCAGAGCGTCCGGCTGAAAAAGGCACTACCTGTGTCGGTGTAGAACGAAGAAAGGACGGTTTCTTATGAATCCTACCGTTATTCTTATTGAAATTGTCATAATGCTTTTGGTGTTCGGCTTTTGTGTATTTGGACTGCTCTATATTAGCCCCCTGACCTTTATCAGCGATTATCCACCGGAAATTCAGGCGGAATACTACCGCTCTCAGCACAAGGAAGCCACGAAAAAGAAACTGACCAAGCTGATGAAGCTAAAAAAGTTGCTTGCTGTGATTGTATTCCTGTTCTTGTTTGCGTGGATGCTGCATTTGGCAGGGGCGAAAACCTTTTGGCAGGGCGTGGGGCTGACTTGGGTTTATATGCTCTGCGTGTTTGCGTGGGATACATTTTTCTTGGACTGGGTCTTGTTTGCCAACATCAAGCGTGTTCGGCTTCCGGGAACAGAACACATGGAAAAAGAATATCACCAAAAATGGTTTCATGTGAAGGTGTGCCTGCCTGTGGTGCCCTTTGCGATTGTGGCAGGTTTTCTCAGCAGCGCATTGATGCTTTGGATTTGGTGAGGAGGCACTGGTATGAAATACATAATTGCTTTTGCATTTTACTTTCTATACTGGTTCATCTGTTTCCTCTGCGCAGGCACAGACAAAAAGAACCTCGCCGGACTGCGTTCCTATCCCGATGCCGTACAGCAAGCAGTTCGTAAACATCCGGTGTTAGGGAAATCTGCACCGCAGGAGAAATCTATCGTATCCATCTTGTTTGGAAACCTGTTTCTCTTTACGGTCGTGTTTTCCGTTTTGGGATTCGCTCTCAAAAATGTCCTCGGATTGAATGACTTTAAAACGGCATTTTATTTTTTCCTTGCCTTGGGCGAAGGACTGGGACTGTTTGACCTCGTGATTATCGACCTGCTGTGGTGGCAAAACACCAAGCGTATCCGCTTTTCGTTCCTGCCGGAGAAAAAGCACTACCAAGACCCCAGCAAACACATCGGTTCATTTCTGCGAGGTATCCCGCTGTTTGCGATTGTAGCTGTGTTGTCGGCATTGATCGTGCAAGAAATTTATCTATGATTGCTTATTAATTTGAAATAAAAAACACACAGGCAACCTCCCACAAAAAAGCTGCAATCCACAAAAATGGATTGCAGCTTTTTGGCACCCCAGAGAGGACTCTAACCTCCGACCTATCGCTTAGGAGGCGATTGCTCTATACAACTGAGCTACTGGGGCATAGGTAACTCCGGGTGAGCTTTTGTATTGCGCACCCGGAAATGGTTTGCATGGCCTATTTTAGCGAAGAATGGAGCCGCTGTCAAGGAATTTCTTTATTTTCTCCTCCAGGATGAGCAAAGAACTTTCTCATTGATGCCACTGCGCTGCAAGCAAGGGGGGCAACAAACCAAATTGCCAGCTCGATAATCAAGCAAGTCGATGCCGGGAGGCGAATGCCCGAAGCATAGATCCCGTAGGCCAAAAGGCCAATCCACCACAGCGAAGCATTCCCCCGCCCCGTTTTTTTTACCCCACCGAGAATGTAGCAGAACGCAGCGAACCAACCAACCGACAATGCGCAGGCCGTCAAGCTCTCAGCAGGAGTATTGGTCATCCCAATGGAGAGGCTCCGGCTGTAAGCATACAGCGAAGTGTAGCCCACGGTCAGCACCGATGATAAAACCGCCGCCAGTCCATTCATGGGGATGGAACTTGCTCCTTTTGTTGCCCAGATCAATGGCAGCAGTAAAACCCAGGCCAAATCCATATCCGGCAATTCCGCCCTGGGCAGAAGCATTTCCGGCCGGATTTTCAACGCACCGTACAGCGCCAAAATACCCAGCACCAGATAAACACCATACCGCAGCACGCTGGCCGCCGGTACAGCGCTCCCACGCCATACGGCATAAACCGCCAGGAAGAGCAGCACCCCGGGCACAATATACTCCGCTTGCTCCCCCGGCCAGCTGCTATGTGCCCATTCCAACATCCCCGCCAGGAGGAACACTGCGCCGAAACACCGCAAGCGAAAGAGCCACGGATAATCCCACTTTGGCTGCATATTCATCCAGATGCACATCGCCGCCGCAGCCAGCGCCAGCACCAGTGTGGGGAGCCAGTTCCGCCCCGCCGCTGCCTCCGCCGCAGGAATCATCAGCGCCAAATGAAAAAAAGGTCGATTCTGTTTTTCATTCCTCAAGGAGATATCCTCCCTCCACACTGCGCAATGTCTGGAATTTCGTATCTTCTTTCGCCTGCTCCAGCCTGCATTCCGGGATATGGGTCAACAGGTATTCCCCCGCTGCCCTGGCATCCACTTCATCCGCCGCAAGGCAGACCCGAACCCCCGGGCGCAGAAGCTGTTTCCACTGCCCAATCAGCTCCTGCGTTCCCTCCGTCAGTACCAGATTCGCCACGGTATCCAGGAAAATATGCCCCGCTGTGGTTTCCTCTAAATTCCCCAGTGCCAGGGGCAATGTCTCCCCTGCTCCATACTGGCGGGTATCAGTTTGCACGGTTATCTTTTTCCCGTCCATTTCTACCAGCAGGAGGGATACGGGGTGCAGCTCCCCCAACTCCGTCCCCCCGTAGGGCAACCCAGCCAGCGCCAGCAGCAGTACAATCAGAACGAGCCAATTTTTCAACCCCTTTGCCTCCCCGGAAATGGATTCTGTCTGGTATGATGGCGCAGACGGTGCCGCAGGATCCCCGCTCCGGCGGACTGGAACGGATACAGGTACGGCACGCCCAGGCTCTGCAAACCGCCCAGATGAATTGCCAGCACGATCAGCCCAACCGTCACCCCGAAGAGTCCGGCCACCGCTCCCAGCAATCCGATGCCAAACCGCCAGACCCGGATTGCCTCCGCCAGATCCCGGTTCGGCAGCACGAATCCGCATATTCCTGCCCCGCTGACCACGATTAGCGCTGCCGGGGAGAGAAATCCCGCTTCCACCGCCGCCGTACCCACCACGATCCCGCCGACCGTGGATACGGACTGTCCCACGGCCTGGGGCAGGTGAATTCCGCTTTCCTGTAACAGTTCAAAGGCAATCAGCAGACCCAGTACCTCCACCGCCGTTGAAAAGGGCACATTTCGTTTGCTCTCGATCATGGTGCGCAGCAGGGACAGCGGAATCATTTGCTGATGAAATTCCGCCAGAGCAATATAGAACCCCGGCAGCAGCAAGCTAAGGATCAGCGCCCCATAGCGCAATATCCGGATGCAGGATGCGCTGACGTAATCCCGGCTGAAATCCTCCGGGCTCTCCATCAGGCAACCCAAATCCACCGGCGCCAGATACCCCAGGGGTAACCCATCAATCAGCAATCCCACACGGCCATCCAACAGCCCCAAACAAAAGGTATCCGCCCGCTCCGTGTATTGCAGCAACGGGAAAGCCGTCGCCCGGGAACCGGTAACGAATTCTTCCACCGCTCCCGGAGTCAGGAAGTCATCCACATCCATACGGCGCAGCCGCTGCATCATTCGCTCCACCAGTTCCGCCGGTGTCACGCCCTCCACCCAGGCAACCGTCACGTTGGTCAGGCTTTTTGTCCCAATTCGGCTTTCTTCCAGCCGCAGAGCGGGGGTGCGCAAATGGCGGCGGAGGAGACTGGTATTGGTGCGAACGGTTTCGGTAAAGGCATCCTTGGGACCTTTCACCGTGTTCTCCACTTCCGGCGATGATAATCCCCGCTTCTCCCCTGTTTTTACTTCGAAAGCAATGGCGCCCGCCCCCGGGAACAGCACAACGCAAAATCCATTCACCAATTTCAGTGCAGCATCCTGCAAATCGGCGCATTCCTGCGCCACGCTGTTATAGATCTCTCCATTCATTGCGTTTTTATACAATTCGGCTGCCGTTGCGCCGGTTAAATGCTCCGTCAGAGGTTTGAACACAAATTCCGATGTATCCGCACCGGAAGTCAATCCGTCAATGGCATAGGCAAATAGCCCAATCCCATTGCACCGAAGCTCCCGCACCATAAAATCCCCTGCCCCGCCGAAGATCGCCCTGATTTGCTCATCCGTGAATATTTCGGACATTTGGCGCTTCCTTTCTTCACTGTTTATTTCCATTGTTCCCCGTTTTTCCTTGCTTATTCCGTACAATAAAAGCAAAACAGGCATGACCGAAATCATGCCCGTTCTACCTAATTCATTTTTTACTGTCTTTCAGGCGACACTCCAAAGGGAAGTATCCTATAAAAAGCATCTAACCCTCGTTTACTCTATATCGTAATTGCATCTGCAACGATTTGCTACAGCCGCTACAAATCCCCAGAGCAACATTTTCAGTGCAATATCAATCCCCAGGGTGCCAACCTGCGCATCAATGATTCCCCCGGATATGATCACGCCTGCAACGATCCATATAACGCCAGCGCAAGAACACAGCCAAGCGACCGTCGTTGTTATCATTTTCTTCCGCTTACTATAGTTTTTTCCAGAATTGAACACGGCCAGCAGCAGGAGCACAAGCATCAGAATCGTCCCAATTTGCATGACAATTTCCACACAAGAAATTGTAAAAGATTCGCTCATGCGCCTATAAAAACGGAGCACATTTATTTGCTTGAACAGGTATGCAATACTTTGGATAATCCCCAGCACTGACATGATGGTGCCGCAGGCAACCGTCCCACGTCGGTTCTTCATCTGTCTGGAAAAAATAATGGTTGCAATCCCCAGGAAAGCCATTACAATCGCCAACACATTCGATTTTGAAAACAGGCCGCTCATTCCCCACCCGGTCCACAGATTATTTAAAATCGTTCCCGCAACCAAAGTGGATGCCAAAAGGATGGGATTGCGGAGCGTATGTCCAACGGAACCGTCCAAATTCAGTTTCTTCTCCCCAGGGGACGGCATTGGGCATTGCTTTTCTGTTGACCCATCGAAGTATTCTATCGTCACTTCCAGTATCACAACACCACGAATGGTTGGATTATTCCAGATATAATCCCAAACATTACTGCTAAGCGAGTGCTTCTTTATGGGGCCTGTCGCTTTCAGTGTAATTGGCATTCCAATGGTGTCATTTACACTGTTCATAGCAAGTACTTTGAAATGAACATACTTAATATCTTTCTTGGCTTCATTGTAAAAAATGATCTTCGCTCCCGATTGCCCCAGTCGGTTCGGTCCGAATCGAAAAGAATCCGATGCCGTTGTATTCGAATTTGCGAAACCAACCCCATTGTTTGATGTAACCGTTGTTGTGGTAGTATAAGTTCTTTCCCAGTGGCCGGGGAAGCAGGTTGAAATCGTGATGCTCATCGTTGTTCCTCCATATGCTCTACATCATTCCAGAGTTTCCTCAGTAATACTATTATACCCCCATCGAATTGTCAAGCTTTTCGTCGAATCCCCGCAGCGAATGGTCAGCACAAATTTGTTCGCCGGGAAATAACAAAATTCCCCCTTGACTTATTCCTTATTCTGGTCTAAAATAGGCTCTGTTCTGAAGAACCGGGTGTAGCGCAGTTGGTAGCGCGCCTGCTTTGGGTACTGGAACACCAAATTGGTTCGATCGTTTTAAATGTTGGATATGCCCCTGTTTCTTCGCAAACTCTCTTTATTTTCGCCGTTGAAAGTTCGCTGAAAATGTGGTAGAATTTCCCTGACCACATATTTGACCACAACGGCAACAATTTTATATTTTCTTATCCGGGCTTAGCGAAGTTTGGTATCGCGCTTGATTTGGGTTCAAGAGACCGTGGGTTCGAATCCCGCAGCCCGGACCAAACCCCGCCAGTTTTCAGTATGAAAACTGGCGGCTTTAGCTAATGCAGTATTAATAATTAACTAGCTTATACAAAT
>CAZTYB010000109.1:0-6226 GCA_964617595.1 uncultured Oscillospiraceae bacterium | reverse complement strand
TGTGCTGTGCCGAGGTATTCGGTCATTTCTCCGGCGGCATTTTCCTCTATCGGCAATTTCATAGCAAAGGCAAGCGCACCCTTTACAGCCCCGGCATGGCAACCACCATTTTCGGGTATCTCCCTATTGCAGTAGGCATCATCATTTCGTTCTTTACCCAGTCAGCACCTACGGTTACGGAATTGATTCTTGCCATTGTCTGCGGTATGGTGCTGGGTGGCATTTCCCTGAATCTGCCCGAAAAGTTGTTAAAAAACGAAAATACACCTTACAGCTATACATGGGGTGACGGATATTTGAGCAAATACAGGGAGGACAACAATGTATCACATCAGCAATGACAAACGAGCCGCACAGTCTGCGGATTTGATTTATAACGGACTGCTGCAATGCCTTGAAAAGAAATCTTTTGACCAAATCACCGTTACCGATGTGCAGAAAGCCTCCGGTGTGGCACGAACAACGATTTACCGCTGTTTTGATAATCTGTCGGACATTCTCTATTGGCGGTGTGACCTTGCCTTTCGGGAGGCCTTGCTCTTTGGTCAGCCGAAAGGCATACCTGACGAATGGCAACTGATGCAGGGCTATTTTTCCTATTGGACGGAGCATAGCGACATTCTGAAACTACTCATGGACATCAACCGTCAGGACATCATCTACGCCTGTCATATGAAAAATGCAAAGACTTTGGAGCGGTCTTACGGTACCTTGCCGGGGATGGATGAAAGGAACGCAAGGTACTTCATGTCCATCCGCACCGGCGTAACCATCAGTATGCTAAAAGCATGGCTGGACGGCGGCCGGAAAGAAACCGCTGGGGAACTTTTGCAAATCCTGAAGAGGCAGATTTCTTTTCTATCCCATTGCTCCGAACGTTTTCTGGAATAAACCGCCCCCCAATGGGAAATCCTATTGTCGATCCATATCGGAATTGCTGGGGGCTGACATGAAAAAACATCTTTTTACCTTTTCCCGTCTATTCGCCCTGTTGGGCGGTTGCCTTGGGGCGGGGGCAATCGCCATATGCATCACCCAGCGCCATGCCGCTCCCAAAATCCTTGGCTCCACCCCCCGGGCAGCGCTGTGCGCCCAAAATTTTCTGGATACGCTGGAGCGGGGCGATTTTTCGGGGGCTTCCGGATTCTTATACGGTTGCCCCGGATTATGCCCGGATAACAGCGCAGCGGGGGAAGCGGGAAAGCTAGTCTGGGATGCCTTTTCCTCCGGCTTGGCGTGCTCCGACATTGGGGCGTGTTACCCCGCAGAGGAAGGCATCCGGATGGATGTGACGATCGTGGGTTTGGACATTCCGGCCATATTGCAGTCCATGGAACGCTCCGCCCCCGAGTTCCTGGAATCCACCATCTCCCGCACCAAGAGAATGTCCGATGTGTATGACGAGAGTCACAATTATCGGGAGGACTTCCTCCAATCCGTCATTCGCTCCTGCGCCGAAAATGCTCTGGAAAATGCCGTTCCCTCCGAGCGCAGCCTATCCCTGACATTGGTGCACGGCGATGGGCGATGGTGGATTCTTCCCGATGAGGCGCTCCTTTGCACCCTATCCGGCGGAATATTGGGATAAATTCCAAGCAAAAAGAGGAAATTTCATGACCGATGATCTATATCCAGCCCCCGGCACCCCCGAGCGGGGCAGGGGGACGCTTATTCTCCCCTGGCTCCTGTCCGGGGCGCTGGTGATCTGCCTATTGGCAAGTGGGGTCGCCCATGCGGGGGATCCCCTCCCCCTTGGCGCCACCGGCAATATCGGCACCGAAATGGGGATGCAGCTCTCCCGCCGGTTGTGCGAAACATTGCAGGGTTTGACTGCCCAAAAGCACATCTACTGGATCAACCAGGATGCATTATCCGCCCCCGCTCCCGACCCCGCCCGGTTTGGGCAGACCCAGGATGCCGGGGAGCTGGCATTCCTGGGGGAAGCGGAAATCCTGAGCGGGGAGCGGCTCTGTTTCTCCCCGGAGATTTCGCCCCTTCCCGGCAGCTGCATCCAGTATTATCTGGACGAAACCATATTGGCCATCACCTGGAAAGAGGCACTGGACGGGGGCGTTTATACCTTTTCCGAAATCAAAATTGCCCATCCATCCCAGTTCCGCCGCTTCCTGGCCGGGGGAGAATTTGGCTCCGACAAACTGTTCATCACCACGGAAATGGCAAGGAGCGTCAATGCGGTGGTTGCCTCCTCCGGAGATTTCTACCATTACCGCCGGGCGGGCACATTGGTATATGGCGGGGTGGTGCGCCGGGTGGACAACGGATTGGTAGATACCTGCTATATTGACGAAAATGGGAATCTCCTCTTTACCCGCCAGTCCGACAGCCGGGATGCCGCCCAATTTCAGGAATTCGTAAACGAGAACAAGATCCAATTCAGCCTGGCTTTCGGCCCCATCCTGATCGAAGACGGCCAGGTCGTCACCCCGGAATATTATGCCTACGGCGAAATCAACGACCATTATCCCCGCTCCGCCCTGTGCCAGCTGGGGGAGCTGCACTATCTGCTGGCGGTGGTGAACAGTGAGGGGGAGCACCAGCAGACCCCAACCATCCATCGTTTCGCCCAGAATTTGCAGCGGCGGGGCATCCGGACTGCCTATGCCCTGGACGGGGGACAAACCGCCGTAATCGCCATGGATGGCGAACTGGTGAATGCCGTCCTGTACGGCTATCAGCGCAAAATCAGCGACATTCTCTATTTCGCCACCGCCATTCCGGAGACTGCATCCGAGTCAGGAGGGGAAGCAGATGCGTAAAATCGCATTCATCTTCGACGGTGGTTTCCTCTACTGGGATTCCATCGTGATCGCCCTGGGTTGGGCGGTGGGCATCTGTCTGTTCCTTGCCCATGTTCCACCCGGCCAGGAGCGCCGTGCTGCCCCGGCGGCGATCCCCATGGTGATCGTGCTGTCGCTGGTTTTCGGGCGGGTGAGTCACTGGTATTTCCGGCCGGACTGCTACCGGGGATTTTGGGATGCCGTCACCGACTATACTTCCGGGGGCTATACCCTCATGGGGGTCTTCGCCGGTTGCTTCGTCACGTCCATGGGGCTCCGGTGGATGGGGCTGATCCGCTCCCCCGCCGCCATGCTGGATGGTATGGGCTTAGGTCTATGCGCCGGGATTGCAATCGGGCGGCTCTCCTGCTTCTTCAATGCCGCCGACCGGGGGCAGCTGCTTGCCCATTTGCGCCGGCTTCCCTTCGCCTATCCGGTCACCAATGTTGCCTCCGGCGAGGCAGAATACCGGCTGGCCACTTTCGTGATCCAGTCCGGGGTAAGCGCCCTGATTTTCATTGCCCTCGTGTGCTTCTCCCATTTCCCCCGGCGCAGGCGGGGGGATACGGCGCTTGTTTTCCTGCTGCTATATTGCCTGAGCCAGGCAGTGCTGGACAGCACCCGCTATGATTCCCTGGCCTTGCGCAGCAACGGTTTCGTCAGCATCGTCCAGCTGCTCAGTGCGCTGGGCATCGTTGCCGTCAGCGCCGTTTTTGCCGTGAGGATGGTGCGCAAAAGCGGAATGAAATGGTGGTATCTGCTTGTGTGGGCTGCCATGCTGGCGCTGCTGGGGGGCGCAGGATATATGGAATATTTTGTCCAGCGCCACGGCAACCGAGCCCCATTCAGCTACGGTATCATGTCCGCCTGCCTCGGTGGGATCGGTGCACTGTGCGCCCTGCAATATGTCGGAGGCATCCCCCAAAAAACTTCTGAATGAAAAAGCCTCCCGGAATCCTTAACGACTCCGGGAGGTTCCCTTATTCTTCTTGATACCCCTGATATTCCAGCAGTTCCAGCACATTCTGCCCCCGCTGTGTCAGGGCGATGCTCCCATGGACACCATAGCGGCCATAGCGCCCCATATCCGCCCCCCTGAGGGGCTTGTCATAGTCCAGGCGGATCAATTCTTTCTTTTCCAGGCACTGGATCACCAGTGACATCTCTTCCTGTTTCGCTTTCCCGTCTTCCAGATAGACGGGCTCTTCGCTATCCGCCCGCCGAGCCACCGGCAGGAACGCCACCTGCCCCAGCAGGCGCAGGAAGCGCATCTCCGCTTCCGTCAGGGACAGCGAGGCGCAGCCGCTGCACCCGCCGCAATTCCCGGCATTGGCGCAGCCGGAGCAGTTGCCGCAGGCGCTCATGGGTTCTCCCCCTGGTGGGCGGCGATGTGCTGCTTGATGATGTCGAAAGTCTCGTCACTGATCACGTGCTCGATTTTGCAGGCATCCTCCGATGCGATTTTTTCCGGCACGCCCAGCTGCATCAGCACGCTGGAAAGCACCGTATGCCGCTCATAGATTTTTTCCGCAATGGCACGCCCCTCGTCCGTCAGCAGCAATGCACCGTCCTTCTCCACGGTGATCAGGCCGCCCTTGCGCAGCAAGCCCATCGCCCGGGACACGCTGGGTTTGGAATAACCCAGATATTCCCCCACATCGATGGAGCGAACATAGTTATTCTTTCGCCACAGCACCAAAATCGCTTCCAGATACATTTCGCCGGACTCATGGACATTCATAATCATTAACACTCCGTTTTCAAAGCGGTGAATATACCGCTCATTTTACTTATTTTATACCATAGTTCACAGAAAAATGCAACTATTCTTCCCGATCGATACAAATTTCCGCAGGCAGATTACATCCCGCCCCCTGCAATTTCCCTTGCAGGGCGGAGATCACTTCCCCATCCTCCATTTCCAGACTGTAGGGCACCGCCAGGTCAAAAGCAAGTTTCTTCTCCCCCTGGTAGTCCACCACCCGCAGATCGTGCAGCGTTGCCCCGTCACAGACCCGGCTGGCACATTTTTCCACCATGCGGCGGTAAGCTGCCCATTCTTCGCTCTCGGGGATGGGGTCATAGTGGATCACCAGATGGATGCCCAGCTGGCGCATGGCCTCCTGCTCGATGTGATCCAGTTGGTCATGGGCATCCAGGGGCGGCTCACTGGCATCCATCTCCGCATGGACGGTGGCAAAAATATGCCCGGGGCCATAGTCATGGATCAGCAGATCATGGATGCCCAAGATCCGCTTGTGCGCCAGAATCATTTGGGTCAAATTGCGCACCAGTGTTTCGTCCGCCTGCATCCCGATCAGGGGGGATACCGTGCTCCTGGCCAGGCTGATACCCGACCACAGGATAAATCCGGCCACCCCCATGCCCACAACTCCATCCAGATGTGCCCCAAAGCTCCGCTCTGCCAAACAACTGAGCGCCACCGCCGAAGTGGCAACGATATCGTTCCGGCTGTCCTGGGCGGTTGCCTCCAGGGTTGCTGAGTGGATGCGCCGGGCAAGTTTCCGGTTAAATTGGGTCATCCAGAGTTTCAGCAGAATCGAAAAAATCAGGATGCCAAAGCTCACGGCGCTGAATTCCACGCTCTGGGGATGGATCATCTTCTCGATGGAACTTTTCGCCAATTCCGCCCCCGCCATCAGCACCAGCGCCGCCACCACCACGCCGGAAACATATTCGTACCGCCCGTGGCCAAAAGGATGCTCCCCATCCGCCGGGCGCTGCGCCATGCGGAACCCCAGCAAGGTCACCAGGGACGATGCGCAGTCCGTCAGATTGTTGATTCCGTCACCCACGATGGCAACGCTGCCGGTGAGCAGTCCCGCAAGGATTTTCAGCCCCGCCAGCAGCAGATTGCACCCGATCCCTGTCAGCCCCGCCAGGCGGCCGATGGCTCCGTGCACCCGGGGGGTATCCGCCCCATGCTCCGGCACAAACAGGCGCAATAATAATTCCGTCAATCAGTTCCCCTCCTCAATTCATGGTTCCTTGGGCACGGGCAAACAGCTGCGCCACCCGCTGGCGCAGTGCCTCCGCCTCCGGCGTATCCTGGGTGCCGTATTGGTCGATCCAGCGGGCGGATGCCTCCTGCGCCTGCTTCAGCAGTCCCATGTCAAAGCTCAGATCCGCCACCCGGAAAGCGGGCAACCCGGACTGACGGGAGCCGAAGAAATCTCCGGGGCCACGGAGCTTCAAGTCCTCCTCCGCAATGCGGAAACCATCGGTGGTTTTGCACAGGGCTTTCAACCGCTGGATGGTCTGCGTATTCTGGGTATGGGTGGTGAGAATGCAGTAGCTCTTGCTGCTGCCCCGCCCCACCCGTCCCCGGAGCTGATGGAGCTGGCTCAGGCCGAACCGATCCGCCTCCTCCATGACCATCAGCGTGGCGGTGGGCACATCCACCCCCC
>CAZTYB010000108.1:0-6424 GCA_964617595.1 uncultured Oscillospiraceae bacterium | reverse complement strand
CCTCGTCAATGGCGAATATGTCGTTGTTGAAAAGGTTCAGCATGAGATTCTGGAAGCACCTGTAACAGTTTATAACTTCAATGTTGAGGATTATCATACATATTATGTCTCAGATACTGGGGTATTGGTACATAATACATGTAAGAATCCTGGCGGCCGTCATGGAGGAAGTGCTCATAGAAATAAAATTGCCGAGCTTCGTAATGAATACTCAAGTCAAGGATATAACGTTTCTCTCTCGGAATCTAGAGTCTATATACCGGGTACAAATAAGTACAGATATCCTGATTTGATTGTTAGTAAAAATGGTGTCACAACATATGTCCAAGTTGGCAGAGCAACAAAAACGGGGCAGGCGATTGCGCGTGAATTGCGTGCGATGAATGATTTGCGTAAAACTGGTAATCTTGTTAAATTTGTTGCGTACAATTAAGTTGTAATTCTTAAGGATCGAGGGCTATATGACGATAGAAGTGTTGCAGGCAGAAAAAGATATTGATGACTTTGTTCACTTTTTATATGAAAGTGGGTATAACCTTTCTCATCGTGACGGAAGCATGAGAAATATCGTTCTTACTCAAAGTGAAGCTATAAACTCTTTGATGTTTGATTTGCATATGTCTGGTGGAACCTATTACATAGGAGATCGTTTTTGTCAAAATCTTATAGGCTTTGACTCTTGTGGTATGCAGTCACATCCATCGAAAGTAGAGACACAAGGACGATTTGCGGGAAAAATTGCAATTGTCCCTGCCGCAAAAGAACAAGCGACCCCTTTGTTTAATAGGATTCGACGATATATCAAAAAAAACTATGTGTTCAAACAATATAACCATTGCGCAAATATGTGTTGCTTTTTTGCTCCAGGTTATATTGAATTGGAGGAAAAGCTACATAGGGCCAATTTACCAAAGACAATATGTCGAGGATTTCTGCATTTAAGGTGCAATGAGGTTAACAAAAAATACTTTGATGAGAAAGTTAATCAAGCACTTGCTAGTTGTAGTGGTATTTTCCTTGAACAAAATGGTAGGCCCTGGAGAACGTATTGGGCGAACAACAATTTTATCGAAATAAGCATTCCGTTTCAATATGATTCCCTTAAGATTGAAAGAAACGAATGTATTCGCATAGTATCTCGAATTGTCGATCAAACTCCCTTGGTTGATGTCCTTGAAACAAAAGCTTACTTGCATGTATCATACATCCCGCCTACAAACGAATTAGTTAACGTTGGAGAGTGTTGTTTAATCACAATTTGGGAATTGCCGTGGGATAATTAAGCGAAATTGTAGAAAAGGATCATGGAATCCAAAGATTCCATGATCCTTTTCCTTTCACAGAGCATATTATAATTACCTCTGTTTTACGAACACCTGCCTAACGTCACGGGCAGGAGATTTTCTCTCACATCATAATCAAAAGAATCGCTACAATACAAATCAAGCTGATTACAATGGACATGGAATTGACCGCACTGGAAAGCCCCACATCCCCGCCCAGCTCACCGGTAAAGGCCGGAGCAGCGGAAGCAATGGGACTAAAGGCCAGAATCACAAGGGTTTTGCGGATCTCCAGTTCCATCGGCAGCAGGAAGAAGCATCCCAATGCGATCACCACCGCAAGCCCATAGCGTACAGAAAGGAGCTTCAGGATGGTTCGGATTTGGCTACGGTCACCGGAAATCCGGAACCCCACCCCCAGCATCAGCATCGCCAGGAATGCATTGGCATTGCCAATCAATCCGGCCAATTCCGTCACCGGGTTGGGCAAGCGGATATGCAGCAGAGTCAAGGCAGCCATCAGAATATAGGTGACAAAGGGAACGGAATGTACCAAATCCAGCATGATCTTTTTTACCGAGAACTTCTCTCCCCGCTGGATCATCGCCGCCATGCTATAGGCCATCCCCAGACAGATGAACGCATTACCCGTATCAAAGAGGCTAGTGGTAATCACCCCCGTTGCACCCAAAAAGCCCTGCGCAAAGGGCATTGTAAAATTCCCGATATTATAGCCGGAGAGATTCAGAACAGAAAACGCTTTCCGCTCTTTCCCGCTGGAAACAGCATAGCCAGCAAGGATATAGATGATTCCAAATCCGAAGCCCAGCAGGCAAAGCAGGAGCATGGAAACGTCGATCTCTTTCCCAGAAAAACTATATACAATGGATGCGGGTAAAGTGATCCGCAGAACAATTTTGGACAGGAGACCAAAATCCTCCGTCCTGAAGAATCCCGCTCTGCGCAAACAGTAGCCCAAAACGATCATCGCAACAAAGCAACCTGCCTTGGATAAAATCGCTGCCATTGTCAATCACACCTTAACGCTGATAATCGAACTGCAAATCGTAGATATCCACGGTATCCCCATCCTGGATGCCCATTTCCTCCAGCCGGGTGAAGAGGCCGGATTTGCGCAGCTGAAGATCGAAATAGTTCCGGGATTCATAGTCGTCAAAATTGATATTCAATATCAGCCGCTCCAGCCAATCGCCGGTAATGACCCAGGTGCTGCCCAGGTGCTCGATGGTCAGTTCGCTGGGATCCCCCGCCTCGGCCACAAGCTCCACATACTCCGGCTCATAAATGGTCACCGGGGGGAGCGTGCGCAGTTTTTCTGCAACCACACGCATCAGATTCCGGGTACCCTGAGTAGTTCCGGCGGAAATCTCGTACAGTTCGCATCCGGCAGCCTCCACGCAGGCTTTCAGCCGCTCCAGATTGTCACTGTCCGGGGGCAGCAGGTCGATCTTATTGGCCGCAACGATCATGGGACGATTGCTCAAATCCACACTGTAATTGGCAAGCTCATCGCAGATGGCATTAAAATCCTCCACCGGGTCACGTCCCTCACTGCCGGACACGTCCACCACATGGACAAGCAGACGGCAACGGTCGATATGCCGCAGGAAATCATGCCCCAAACCGGCACCCTCTGCGGCGCCCTCGATAATGCCGGGGATATCCGCCATTACGAAAGAAACGCCCTCGTCCACGTAGATCACGCCCAGATTGGGGAAAAGGGTGGTGAAATGGTAGTTGGCGATTTTGGGTCTGGCATTGGACGTAACGGAGAGGAGGGTGGATTTGCCCACGTTGGGAAATCCCACCAGGCCAACATCCGCCAGCAGTTTCAGCTCCAGGATCACGTTCCGCTCCTGCCCCTTAAGTCCGGCTTTGGCAAAGCGGGGAACCTGACGAGTAGCGGTGGCGAAATGGGCATTGCCCCAGCCGCCCCGGCCGCCCTTGGCAATTACGAAATCCTCCCCGGTGGACATATCCACGATGATCTTCCCCGTCTCGGCATCCCGCACAACGGTACCCCGGGGCACATCGATCATCAGGGGTTCTCCCCTCTTGCCGCTCATCTTCCGCCCCAGGCCATTGGCACCGGCCTGGGCAGAATACTTCCGCTTATAACGGAAATCCAGTAGCGTGGACAGATTGTCGTTCACGTGGAGGATAACACTCCCGCCATGACCCCCGTCACCGCCGTCGGGTCCGCCGGAAGCCACATATTTTTCCCGGTGGAAAGCGACTGCGCCATCGCCGCCCCGGCCACCGATCACCGTGATTTGCACTTTATCTACAAACATCTGAAATAACCTCCTCAAATAAAGGAATAACCTTGGTGAATGGTGAAAAAAGAGGGAAATTCACTCTGCTTTCATCATTCACCAAACAACTGATATTTAAAAAAAGGACTGCGGCAAAAATGCAGCAGTCCTTCTGAGGGCTATACGGAATTACTGCTCAGCGTAGACGGAGCACTTCCGGCGATCCTTGCCCATGCGCTCGAACTTGACGGTACCGTCAATCAGTGCGAACAGAGTATCATCCTTGCCGATACCAACATTGGTGCCGGGATGAATGTGGGTGCCTCTCTGGCGAACCAGGATATTGCCAGCCAGAACGAACTGACCATCCGCACGCTTGCAACCCAGCCGCTTGGACTCGGAATCACGGCCGTTCTTGGTGGAACCGCCGCCCTTGTGGTGAGCGAAGAACTGAATACCAATCTTCAGCATTATGTTACACCTCCAAAACTTCGATATAATCAGGATAATCATCCCGCAGACTGCAAAGGGTAAGCAGCATCCCGGCAAGAACTGCCTGAACGCTCTCCTCCTCATCGCAGGAAGCGGGGAGCATCAAGGTAATGCGTGCATCCGCATCCTTGACACGAACCTTGGCCTTAGCGCCGCACACATCATTGATGGTGGCCTCAGCCATGGTAACAACAGCGGAGATGGCGGCGCAAACAATATCCGCACCCGCCTCAGCATAGCCGCTGTGACCCGAAATGGAGAATCCGGTGATTCTGTCATCTTGGGTGAAAAATTCGCACTTTGTCATAAATTACAGAGCGATCTTGGTGATCTCCACCTTGGTATAGGGCTGACGATGGCCGATCTTCTTCTTCTCGTTCTTCTTTGCCTTGTACTTCAGGACGTGGAGCTTCTTGCCCTTGCCATTCTTCAGAACCTTGGCTTCGACAGCAGCGCCCTCCACAACGGGAGCACCGATCTTGGAGTTTTCACCATCCAGAACGGCCAGAACCTGGTCGAACTTGACATTGGCCTCGGCCTCGACACCCAGCTTCTCAACGAAGATGACATCGCCCTCGGACACGGTGTACTGCTTGCCTCCGGTTACGATAATTGCTTTCATTTGTTTCACCTACTTTAGTTGTGTAGTCTCGCTCTTGAGGTACAGCGCAAAAGCGCACTGACTTAAACCTCTTCAATGCGGCGTTGCTATATTACCATTCTAAAGAAGAAAAGTCAAGCTTTTTTTCAACTTTTTCTTCCTTAATCATCCGGGAAATTCAGGGGCAAACCCGCAAAGGGGCACTATTCCCTACAGTGCATCCTTGGAATAGTGGGAGAATCCGTCACCCAACACCTGATGCGCCTCCTGGACAATAACGAAAGCGGTTTCATCCCGCTCCATAACCAGTTCTTTCAATTCCGCCAATTGTCCCTTTTTAACGACTGTGAGGACGACCTTCTTATCCTGGCGGGAATAGTACCCCTGGCCATCCAGGAAAGTGACCCCCCGGTCAAGTTTTTTCGACACATCGGATGCAATTTCCTCCGCATGGTCAGAGATTACCAGCGCAACTTTAGAATAATCAAACCGGTACACTACCAGATCCAGCACCCGGCCGGTGATGAATACCGTAATTCCGCTATATAGTGCCCGACTGATATCCCGGAAAACGATACCCGTCAGAATTACAACGCACGCATCAAAGGTGGTGGAAATAATGCCGATGGGAACATTGCGATAGTGCTGCTTCAACAGCCGCACCAGAATATCCGATCCACCGGTGGAGGTTCCAGCCGCAAAAACCATGCCGACACCCAAACCGCAAATCACACCGCCATATATTCCACTGACCAGGGTATCCTGCGTTCCAATCGAGATAACGGAAAATACATCGATCAGCAAACCGCTGACCACCATGCCTATCAATGAACCGGCGAAGAATTTCTTCCCCACCCGTAATCCGCCCAGCAGAAATAACGGCAGGTTCAGCAGCATGGTGATCATACCCACATTGTCAAATTTCAGGATATGGGCAACCGTCTGCGCCAGGCCGGAAATGCCACCTGTATTGATGTTATTCGGTTCCAAAAACAAACTGAATCCCAGTGCAAACAGTGCACTACCCAAAACAGTCTCCAGGATCCAACCATATTTTTTCCAAAAATCTTTCACATTGACCTCCAATCCCGTCCATAACGGCGGAATATCTCTTTTTTATAGTTCCAGCCGTTCCTGCTTTTCCTGGGTGTCCTCCTGCTTGAGCAGTGCGCCCGCTGCGGGAATGGTTTTGGTACGGTAGCGACTCTGGTTCTCGATGCCGCTTTGCTCCAGGAGAAGCGCCTTGGAAACCGTCGCTTTCTTCTTCAGCGACATGACCGACACCCCCTGGGTATTGCGGGTGGTCTTGGGCAGCAGCTGCGCCGTGGAGAAGATCAATGTTCTTCCGTCGCTGGCATACAGCGCCATCTGGTCATCCTGCACCATGGCATATACGGCAATCAACGGGCTCTTATCGCTGTAGGCGCCAGTCAGCTTCTTTCGGTTGGTCTTGGTCTCGTAGGCGTTCAGAGGCACCTTGGCAACTTTGCCATTTTCAAAGAAGAAGAGCACAAAGCCACTGTAATCCGTGGTAAGCACCACGCTGTGCACGCTCTCCCCAGCATCCATGCCCAGCTTCTGGGGCAGATAGTCACCCAGAACGGATGCCTTGCTGTCCTCGAAATCGCTCAGGCGGGATTTATAGCACTGGAACTGATCGGTAAATACCAATACATCCGTGCGGTTAGTGGCCTCCTGAGAAAATGCCAGCCGATCCCCCTCTTTGAACTTCTGCTCGCCGCTCATGCGCAGAGACTGGGGGGTGATCTTTT
>CAZTYB010000107.1:0-6487 GCA_964617595.1 uncultured Oscillospiraceae bacterium | reverse complement strand
GAGAGCTACGAAGTTTCTGACGACGGCCTGACCTACACCTTCCACATCCGCAAGGGCGTGAACTGGGTCGATCAGCAGGGTCGTGTCGTTGGCGAAGTCACCGCTAATGACTGGGTCACCTCCATGATGCACGTGGCCGATAACAACGATGCTCTGGGCTACCTGATGTCCTCCAGCGACGGCTGCGGCATCAAGAACTACGACAACTACATCAACGGCGAAGTCACCGACTTCTCCGAAGTGGGCGTCACCGCTGTTGACGACTACACTCTGGTCTACGAGCTGGAGGCTAAGTTCCCCGCATTCGTAACCATGATGGGCTACGGCTGCTTCGCTCCCCTGAACTACGAGTTCTACAAGTCCCAGGGCGGTACTTTCGGCGCTGAGGGCGACGAGTACACCTCCGGTGACTACGGCACCACTCCCGCTAACATCGCATACTGCGGCGCTTTCCTGGTCACCAACTACACTCAGAACAACGTCACCTCTTACGCAGCCAACCCCGAGTACTGGAATGCTGATGCCATGAACATCCATGCCATCAACATCTACTACAACGATGGCTCCGACACTATGCGTGCTTACAACGAAGCCAAGGACAACACCATCGCTCTGGTAGGCTTCAACTCCTCCTCCCTGGTCAAGGCTAAGGAAGAGATCCCCGAGGGTGAGACCGAGACCTACTTCGATCTGTACCACTACACCACCATCAACTCCGCTTCCACCTACTGCGGCTGGATGAACCTGAACCGTGGCACCTGGGCAAACTTCAACGACAGCACCATCGGTGTCTCCACTCAGGACGATGCTACCAAGGTTCGCACCCGTCATGCCATGAACAACCAGAACTTCCGTCTGGCTCTGGCTATGGCTTTCGACCGTGGCGCTTTCAACTCCACCATCGTTGGTGAAGAGCTGAAGTACGCTTCCCTGCGTAACTCCTACACTCAGGGCACTTTCCTGCAGCTGAGCAAGGATGTCACCATTGACATCAATGGCGAGGCCACCACTTTCGCAGCCGGCACCTACTATGCCGAAATCGAGCAGGCTCAGCTGGATGCTGACGGCGTTGCTCTGAAGGTTTGGGATCCCACCGCTGACGGCGGCGTTGGCTCCGGCGACGGTTTCGACGGCTGGTTCAACCCCGAGGAAGCTGTTGTCTACCTGAACAAGGCTGTTGAAGAGCTGGCTCAGATCGGCGTGGAAGTTTCCGCTGAGAACCCCATCCATCTGGACGTTCCCTACGGCACCTACTCCGAGAGCTATGTGAACCGCTTCAATGCTTACAAGCAGTCCATCGAGAAGAATCTGGGCGGCCTGGTGATCATTGATCTGGTTGCGTTCGATTCCCAGTCCAACTTCACCTATGCTTACTACCGCACTTCCACTGGTGACGAAGCAAACTACGACGTCACTCCCGGTACCTCCGGTTGGGGTCCCGACTACGGTGATGCCCAGTCCTACCTGGATACCATCCAGCCCTACGGCTACATGACCAAGAACATCGGTGTTTATTAATTGAAAGATTAAGCGCCAATAACTGAATGGGGTGTGGGGGAGTTCCGGCTCCTCCACACTTCCACGTATCAAAGAAAGGGTGAGAATATGGCTAAATATATACTCCAGAGAATTATAAAGGGTATATGCTCTGCGATCTGTGTCGTGGTTCTCGTCATGGTGCTTGTCTATTCACTGATGGATCGTACCAATATTTTTGCAGGCGACTCGAATTACTCCAAAATGCAGAGCAATGCAAGAACGACTTATGAGCAGAGCCGCTACAAGGCTTTTGGTTATGTGGATTATCTGACCTATTCCGATTATGTTACCAACCTGGCTTCCGTCGGCGAAATCGACGAGGAGACCAGGTCTGCTGCCGTTAAAATCGGCCAGACTCAGGATAAGGATAGCGAAATTGCAGCAGAATATATCCAGAAGTTTACCGAAGAATATGAATCCCAGGGTTATACCATCGTCCGCCTGGATGCGGACAAGAAGAGCAACGGCCAGGTGAAGGACGGCGGCAAGGCGGTTATTTTCGCCACCCGTGACCGTCCGCTGATTTCCCGTGTCGTCTCTTATTTCACCAATATGTTCTTCTTCGACAATATCCATTATGTCTCCGAGAATACGGACATTGGTGAGCGTGGACTGACCTTTACCCTCCACGACCCCTACTATGGCGGCGAGAAATTTGCCCCCGCCATCATCGGCAACGGAACACTGCACAAGTATCTGTTCTACGTTGACGATCAGTTCCCCTATATTCATCAGAATTTCCTGACCCTGAATCTGGGCGAAAGCTATACGGTCAACCGTGGCGTGGACGTGTTCACCACCATGACTGCATCTCAGGGTTCTTATGAGCAGCGTACCGTCACCTATGAGACCGGCCTGACTGAGGACAGTGCGGATGACCTGCATACTGCTACCTATGCTGCCGGTTCCCGGGAGATCAATGCGGTTTACAATGCTCGCTTTAACGATGACTATACCAACACCGTCACCCATAAGAGAAGTATGTCCAAATTGGGCTATTCTTTCGTGATCGGTGTGATTTCCACGGTGCTTGCATACTGCCTTGGCCTGCCCATTGGCATTTTGATGGCGCGGTACAAAGATGGTCTGCTGGATAAGATTGGCACCGTATATATTATGTTCATCATTGCGGTTCCCTCCCTGGCCTATATTTTCCTGTTCAAGGCCATCGGCGGACGTTACTTCGGGCTGCCCACTCTATTCGATATGGATTCCAGCAGCAAGCTGATGTATATTCTACCCATCATCTCTCTGTCGCTGCCCAGTGTTGCCAACTTGATGAAGTGGATGCGCCGCTATATGATCGACCAGATGAACAGCGACTATGTCAAGTTCGCCCGTTCCGGCGGCCTGAGCGAGACGGAGATCTTCACCAAGCACGTGTGGAAGAATGCTGTCATTCCCATCGTCCATGGCATTCCCGGCAGTGTCCTGTTCTCCATGACCGGCGCCATCATCACTGAGCGGGTTTACTCCGTCCCCGGCACCGGTAACCTGCTGACCCAGGCCATCAACAAGTATGATAATGGCGTTATCGTCGGCGTTACCCTGTTCTATGCCATTTTGACCGTCGTTTCCAATATCCTGGGTGACGTGCTCATGTCCACTGTCGATCCCAGAATTTCGTTCACATCCAAAGGCAGGTGATAGATATGCAAGAAGAATTGAAGAAGAAAACCGGCCTGACGAAGGAACAGCTGTTTGCCCACGTGGATCACAGCGAAGCCGAGTCTGAGCATATTGCAGCCCCTAAGTATTCCTACTGGAAGTCCGTATTCCGTGTGTTCTTCCGGAACAAGCTGAATATTGTCATTCTGGCGATTCTGTTTTTTGTGATCGCATTCTCCTATATCTATCCCGCTCTGACGGAATACGATGCATTTGCGAACCTGCTGGATCCCAATGCAAAGCACCTCTCTCCCAGCGCCGCAATGGAATATTTCGGCAGCAGCATCAAGTGGATCCTTGGCTCCGGCGCTTCCGGCGAATCCACTTTCGATGCCATCTGGAATGGTGCCGGGATCTCCATTTCCCTGGCTTTCATCTGTGCCGCCATCAATATGACCATCGGTGTGCTGCTGGGTGCCGTTTGGGGATTCTCCAAGACTGTTGACAAGATCATGATGGAGGTTTATACCATCATCGGCAATGTCCCCACCATCCTGATCATTTCCGTCATGGCCATGCTGTTCTCCCCCACGTTCTGGACCATGGTGTTCGCATTGACCATCGTGGGCTGGCTGGGTATTGCGTACTTTATCCGTACCCAGGTGCTGATCATTCGTGACCGGGAATACAATCTGGCTTCCCGCTGCCTGGGCACCCCCCTGGTGAAGATCGCTACCAAGAATATCCTGCCGTTCATGACTTCCGTCATCGTTACCCTGCTGGCTTCTGAACTGCCCAGCTACATTTCCTACGAAGTGTTCCTGTCCTATATCGGCATGGGCATGAGCGATATGTCCCTGGGTCGCTTGATCTATGCGGCGGAGGCCGCCATGGTCACCCCCGGTTGGGAGATGGAGTTCTGGAGCCCCGTGGCCATTGCATCCATCATCACCGTGGTGCTCTATGTGGTTGGCCAGAATCTGGGCGATGCATCCGATCCCCGTACCCATATGTAAGGAGGTAGTACTATGGAAGATAGAAAAGTATTGCTTTCCGCACGGGATGTGGAAGTGAAGTTCCGGGTGCGTGGCCGTGTGCTGTCCGCCATCCGCAAAACTTCTTTGGATATTTATGAAAATGAGTCCATCGCCATCGTTGGCGAATCCGGCTCCGGCAAGTCCGTTTTTACCAAGACTTTTGCCGGTATGCTGGAATCCAATGGCTATGTTAGCAGCGGCCATCTGTATTTCGATGATGATGAGTTGTCCGATGTGCGTATCCCTTTGAATGACAATGCCAAGGGCGAAATTGACGATATCAAGGCAAAACTGGATTATTTCTCCCGCTATGAAAGCGGCGCAGAAATCTACCGCCAGATTCTTGACCTGAAAGCCGAGAAGCGCAGCCGCTACACCGTAAGCGCAGAGGATAAGAAAGCCCAGAGAGAGAAGCTGAAGGATCTGCAGTTCCGCCGCACGGAGCTGTTCAACCATCGCATGACCCTTGACCATAACAAGGACAAGGAAGCCCTGAAGCAGACCCAGAAAGAAATTGCGCAGCTGGACAAGGAAATCAAGGCCGCTGAGAAGCATTTCGCCGCCATGGAGTCCGCCGCCAAGAAGCGTGCCAACCATGACCAGGAATACCAGGCCGAATACGCAAAGCGCAAGGCTGCCCTGAAAGAGGAGTACGCCAAGCACATTTCCGATAGCGTTTGCGAATCCGCTGCTCAGCGCAATGAGATCCTGGCCAAGGAGATTTATATGTCCCTGGCCGTGGTGGATTCCCTGCGCCGGCGCAAGACTCAGCGCAAGCTCCTGGATGCATTCGAGGAGGCAATGAAACTGGGCATCCGTTGGGATGATGACAAGGAGCACCGGGAGGTTTACACCGGCATCACCGCCATGGTGAAATTCGTCGAAGAGAAAGACGGCCAGCTGGTTGGTAGACGTCTGGTTGACCTGGCCTATATCCAGTCTCCCAAGGAATGGATGCAGATCCGTGGTAAGCGGATCGCCACCGTGTTCCAGGATCCCATGACCTCCCTGAACCCCACCATTACCATCGGCAAGCAGATTTCCTCCGTCATCATCAAGCACCAGCAGTGCTCCGAGGTGGAAGCCCGGGCAAAGGCGCTGGAGCTGATGCAGAAAGTTGGTATCCCCAACTCCGTCGCCCGGTATGATGACTATCCGTTCCAGTATTCCGGCGGTATGCGCCAGCGTATCGTCATCGCCATCGCCCTGTCCTGCCAGCCTCAGCTGCTGATTTGTGACGAGCCCACCACGGCACTAGACGTGACCATCCAGGCGCAGATCCTGCGACTGATCAAGGATTTGCAGCGGGAATTCAATTATACCATCGTTTTCATCACCCATGACTTGGGCGTGGTAGCCAATATCGCTGACCGGGTTGCCGTGATGTACGCTGGCCAGATCGTGGAATTGGGCACCGTGGAGGATGTATTCTACGATCCCCGCCATCCCTATACCTGGGCGCTGCTGTCCAGCCTGCCCCAGCTGGCGGAGAAGAATACGGAGCTCTTCTCCATCACCGGTACCCCCCCGTCACTGTACAATGATATTACCGGCGATGCATTTGCCCCCCGTAACCCCTACTGCATGAAGATCGATACGCTCCTGGAGCCCCCCATGATTCAGATTACGCCCACCCACAGTGCCAAGACCTGGCTGTTGGATCCGGATGCACCCAAGGTGGACAAGCCTGCAATCATCTGCAATCTCCATGAGCGCCTGGTGGATGCATACAATATTCAGGAGGTGTGATCGTGTCCATTTTTAAAAAGAAAAATATAACGGATTCGGCAGCCTCTTTCCCGGAACACGGGCCGCTGGATAAAAACGGTAAGGAAATCCTCCTGTCCGTTAAGAATATTGATATCACCTTTGGCAATAAGGACAACAAGGTGGAAGCCGTTAAGAATGCCTCTTTCGACATCTACAAGGGGGAGACTTTCTCCCTGGTTGGCGAATCCGGCTCCGGCAAGACCACCATCGGCCGTGCGGTCATCCGGGTCAACCCCCTGTCCGCCGGTGAGATCCTTTACAAGGGCGTGCGCATCTCCGGTAAGATTCCCCGCAAGCTGGATCGCCAGGTGATCCGCAACATCCAGATGGTTTTCCAGGATCCCGCAGCATCATTGAACGAGCGGGCAACCGTGGACTATATCATCTCCGAGGGTCTGTATAATTTCCACCTGTACGAGGATAAGGCGGATCGCCAGCGCAAGGTGGAGAACATGATCAACGAAGTCGGCCTCCTCCCGGAACACCTGACCCGTTATCCCCACGAGTTCTCCGGCGGCCAGCGGCAGCGTATC